>NZ_VDEK01000059.1:0-10005 GCF_007668225.1 Cereibacter sediminicola | reverse complement strand
G
The DNA here is from genome assembly GCF_007668225.1 of Cereibacter sediminicola. Taxonomy (NCBI): domain Bacteria; kingdom Pseudomonadati; phylum Pseudomonadota; class Alphaproteobacteria; order Rhodobacterales; family Paracoccaceae; genus Cereibacter; species Cereibacter sediminicola. The sequence continues at coordinate 10,004 of NZ_VDEK01000059.1, read as the reverse complement.
AATGGGTGACCGGATCAGATCGGAATCCCTGACCGGATCACCCCGGAACGCGCACTTCCTCGAAGGGGCAGCGGTGACGGGTCCGATGGGCCCTCAGAGCTTGCCCAAGGCTCGTAGGCTCAGCTCCGTCCCGGCGCCGACGATGATGTGGTCGTGCAGCGTCAGGCCGAGATACCTGCACCCCTTCTGGATTTCCTTGGTCATGCTGAGATCGGCCTCGGACGGCGTCGGATCGCCCGAGGGATGGTTGTGGATCAGGATCAGGGCGCTGGCGTTCAGCATCAGCGCCCGCTTGATCACCTCGCGCGGATAGACCGGGACATGGTCGACAGTGCCGGTCGAGAGGAGCTCATCGGAGATGATGCGGTTCTTGCGGTCGAGGTAGAGCACGTGGAAGCGTTCGACCGGGCCGCGAACGCTGAACGCGCAATAGTCCATCAGCGCATGCCAACTGCCGATAACCGGGTTCTGGCTAAGGTAGCGGCCGAGGATGTCACGGGCCGCGAGGATGACGGTTTCTTCCTAGGGGGTCATGGGGGTCTCGCTGAATTGCACGCACCGAAGCTCCCTGCCCTCTCGGGGCGGGGCGAGTGGCATGCATGTGGAAGGGAAGTGCGCGACCGCCGCCGATGCAGGCGGTCGCGTTGTCGAGCCCGGCGTCAGCCGACCCGGTCGAGGAGCTTCTTGGCGCGCCCTTCCATCTCGAGCCGGGCATCCTGCTGGGTCTTGTCGCGCGCAAGCCGCGTAATGCCCTGCACGAAGTCGAAGATGCTCTCGGGCGGGCGGCCCTCTTCCATCAGAACCTTCTCGATGATCTTGCCGGACTCTGCCTTCGAGAAGCCGCGCTTGCGCAGGAAGTCATCGCGATCCTCGTCCGTCCGCGCCACGACTTGCTGCCGCGCCGCCTTGATGCCATTCACGAAGCCCTGCGGCGAGGAATTGGCGAACCGCGTCAGCGCGGGCGCGGCCTCATGCGCGAAGCGCGAGGCCGCGTATTTCGAGTGACGGATCTTGATCTCCTGAAAATCCTCGACGCCCCAGAGATTGCGGTTCTGGCACACGGCCCGCAGATAAAAGCTCGCCATGCCGAGGGTTTTCGCGCCCACCTCGGAGTTCCAGCAATAGAAGCCCCGGAAATAGAGATCGGGGGAGCCGTCCGGCAGGCGGCCCGCCTCGATCGGGTTGTGATCATCGACCAGGAACAGGAAGACATCGCGGTCCGAAGCATAGAGCGTGGTCGTGTCGCGGCTGATCTCGACATCGGGGTTGTAGACCCCGGTCGACCAGTCAAGCACGCCCGGCACCTTCCAGCGCGTGTCGCCGGTGCCATTGCCCGCGATGCGCTGAACCGCCTCGACCAGCTCAAAGTCATGGATGCGACCATAATCGGGGCCGGTGACCGCGCGCAGTTCCGTGCGACCATCTTCGGTCTCGAAGGTCTTCACCTGCTCGGCCCGGTGGTTGGTCAGGCCGTATTGCAGGTTGATCCCCGCCAGCGGCGCGGGCAACTGCCGCAGGTAGGAGGCCGGTGCGCCGACGATGCTGGCCAACTGGCCAAAAGCCCAATGCGTGGGTGCGACCGGTTCATGTGCCTTCGGCAGCATAAGGTGCAACCGCTCGGGGTTGTCTCGCGCGGCCTCGACCCGGATTTCCGCCGTCTGCACAACCCGGCTGCGGCTGCGTTCCGACCGGCCCTTCACATTGGCCCAGAGATCGTCGAGCGACAGATACCGCTCGTCATCGGGCCGGTTGAACCATTCGGACGACACCCGCCCGTTCCGCTCACCCCGGCTCACATCCACTTTCCAGCCACCAGCCCGCGTCGGCGCGACCGGATCCAAAACTTCCACAACGCCCATCGTCTATCTCCCGCGACGGGCGCCGGGAGCCACTCTCCCGAACCCTCAACCCGTCACCGGAAAACCGGCCAAACTCGCACTCTTTGGAGCCCTAAAGGCCGAGAGCCGCCTGAGGGCATGGGGTGTAGAAATCTCACTGGCGACCTCGTCAGTCTGCATGGTAACGATGGAGCATCCTTGAAGTTCAATCTAGCCGGTGAGAGAAGTGGGAGTGGGAGAAGCGCCGCTGGGACATTCTCTATAAAAGCTGCTCAGCGGACTGCACCGGCGGCGGCTACGGTGACGGTTCTGACGTTTCGGCATCGACCTCGATCACCTTACGCAGGTCGGCGATGTGCGTATTGGTGAACTGGATGGTGGTGTTGGCCTGGGCGAGGATGACTTCGAGCTCGTTGCCTTCCAGTTCAAGGAACATAGGCAACATCAAGTCCTTCGAGCCATTGGCATACATGAACATTGCCGCATGGTTGGGGCAAAGGCACAGATAGTTCTGAAAGTACCTTCTCTTCAGTGCCGGCAAGAATTCGACGCGCTCGAAATATGGCGTCCCGTCGTCCAAATTGAACGGCATGGGGGCTTTGCACAGTTGGCAGTATAGCGCGCCATCCCGCGAGTACTGGCTTGTCAGATACATGGAAGTTTCGGCTTTGACTTCCTCACGTCCCACGGAGACGCTGCGCGTCTTTTCGACGGTGGCGCGTTCTGCGGCGTCGCGCGCTTTCTCGCCAACACGTTCGGCCCGACGCTCTGGATTGCGCGAGTCGTGCTCAGGAAATTCCGGCTTCGCCTTCAAGTGCTCAAGCGTATCGAGCAGCGTCTTACGCTCGTCCGGCGATGCCTCTGACAACCTTTGGAGCCACTCTAGCGCATCAGCACCGACGAAACCTAGCTCTTCTGCTGCCGCCTGCTTCCTGTTCTGGCTTTCAGCGGCTGCGGCGGCCTCGGCTTTTGTCTTTTCGTCCTGTAGAGCAATCGACTTGCCGAACTCGATGGCCTTGATCCAGCCAGCGCCCGGCTCGAACACGAAACCCTCCGGAAGCAGTTCCGCCCTTGCCACTGTCGGCCGGACGAACGTGTCACCTTGGGGAACCCACGCTCCTTTTCGAAGTTGATGGACGAGTTGAGAAGCAGCCCATCGGCTACCTCCCGAGACATTCTTTCTGTATTGCGCTTGCAGCACAGAGTCACCACGCGCAATCATCGTCCGCCAAATCAGATGAGCGAGCCGGAGCGATATTCCAGATACTATCTCGTTGAACCTATCAAACTTGTAGTCCCGATCGACAGGCGAGGTGTAGCGCTCTCCCCATACGCCTGAAAGATAGTCCCAGCTCGGGTTCTTGCTGCACGATGAATAGGCAATATCAATATCGGTTTTTGCGCCAAGATCGCTTAGAAACTTGCCGAGTTTCCGAGAATCGATTGGCATCGATTCATAGAACTCGGCGAGAGGTGAAATCAGCCTCGGGTATCCAACAATCCCGTAGTACTCGGCGAGGCCAGTATCACAGAATGGATTGTCGAGTAAAATTTCCTTTGCAGAATGCCATTTTTGGTCGGCACCCATAAAGATCTTGTATTCAGCAAGCAAACTGGCAGCAGAGCGATTATCTTCGACCAGCTTCATAAAACGTCTGAGATGAGAGAGATGCTCGCGTTCTTTCAAGACGCGCTCGCGCGAGGAGTACTCTTTCTTCAGCAGTGCCTCGACGAGCTCAAATTCACCGATCTGAGTAACACCGACCTCTTCGAGAAACTTTCTTGCCAGCTTCTGCTGGGCCTTGCTCTTGCCGCCCTCATAGAGGGTGGGGTCAACGCATGGCACTATTCCCGAGTACTTCCGTTCTTCGTCCGGAAAATAGCAGTCTTCCCCAAGCGACAAAGAACCGTCGTCCAGCCTGACTATGCGACAGTCCGACAACTGCTGAAGCTCATCCTGAGTATCAGGATCATGGGCAAGGATCGCATAGCACTGCTGGAACCATTCGACAGGCTTCCCTTGCAACCATTCCAGGAAGTCCTCCTCAGGGTTGCTCCAGTTGTTGTCGCTTGCTGCGCCTGAAATATGCTGCAGAAACTCCGAGACGTCCCACTCGGTGATCGCAAGATCGGACATGAACCGTTCGACTCTGGTGCCCTGCAGCGCCCGATTAGCGGCCCATTTTGGTGGGGTCCCCTCGTATTCAATCAAAAACTCGATGTCGGCTTCATTCAGCAGCTCCTTGAGCGCCGCTTTGGCCTGAACGAGGTCGTCCGCAGGAGCGTGGCTCTTGTCGTAAGCCGGCATCAGCGGTTCTGACTTGAACGCCGCCTGGATCGCCTGCCGCACGGGCACGTAGCGGTTGCCCAGATCATCCTGCTTATTGGGAAGCACACCAAGAAATTCCGGCGTCAGGAATCCGAGGTCACGGACACGGTGCATCGCCGCTGCCGACAGCGCGGCAAGTTGTGCGAACAAGGGAGTATTGACCGGCGTTTCCTTAATGCTCGCCCGGCTGAGCTCAGGAACGAATGGGGCATGGAGGTGGAACCTTAGCCCGGACGTTTCTTTTTCAGCGGGGAAAAACACGGCCACCTGGCCAGGAACCGCAGCAACCTTCAACTGTTGCGCCAGCGGCAGGCCGGTTTGCAGGCTTTCCTTGCCCTGCAGAAACTCCAGCGCGAAGGCAATGGCAACGCGCTGATTGGGCAGGCCTTCGACCGCTTCGGTAAATCTCAGGAAGTGGGCGCTGGAGGTCTTCTTGCCGTTGGTCTGCTTGAGAACCTCAACGTGTTCGTCGTCATGCTCGACCCGCAACACGTAACCGTGGTCGGCACCTTCGATCGCCCAACTGATGGTGTGAATGTTCGACAGGAACAGTAGGGTCGTCTCGGCCAGCTCACGAAGGCCGGCAGCGACCTCCTGATGCGCAAGGTCAGCAGGCTTCTTGGGGTTATTGAACGGCAGCCAGAATCGCGTCCACCCGGATTTGACGACTTCGCCACTGCATTCCTCGGGCATGACCAGCCGGGAGATGCGGAAGCTGTACTCACCAGAGGTGATCTCTGGCGAAACCGTGTAAACAAAGACTGATTTGAATCCAACGCCGAACTTGCCAATCTGGTCGGCGGATTTCTTCTTTGAGCTGTTATGGATACCGGTAATGGCGCGGACATCGCCTTCATCGAAAAGCTTGCTGCCGTTGTGCTCAAAACGGCATCCCTCGCTGGTCAAGGTGAACGTAACCTCTGTGGCTTTCGCGTCCTCGGCATTCTGCAGCAGCTCGAACACGAAGTGCGCCTGATCGGGATAGAAGTCCTCGAAGATGTCGAGGTTGATGTCCCCCTGGTTAGCATCCAGGCCTTCGAGAAACTTGCGCCGCTGCTCAGAGAGTTCTGTCAGAAAGCTCGACATCACGCGCGCCCCTTAGCCACGATCGTACCAATGAGCACCGGCATGGCCCGGACATCGCCTGTTTGACCGGCATTCTGGATTTCAGAAACCCGTCGATCAAAGTCGGCTTCTGCCCTGGCAAGCTCGCTCTGCTTCATCAGCCGTATCTTCTCGTTAGTCGCCTTGCTGAGCTGGTCTTGGAGCGTGTTCACACGCGCCCTATGGCTTGCCGTCAGGCTCTGCATCCGATGCTCGGCAAGTTCTTGGTTGGCAGCGATGTGGTCGGCCTGCGCCGAAGACCATTTTGCATGATGCAGCCGGTCTAGCGCCTCGAAGTCGGACGATGATTGTGTGATCTTCTGGATCGGCTCAACGGCAAGGGGCAGCAACTCCAGCAGCTTTTCCTCGACTTGCGGGTCTTCTGCTATGGCGACGAGTTCCTCGTCAGGCCTGATCCCGTGCTTTGCCCAACGATATAGGGCAAAACGATAAATGCCTTCCGGCAACTGATCATTGACTTCCAGGACGCATTGCATCGGCTCGTCGATCTCGAAGTAACGGGCCGCCTGACGCACAAGCGGGTGCAGGAGGGTCAGGTGCGTGATCTTGGGATTGTCAGTCGCTGCGCCCTGATCGAAAGTCACGGCAAGATTAGGATTGGCACCCTTGAGCCAGCGCTCCCAGTCGCGGGTGACCATGTCCGGCTTTCGACCGAGGGCACGGAAGTCGGTCAGTAGGGTGTTTCTGGCCTCCTGCGCCAAACGCAGGTTCTTGACCGGCCGGTCGCCCTGTATGTGCTGGGTATCCCCCGCCCCTAATCTGGCAGCCAGATAGCGCACGACGCATTGCTGGATAGCAGATGGTGCCAGCCAGAATGTCTCGGCGGCCTCAATTTCTTCACGCCAGGCCTGCTTCGGCAAGTTCAGCCCGAAGAGTTCTGATTGCTTGTCTTCGAGTTCCTGCTCTTCCCTGACTTTGCGAATACCGTTGTCGGCGAGTTGCTGCAGCCTTTCTGCGCGCTCTGCTTCTGTCAGGGTGAAGCTCTCGGCGATGTCGTGAATTTGCCGGGTGATCTGGCCGAGAATCTCTTCGCTGCCGCCAACAGCGTGCTGAAACACGCCGATGCGCAACAAGCAGCGCTGATAGATGTCTGCATCAACGGTGCCCGGCGTGACGAGGTTAACGATGCTGACGGTCTCGGCCTTCTGTCCGTAGCGATCGATACGGCCAATGCGCTGTTCGATCCGCATCGGGTTCCAGGGCAGATCGTAGTTGACGAGGAAGTCGCAGAACTGAAAGTCGAGACCCTCGCAACCCACTTCAGATGAGAGCAGCACATCGATTGCCTGCGGGTCGTCTTTGGGCAACGAGAAGCGCTTTCTGAGATCGGCCCGTTCGTCGTCCGGCACATCGCCATGGACAAGGCCGTAGCGCAGCCCTGATGCTTCCATGTGCGCGGCCAGATAGGCCAACGTGTGCCTGAAGGTGCTGAAGACGAGCGCTTTGTTATTGTCCAGCCGGGACTTATCGACCAGCGCCCGGATGAAGGCTTCGACCTTTTCGTCCTGACTGTCCAGACGCTCTGCCCGTGCGATCAGGTCTTCTATCTCGGCGCGGACTTCTTCGACGAAGCCAAAATCCGTGGTGTCGTCACTGTCCGTGGATTCCATGAACTCAAGCTGATCCAGCTTGCGGCCCAGGATGTCGCGCAGCATCGGGGCAAGGCCGTATAGGCAACTCGCCGCCTGCCGCCGCACCGTCGTCATCATAAACTTGACGTTCTGCTGACCGTGGCAGCGCGCCAAGATACGCGCGATCACACCGAGAAGATCATCATGGAAAGCCTGCTGTTCGTCGGTAAAGGGCACCGTAAGGGTTTGCGGTTTCCGGCTGGTGAATTCGCCAATATCCCGCCGTCTTGTCCGGTTGATGACGGAACTGAAGGTGTAGAGGCCTTCGAGCGCCCCAATCAGCGTGACCCGCGCAGCATCGTCAACGTCAGAGCGGCGCAGGTTGTCGAAAGCCGACTGGAAGGAGGGCGTTTCGCGCAGGAATAGCCGACCCCAATCCGTTTGGGCTGCCGCCTTCATTTGTTCGATGGCCTGCTCTTGCCAACCCTCTTCCTTCCGTCGGCACAGCCGAACGGCTTCGTTCAGATAGCCGTTCGGCTCGGCCATTTGCTCAAAGCTGGTCCTGTCGATCACCAGATCAGGTCTTAGGACATTGAGCAGGGTGAACAGATCGCCGCTGCCGAGCTGCACCGGCGTTGCGGTCATCAGCACGACCGCCTTGGCGTTGTCGCAGAAATACCTGATCCCCTGGTGCAGGAAGGTTTCAGGATTGCGGATATGGTGCGCCTCATCGACGATTACCAGATCAAATGCGGGAGCAGGTTCGAGATCGAGAAGCCCCTTGCTCTTGCGCCGCTTGCCTTCCGGCCCGAGCACCAACTCTGAGTCAAAAAGGGAGAATGGTAGGATCGCCTTGGCGTGTTGCTCCGGCCACTCGCCTTCCATGTCCGTTTCCTGCAGGCAATGACGAAGCAGCTTCCCGTCGAGCGGCGTGAATACCTCGTCGAAGCGCTTCATCTCCGCCTGCCATTTCTTCTCGGCGACCAGCGCTTTCGGGCAGATAACGAGAATCGAAGAGATGTCCATGCGGGCGCGCAGCTCACGCAGGATAAGACCAGCCTCGATGGTCTTGCCGACGCCGACCTCGTCCGCGATCAGCAGGCGCGGTCGATCGGAACGGATAAGCTTGAGCACCGGACGATACTGATAGGGAACAAAATTGACGCGGCCAGAGCGCAGCGAGAACAGATTGGCGCTGGAAGGCGAAAGCAAATGCAGGGCCGTCAGCCGCGCCCGAAAATCCTCGACGGAAATCGCAAGATTCTCCCCTTGCTCGTCAACGACGGCGGCAAGCTGGCTTTCATAAAAAGTGGCGTACTTGCCATCCTGGAAAACACGGTATCGCGGCTCCGCACCTCTGAGAACGACCTGCAGGATCGGCAGCCGCACCGACATATCCGAGCGGAGCGTTACGACCTCGCCCACGGCAAAGAGGTGCTCGCGATTTGTCGGTTGTTCGACGGGAGCCGGGTTATCGATATTGGCGGCCGCAGCCGACTTAGTTTCTGTTCCAGACATGGCCGTAAGAGCGTCGGTCTTGATCTTCTCAACGGCAGAAACCGCCGATTGCGAAGCTCCAATCAATCCAAGGAAGCGGCCGAGCGTGTCGGCGTCCCGGTACTGTTCACTGGGCGGCATGGTTTCTGAGGACGCATGGGCCCACTTGTTGCGGACAGTCTGCAGTTCCTTGACCCAGTTTCTGCCTTCGCGCGGTAAGTTCAGCGCCGCCGAGAGGTCATACCAGTTCTGGTCAACGACTCGCAGTAGGCCCGCGAAGTCGAGTTGGCGCAGTGTCGTGAGGTTTTTTTCTGTAATGATGCGCTGTTGCTGAAAGCTCAGGCGATCGACGACGAGTTTGTTCCACCAGTCTTCAGCAAGGCCAGGGAGGTGGTTTTGAAGGAATGTCGCTGTTTCGGCAGTAGCCAGCCTTATCTCATTGTGCATCGGCGTGCTCTAGGCGACTAGATCAAAAAAAATCGAACCAATAAAATGGTCTAGATTGGGCGTCAACAATTTCCGCATGTAGGCTCCTCCCGGGTCTTATCGCGACGAAGAGAGCACATAAGTGTCGGCATTTGTAGGGCAAAGACCGGCTATGATGATGATTGGACCGTGCCCGACGGCATCAACGTGACAAGGTGGGTCTGCGAGGATCCACAACGGACAACGGTCATGTCGGGGGGGCCCATCATCAGAGCCCTGCGGCACCTGTAAGACGGTTGGCTTGGAAATTCTGCCATGCAGCACTCCGGACAGTCGAGCGGCTGCTAAGGCCGGAGAGCTACCGAACCCGGCGGGTTTCCCCGCCGGGCCTGAGGGGGAGACCCCGTTCCTCAGAACGGGATCTCGTCGTCGCGGTCGACCAGCTCGGGGTTTTCGGTCTCGGCCGACTTCGGGCGGCTCAGGAAGTCGACCTTCTCGGCGATGATCTCGCAGCCGTAGCGGTCGTTCCCCATGCTGTCGATCCACTTGGTGTAGTGGATGCGGCCGTGGACGAGGACCTTCATGCCCTTTTCGCAGTGCTCCGCGACCGTCTTGCCGAGACCGTTGAAGCAGGTGATGCGGTGCCATTCGGTGTCCATGACCCGGTAGCCGTTCTCGTCGCGCAGGACGCGACCTTCCGAGAGGCGGGGGCGGGAGGTGGCGAGGCTGAAGTTGGTGATCTTGGTGCCGCCCTGGGTGGTGCGGACTTCGGGGGTCTGACCGATGTTGCCGGCGAGGATGACGATGTTCTGCATGGGTTCGCTCCTATGTGTCCTGTCTTAGGGACCGTCCCTTCGACAAGACCCGGAGAAAGCCCGTCGGGTGACGCGTGCACGGTGGACGGAACGGACGCCGGAAACCCCCAGAGGACCGGGGTGGAGCGGGCAGCCCCAAAGGGGCAACACGGCCCGGACTGACGCGGGGTTGCGCGCAGGCAAGCGAACGGGATTAGGGGATTGTCAGTCGAAGGGATGGCCCAGAAGCCAGAGATGCGCGGGGAGCCCATGCCAGAACTTGTTACCTTGCCAATCGGAACAGCCTGACCCCCAGTTCAGTACCTCACTGGCGACGATATGGCGACCAACAGCCTTTGCCACCCCTGCCTGTCAATCGGCATCCAAAATTGACCCCCAATCGGCGTCCAATTTTGACCCCCCG
>NZ_VDEK01000058.1:0-10717 GCF_007668225.1 Cereibacter sediminicola | reverse complement strand
CTCACCGGCCACCCGGCCAAACGCGCTGTCGTCGACCGCGGATACAAGGGCCACGGCGTCCAGCACACCCAGGTGCTGATCAGCGGCACCCGCCGCGGGCTGGCCCCGGCGCTGGCAAAGGCGCTGCGTCGGCGCAGCAGCATCGAACCCGAGATCGGCCACATGAAGACCGACGGAAGGCTGTCGCGCTGCTTCCTCAAAGGCGTCATTGGTGACGCCCTCTTCGCCGTCCTCTGCGGATGCGGTCACAACATCCGCAAGATCCTCGCCCATCTGAGGAAGCTTCTTGCCGCCGTCATTACCCTCGTTCTGGCGATGATCCGGCAGGAGCGCGCTCGCGGCTACAGTCACGCGGCCGCCTGATCGCGTTGTTCAGGCTGAACCTGGTAGCCGAGGGCCGAGTGGGGTCGCGCGGTGTTGTAGTCGGCGACCCAGGCGGCAATCAGATCACACGCGTGGGCCAGTTGCGAAACAGCGTTTCATTCAGGAACTCGTCCCGCATCCTGCCATTGAAGCTTTCGACAAAGCCGTTCTGCATCGGCTTGCCGGGCGCGATATAGTGCCATTCGACTTTGTGCTCGGCGCACCACTTCAGGATCGCGTTCGAGGTCAGCTCCGTCCCGTTGTCGCTGACGATCATCCCGGGCTTGCCCCGCGTTCGATCAGTGCCGTCAGCTCCCGCGCCACGCGGCGGCCCGAGATCGAGGTAGGAAAAAGCCCGTGGCAGGTCAGCGGGTAACGCCCACGTCCCTGAGTAGCCGGTCATCCAGCCGTGCCAAGGCCGCGCGCTGACGCTGCCGATCCGCCCATGCCATCATGCGGGAGGGTGACCGCTCCAGCACCTCGGGCGGGAAACGAGGGAAGAAACTGTGCTGCGACAGCGTGTCAAGCATAGGCCCACCTCCGGTTTCAGCCGTTCTCGCCCCTGACGTCGAAGACGCGTTGGGCGTAGTCGTCCGGCACCGCCTCGGAGCCTTTCAGCCGCGCCCGCGCCTCCTCGGCCCGCGCGGCGCCGTAGAAATCCAGCTTGCCGATCTTCTCGAGCCAGCCCTGAAGCTTCTTCAGATCGACATCGTTCTCCTCAAGTTCGGCATAGCTGTAGTGGCTGGCCGCAACCTCTTTGGCGACCTCGCGCTCGAAGTCGTCGCATTTGTCGATAAACTCGGCATAGGCCTCGTCCCGCTCGGCCTTGAAGCGGGCGATGACCTTGTCTCCTGCCCACGGTCGAGCGCGACGGTTTCGAGGATCACGCTCTCGCCCCCCGCCTTTGCGATGTCGTTCTCCAAGATCTTGAGCCGCCGGACGTGATCGTCGGCCTTCGGCAGGACGCAGACGCCATTCTGCAGATAAACCGCGCCCATGCCCTTCAGCTTGCGCCAGATCGCGATGCGTCGGGCTGAGGGCTCTGCAGGAACCTTGTAGGTCAGGAGAAGCCAGACGATATCCATTGTGGACGACGATGATGTAACGGTCGTTACATGTCAACGGTTCATGCGGCGGCCGGTCTGGGCCCCATGATCGCGGTGTGACCTGACCCCGGCCGCCCAAAGGCCCGGCCTCGGCGACCGCTTCCGCGTCTTCGTGCGCGTGGTGGTCTAGTCCGCACCCGAGGTGCTGCACGCGCTCTTCCGGCATGGCGCGGGCTGGGCGGTCTTCCGCGAGGAGGCGGGGCGCGCCCTGCTGACGCCCGTGAAGGTGGGCCGGCGCGGAGCCGACACGGTTCAGGTTCTGGGCGGCATCGCGGACGGCGCGCGGGTCGTGCTCTATCCCGGCAACCGGCTCGCCGAGGCGGTCCGGATCGCCCCGCGCCGCCCGCCCTGACCCCTTGCGGCGAGGTGTCGCAGCCCTTCGCGACCCGTGCGTTTCGGCGACGGCCTCGGGTCCCACGGCCGTTTCACCTGCATCGAGCCGCCGGAACCATCGCTACGGTCGCTATAATGCAGCGTCGGGGCCACATGCAGGAGCCAGTCATGTCCTCAGTTCTGGGACGCTACGCCACGCCGTTCATCACGGGTCTCTTCCTTGTTTCGCTGATCTCCGGTATCGCGCTTTTCTTTCACATCGGCCCGGGCGGCTTTCATGGAATGCACGAATGGCTGAGCATGGTGCTCATCCTGCCCTTCGCCCTGCATCTCTGGAAGAACTGGCGCGGCTTCCTGAACCAGTTCCGCCGGAGGCCGATGGGGATCGCGTTGGCGGCCTCGGCGCTGGCCGCGGCGCTGTTCCTGCTGCTGCTCGGGTCGGGCGAGGCGGGTGGCCCGCCGTCGCTGGCCTTCTCGCACCGGATCCTTGCCAATCCCGCCTCCGAGCTGGCGCCACTCCTGGGCACGACGCCAGAGGATGTGGTCGCCCGCCTGACCGCCGCCGGCATACCGGTGACCGACGCCTCGCAGCCGCTTGTCGATGCCATCCAGGCGTCCGGAAAGCCCGAGATGCAGGCCATCGCCGCGCTCGCCCGCCCCTGAGGCGCGTGGGCCGGCGCGCGCGGTTGCGCCGCCACATGAGCCAAAGACCGCGGCGCGACGGACCCGGACCCTGACGGTGCGCGCCGGCCGGTCGCGCGATTTCCGTGCAGGTTCAGTCTGGTGTCAGCTTGCCCGTTCAGCAGGAGCGGATCGGGCAAGAGGTCTCTCAGATGTTCCAATCCCAGCTGCGCGCGGGCAAGGCGCAGGCCCCCTTCGATGAGCCTGCGCGCGCGCTTCCCTCGGCCTTCCAGGTCAACCTCGCGGTGGCGGGCTTCCTTCTCGTCGCGGACAACGCCACCTTCTGGCGGCGTAGCCTCGACATCTTCGGGGCGGGTCCACAGCTTCTCGTCTTCGGCGCGGCGATCGCGGCGCTCACCTTCTTCATCGTCGCGCTTCTCGGGATGGGGCCGCTGAGGCGGCCGATGCTGGCGGCGCTCCTGATCCTCGGCGCGGCGACCGGATGGTTCCAGGACCGGCTGGGCGTCACCATCGACCGCCACATGATCGAGAACGTCGTCACCACCACCTTCGCCGAGGGCCGGCATCTCGTCACGCCGGGCTTCCTGATCCATCTTCTGGCTTTCGGCCTTCTGCCCGCCCTCGCCGTGCTGTGCCTGCCGGTGCGCGACAGGGGGTGGAGCGGGCTGATGCGCACAGGCCTCACCGCCGGTCTGGCGCTGGCGCTCGGCGCGGGGCTGATCCTGAGCGACTTCAAGACCTTCTCGGCCGTCCTGCGCGAGCGCAAGGAACTGGTCTCGGCCTGGCAGCCCGCAATGCCGATCGGCTCGGCCGTCCGCTATGCGAAGCTCGCACTTCGGACGCGGGATGTGACGGTGGCTCCGCTGGGCCTCGATGCACGAAAGGGGCCGCTGCTGGCGGCTGCGGGAAAGCCGGTGCTGACCGTGCTCGTGGTGGGCGAGACGGCGCGGGCGCAGAACTGGGGGCTGAACGGCTACGCCCGCGACACGACCCCGGACCTGCGCCGCCGCGGCGTCGTCAACTTCCCCGCGGTCGAAAGCTGCGGCACCGCCACCGCGGTGTCGATGCCCTGCATGTTCTCGGTCCTGCCGCGCAGCGGCTACAGTCAGGAGAAGGGGCTTGCCACCGAGAACCTGCTTGACGTGCTGGCCCATGCCGGTGTCGCGGTCGAATGGTGGGACAACAACACCGGCGACAAGGAGATCGCGACGCGCGTGGCTTCGGCCCGCGTGCCAGAGGTGCCGGAGGCGTGCGCCGAGGGCGAATGCACCGACGCGGTCTTCCTGCCGCTGCTCGACCGCACGCTCGCCACGATCGAGCGCGACACGGTCCTCGTGCTGCACCAGATCGGCAGCCACGGGCCGGCCTACCACCTGCGCTATCCGAGGGCGTTCGAGCGCTTCTCGCCTGCCTGTCACAGCGCCGAGTTCTCGCGCTGCACCGACGACGAGATCCGCAACTCCTATGACAACTCGATCGCCTTCACGGATCATGTGCTGGCCGCGATGATCGACCGGCTGGCGGCGCAGGACCGGGTGATCCCGGCGCTGGTCTATGTCTCGGACCACGGCGAGTCGCTGGGAGAGGCCGGGCTCTACCTGCATGGCGCGCCGCGCTTCATGGCGCCCGAGACGCAGACACGCGTACCCATGGTGCTGTGGCTGTCGGAACCCTTCCGTGCCGCGATGACGCTGGATGAGGACTGCCTGCGCAAGCATGCGTCGGATCCGGCAAGCCACGACAACCTGTTCCATTCGCTGCTGGGGCTGATGGACATCCGCACCACGGCGCGGGATGCGGGGCTGGACCGCATCTCGACCTGCCGCGCGTCCTGAGGAGGTCGCCCATGGCCGACCATGTCGATCTGCCCCGTCCGCCGCGCGCCGAGGGCGCGCATCACCTGCTGGCCTCGGCCCGGCACTCGCTGGGCGGCCTGCGGCGCCTGTCGCGCGAGACGGCCTTCCGCCACGAACTGATCGCCGGCGCCGCGGGCCTTGCGCTGCTGCTGACGGCGCGGGCGGGGCTTGCCGAGATCCTCGGGGCCGTGATCCTCTTCCTGCTGCTGCTGGCGGCCGAGGCGCTGAACACCGCGATCGAGGTGGTTGTGGATCATCTCGCCCCGGGCTGGGCCGAATTCGCCCGCAATGCGAAGGATCTGGGCTCGCTTGCCGTCCTCTGCCTGATCGGCGCGAACCTCGCCTTCCTCGGCTATGCGCTGGCCACCTGAGGCGGGATGGCCCGTGCCTCGAACCCGTCGACGCGGCCCGGCGCGGGTGAGACAAGATCGAGCCGCCACCCCGCGCCCCGCGCGATCCCGGCCGCGATGGCAAGACCAAGGCCCGATCCCTCGCGCGGGCTGGTGCCGCGCTGGAAGCGCAGCGTGATCCGGTCGAGCAGATCCGGCGCAACCGGCGGGCCACCGTTCGTCACCCTCAGGCCACCGTCCCCCAGCGCCACCTCGACCGGCCCCTCGCCATGCAGCAGCGCGTTCTCGATCAGGTTCCGCGCGAGGATCGCGAAGGCGTCCGGGTCCATCCGCGCCACGAGCGGGCGCAGATCGGTGCGCAGGCGGTGGCCTTCGGGACCATGACGCGCGTCCTCGATCACGAAGCCGAGGATCGGCGCCAGATCCTGCGGCGCCTCGCCGAGCACACCCGCGCCCTCGGCCCGCGACAGCTCCAGCAGCTTCTCGGACAGGCGGCCGAGGCGCTTGAGTTCCTGCTCGAGCCGTGTCGCGCGCGGCTGCAGCGCCTCGGGCGCCTCGGCGATCAGGCGCTGCGCCAGCGCCAGCGCCGCGGCGATGGGGGTGCGCAACTCATGCGCCGCGTTGGCGGTGAAGCTCCGCTCGGTCGCAAGCGCCCGGCCAAGCCGCGCCATCAGCCGGTCCACCGCATCGCGCAGCGGCAGAAGCTCGACCTGCAGCGCCGTCGTGGCCAGCGGCCGCAGGTCGGTCTCGTCCCGGCCCTGCACCTCGCGCGAGAGATCGCCGAGCCGCGCCAGCCCCGCCCGAGTCCGCCATGCGACCAGCGAGAGCGTCAGCGGCAGAAGCAGCAGGAGCGGCGCCACGAAGGTCACCAGTGTCTCGCGCACCGCCTCGCGCCGGTTCGAAAGCGGCTCGGCGATCGCAAGCGTCCAGCGCCCCGAGCGGTCCGAAACGGCATAGAGCCGGTGGCCCGCGGTAGTCGAGAAGCCCGCGGGGGTGGGGCCGGCGAAGGTCGCAGGCTCGGCATCCTGTGACCACAGAAGCACCGTGCCGTCGCGGTCGCGCACCACCCAGGTCAGGTTCTCGCCATGCTCTCCGGCGCGCGCGATGCGGCGCGGCTCCGCGCCTGTGCGGGCGGGATCGTCGGCGAGCGCCAGCGGCAGAAGGCGTTCGGCCGTCTCCTGCAGCGCACTGTCGAAGGTTTCGTCCATCTCCTCGCGCACCACCCAGGCAGCGCCCAGTGTCGCCAGCGTCCAAGTCAGCACGATCCCCGCGGCAAGGCTCAGCGACAGATCTCGGCGCAGGCTGCGCGGGCGGCTCATTCCCGCACCAGACGGTAGCCCATGCCGCGCTGCGTCTCGATCCGGTCGCGCCCGAGCTTCTTGCGCAGGCGGCTGACATAGACCTCGATCGTGTTGCTTTCGACCTCGGCATCGAAGGCATAGAGCGTCTCTTCCAGTTGGCTCTTGGGGACAACCACGCCGGGCCGGCGCAGCAGCGTCTCGAAGATCGCCCATTCGCGCTGGCTCAGCGTGATCTCGCCATCCGGCCCGTCAATTCGCCGGTTGGCCACATCGACCTGCAGGGGACCGATCGCGAGGCGCGGGTTAGGATTTCCCGCGTAGCGGCGCGAGACTGCCCCGATGCGGGCCGACAGCTCGGTCAGGTCGAAAGGCTTGACCATGTAGTCGTCGGCGCCCGCGTTCAGGCCCGCGATGCGCTCGGTCACCCGGTCGCGCGCGGTCAAGATGATCACCGGCATGGCGTTCCCCCGCGACCGGAGGCTGCGCAGGAAGTCGAGCCCGCTGCCGTCCGGCAGGTTCAGGTCGAGCAGGACGAGGTCGTAGCCCGCGGTCGCCATCGCCGCCGCCGCATCGCCCACGCCGCTCATCCAGTCGGCGGCATGGCCTTCGGCGGCGATCTGGTCGCGGATCGCGCTGCCAAGGCCGGCGTCGTCTTCAACAAGCAGGATGCGCATGGGGTCTCCCTCTGGCGCTTCCTTCGTGGAGCGGGACCGGCAGCCGGTCAAGGGCCGGGTCTGCGCGGCCCGCGTGCCGGCCGGTTTCGTGCCGCCATTGACACCGCGCATCGCGCCTCCTGCCCAACGTCGCGGCACCGAGCGGACGGATCGCGCAGGACATCGCCTGGAGGCTCTGGGGCCTCGACCGGGGCGGGTGGGAGGTGCTGCATCTTGCCGGTTCGGTCCTGTTCGTCGCCGTCGTGCTCTGGCATCTGCTGCTGCATGCGAGCGTGGTGAAGAACCTGGTGTGGAACGCCGCGGCACATTCCGTGAGCCACCGGCGCGAATTGCTCGCCGCCGGCGCCCTTGTCGCTCTGGTCGCAACCCTTGCGGTGCTCGACCTGCCGCCGGCGAGCTGGCTCGGCGATCTGATGGGCTTCATGCGGCGCGACTTCTGGTAGGCAGCAGCTTGCGCGCGCCGCAGGACCGGCCGTGACGCCGGGCCGTCAGATGCCGTGGATCCCGGTCCGGCGCAATTCCGCGACGCTGCACTGTTCCCGGCGATCTGACGTCACTCCCCGCGTTTGCGGCCGGTGATCATGGCGCGCACGAGGTTCTCGCGGTGCTGGAGTCCGGCCAGCAGCACGCCCGCCACATGCAGCGCCACCAGTGCGACGGTGACGTTGGCCAGTGTCTCGTGCAGGTCCTCGATCCACTCCGCGCCCCAGAGCGCGTCCGTGGTCATGGCCCAGCCCGAGACGGCGGTGACCGTCACCGACGCCAGCAGCGCAAGCACCATGGCCCCTCCCGCGGGGTTGTGGCCGAGGTAGCGCCGCGGGTGGCCGCGGGCGAGCTCGGCAAGATAACCGAGCACGCGCGCGGGCCGAGCAATGAAGTCGGCGAAGCGCGCGTGGCGGGGGCCGAGAAACCCCCAGGCGAGGCGGAAAAGCATCAGCGCGAGGACGAGGTAGCCGACGGCCTCGTGGCTGTCGGTTCCTGCCTCGGCCACCATCTCCCAGCCGATGCTTGCCGCGAGCGTCCAGTGGAAGATCCGGACGGCCGGATCCCACACCGTCACCTCGCGCGCCCGAAGGCGGCGCCCGGGCTTCATGGCGTCACTTCGTCTTGACGAGGTCGCCGCTCACCGGATCGAAATAGGCCTCGACGCGGGTGCCGTCCTTCATGCCCTTCACCTCCCAGCAGCCGCCTTCCTCCTTGACGCCCTTGATCTCGTAGCCCTGGCCGGCCGCCAGCGTGGTGATCTGCTCCTTCGTCATCCACTGGTCCTTCGGATGGTCGGTGCAGATGTCGGCGGCGAGGGCAGGCGCTGCGACCAGCAGGGTCGCGCCGAGGAACAGGATCTTGCGCATGGGATGTCCTTTGCGAGTCAGGTTCAGGTAATGCGACGGGCAGATGCCCTCCGGTGGCGAGTGTCGGCGGTGGCGGGCGCCTCCGCCCTTACCGCCAACGACGCCGGACTAGTGGTCGAACCTGACAGCAACCTGTCGGCGGGAGTGAAAATGCGTCCCTCAAGAGAAAGCCGCCGGATGCCGCCGACGGCGCCTGCCGGTCAAGGTTGCGGCCGGCCGATGAACTCCTGAAGGCGGGGCGCGCCCGAGCCGTCGGTGTCGAGGACGCCGAACTTCGCCTCCTTGCGAGACTGCATCATCGTCATCCGCGCGGGGTCCTGCGCCGCGCCGGGGCCCATGCGCACCGACATGAACTCCTCTTCGGTCACGGCACCGTCGCCATTGCCGTCCATGGCCGCGAAGATCGTGGCGAATTCCTCATCCGTGCGGGGTATCCGATGGACCGGCATCCCTGACCCCGCACCGCGGCCCATTCCGGCGCCGGGACCCATTCCGGTCCCGTTGCCCATGCCGTTGCCGGTCTGCGCGATCGCCGATGGTGTCAGGCAGAGCGTGACCAGCAGCCCCGGAATGATTGGATGAACCTTCATGATCGTCTCCTTCCTTGGATCGCGGGCGCCCGCGAGGCAGGCCCGCGGATGTGGTTCAGTTCGACGTGCAGTCCTTCGTCCGGTCGCGCGACTGATCGTGCGTCCCGATGGGCGTGTTATCCTGTGCCGGAGTGTCGACCCGGTCCCTGTCGCGGGCCTGGGTGCGGTCGCCGGTTCCGCCCGCGAGGGCCAATCCCGGAACGGACAGAACGAGGGTCGCCGCGAGTGCCGTCAGAAGCGTCTTCATGTTGCGTAGTGTCCTATGCTTGATCATCCTGCGCCGATCGGAATGTCCTGGCCTACCGGCCGCGGCCACCGCCTTCGCCTCCGGTACCGCCGCCCCCGCCCGAAGAACCGTCCCCGGTCCCATAGCGGGTCTCGTAGCCAGTTCCGTAGGGCGCCGGAGAAGGTGCCGGGGCGGGGACAAGCCCCCGCAGGAGCCTTCCTGCATCTTCCCGCGCCGGCCCCGGATCGGCCGCAGTCGGACCGATGGCCAGCAGCAGGACCAGCGGAAACGCGAACGACCTCAAGAGCTTCATGGTGCTGTTCCTATCGACCCTTCCGGTCCACAGTTCATCGGTAACCGCCTGATCCCGCACGTGTCGCGCTCTGTCGCAGTCTGTCGCACGGCAGGATCGCTGTTCGTGGGAGGTGTGACGTGAGCGATACTCGCGATCCCCGGGTGCTCGTGGTGGACGATGACCCGGATCTGCGCGATCTGCTCTGCACCTACATTCAGTCAAGTGGTTTCAGGGCGGAGTCCGCCGCGGACGGCGCGGCCATGCGCCAGAGCCTCGCGCGGGGGCAGCCCGACGCGCTGGTGCTGGACCTCATGCTGCCGGGCGAGGACGGCCTGACCCTTCTGCGCACGATTCGCGGGCAGAGCGACCTGCCGGTGCTGATGCTCTCGGCGCGCGGAGACGAGACCGACCGAATCGTCGGCCTCGAGGTCGGCGCCGACGATTACATGGCCAAGCCCTTCAACCCGCGCGAACTGCTGGCTCGCCTCCGCGCGCTTCTGCGCCGGCACGCACCGCCGGAGGATCGCGCCGCCGAGTGCCTGTGCTTCGGAGCCTTCCGGCTGGACCCAGGCGCCCGCAGGCTCTGGAGCGAGGCTGAGGCGGTCGAGCTGACGACGGCGGAATACGACCTGCTCGACGCGTTCCTGCGCCATCCCAACCGGGTGCTCACGCGCGACCGGCTGATCGAGCTCATCCGGGGCAAGGACCGCGACCCGTTCGACCGCAGCATCGACAACCGCGTGACGCGTCTCCGCCGCCGGATCGAGGCCGATCCCGCCGGCCGCACTTCATCCGCACCGTGCGCGGCGCGGGCTATCTGTTCAATCCGGCCTGCACATGACCGCCCGGCCGCCCAGCCTCGCTCGCTGGCACGGCACCCGGCTCGCGCTGGCGCTTCTCGTTTACGAACCGGTGCTGGCGGGAATTGGCGCGCGAGGGCACTCCGGGGCAGCTTGACCGGATCGAGCGCGATGTGGAGCGGATGAACGTGCTGATCGGGCAGACGCTGGAACTTGCCCGCGGCCTTCGGCGCGAGGCCGAGGAGGTGATCGACCTGCGGCCGTTCCTGGAGGATGTGGCCGCCCCTCACCCGCGGGTGCGGGTGGAGGTGGCAGCCCCGCCGACGGCGCGGGTCGCGCCGCTGGCGCTGCAGCGCGCACTGAGGAACCTTCTGGAGAACGCCGCCCGCTACGCGCCGGAGCGCCCGATCGACCTCCGGGCCGAGACGAGCCCTGCGGCCTGCGGATCGGCGTGCTCGACCGCGGTCCCTGCATCTCCGATGACCGCATCGACCGGATGACCGAACCGTTGCAGCGGCTCGAGTCCTCGCGCCGCCCTGCGACCGGCGGCTCGGGGCTGGGCCTTGCCATCGTGCGCGAACTGGCCCGCGCCGACGGCTGATCCCGTGGGCTCTCGATCCGGCTGCCGGCCCGTCCCGCCTTCCCCCGTCAATTCCCGCGTCCCGGACAGGCGGGGCAGGCGGTTCTTCCGGAGGACCAGGGGGCGTCGCACCAGCTCAGCGTGCAGGTGGCGCAGGGGCTTTCGGTTCGGGAGGCGCCCCTCTCGGGGATGCACGCCGCGAGGTGTGCCGCGGCGGGCAGACGGGGGGCGGAGGCGTTCCGGGGCACG
>NZ_VDEK01000057.1:0-10871 GCF_007668225.1 Cereibacter sediminicola | reverse complement strand
CGTGCCCCGGAACGCCTCCGCCCCCCGTCTGCCCGCCGCGGCACACCTCGCGGCGGGCATCCCCGAGAGGGGCGCCTCCCGCACCGAAAGCCCCTGCGCCACCTGCACGCTGAGTTGGTGCGACGCTCCCTGTTCCTCCGGAAGAACCGCCTGCCCCGCCTGTCCGGGACGCGGGAATTGACGGGGCGAAGGCGGGACGGGCCGGCAGCCGGATCGAGAGCCCGCGGGATCAGCCGTCGGCGCGGTCCAGCTCCAGCCAGACCTCGAGGCCGCCGCCCTGCCGGTTGATCAGCATCAGGCGCCACCCGTTCGCGCGGGCCAGTTCGCGCACGATGCCAAGGCCCAGCCCCGAGCCGCCGGTCGCACGGCTGCGCGAGGCGCCGGGGTCCAGCCGGAAGGCTCCGAAGCGCAGCGCGCCCGCGATCCAAGGAAGGAGACCATCATGAAGGTTCATCCAATCATTCCGGTGCTTCTGGTCACGCACCGCTTGGCACCCTCGGCCATCGCTCAGACCGGCAACGGGGCCGGAATGGGCCGCGGTGCGGGGTCAGGAATGCCGGTCCTTCGGTTGCCCCGCACGGATGAGGAATTCGCCACGATCTTCGCGGCCACGGACGGCGACGGCGATGGTGCCGTGACCGAAGAGGAGTTCATGTAGGTGCGCATGGGCCCCGGCGCGGCGCAGAACCGGGCATGGATGACGATGATGCAGTCCCGCAATGAGGCGAAGTTCGGCGTCCTCGGCACCGACGGCTCGGGCACGCTCAGCCTTCAGGAGTTCATCAACCGGCCGCAACCCTGACCCGCACGCGCCTCCGGCGGCACCCGGCGGAGGGAGGCGCCATTTCACTTCCGCCGACAGGTTGCTGTCAGGTTCGGCCACTAGTCCGACATCGTTGGCGGTGATGGCGGAGGCGCCCACCACCACCGACACTCGCTACCGGAGGGCATCTGCCCTTCGCACAATCCGAAACTGCCTCGCAAAGGACATCACATGCGCAAGATCCTGTTCTTCGGAGCGGCCCTGCTGGCCGCAGCCCCCGTCCTCGCCGCCGACATCTGCACCGATCATCCGAAGGAACAGTGGATGACGAAGGAGCAGATCACCACGCTGGCGACGGGCCAGGGCTACGAGATCAAGGGCGTCAAGGAGGAAGACGGCTGCTGGGAAGTGAAAGGCATGAAGGACGGCACGCGCGTCGAGGCCTATTTCGACCCGGTGAGCGGCGACCTCGTCAAGACGAAGTGACGCCGTGAAGATGGCGAATCGCGCCCGCATAGGGCGCGCGAGGTCACGGTATGGGATCCGGCTGACCGGATCTTCCACTGGACCCTCGCCGCGAGCATCGGCTGGGAGATGCTCGCCGAGGCGGGGACCGACAGCCACGAGGCGGTGGGTTACCTCGTTCTCGCGCTCGTCCTCTTCCGCCTCGCCTGGGGCTTTCTCGGCCCCCGCCACGCGCGCCTTGCCCATTTCGTGGCCCGCCCGGCGCGCGTGCTCGGCTACCTTGCCGAGATCGCCCGCGGCCATCCACGGCGCTACCTCGGCCACAATCCCGCGGGAGGGGCCATGGTGCTTGCGCTGCTGGCATCGGTGGCGGCCACCGCCGCCTCGGGCTGGGCCATGACCACGGACGCGCTCTGGGGCGCAGAATGGATCGAAGACCTGCACGAGACACTGGCCAATGCCACCGTCGCGCTGGTGGCGCTGCATGTGGCGGGCGTGCTGCTGGCCGGGCTCCAGCACCGCGAGAACCTCGTGCGCGCCATGATCACCGGCCGCAAACGCGGGGAGTGACGTCAGATCGCCGGGAACCAGTGCGGCCGTCGCGGAATTGCGCCGGACCGGGATCCACGGCACCTGACGGCCTGGCGTCACGGCCGGTCCTGCGGCGCGCGCAAGCTGCTGCCTACCAGAAATCGCGCCGCATGAATTCCGTCAGATCGCCGAGCCAGCTCGCCGGCGGCAGGTCGAGCACCGCAAGAGTCGCGACCAGAGCGACAAGGGCGCCGGCGACGAGCGCCTCGCGCCGGTGGCTCACGGAATGTGCCGCGGCGTTCCACACAAGGTTCTTCACCACGCTCACATGCAGAAGCAGATGCCAGAGCGCGACGGCGACGTAGAGGACCGAACCGACAAGATGCAGCATCTCCCAGCCGCTGCGGTCGAGGCCCCAGAGCCTCCAGGCGATGTCTCGCGATCCGCCCGCTCGGTGCCGCGACGAGCACGAGCCCCGGGCCGAGCATCAGCCCGGACTAAAGGGCGATGGTGAAGACGGCGGCGGCGCGCCAGGAACAGCGCTTTGCAAGCGACGAGGTTTGGATGGACATGGCAATTCCTCCTCCGGACCATCCTGGACCGGTCGGGCGAGATGTGCGATGCGCGGGGTCAATGACCACTCGAAGCCGGCGGCAGGGCCAAGCGACCCACACTTGACCCGCTGCCTGCCCCGGCGCAGGAAGGACGCCCCGGAGGGAGACCCATGCGCATCCTGCTTGTTGAAGACGACCCAGGCCTCGGCAGCGCGATCCGCGACCAGATCGCAGCCGAAGGCCATGCCGCCGACTGGATGACCGGCGTAGGCGATGCGGCGGCGGCGATGGCCACCGCGGTCTACGATCTCGTCCTGCTCGACCTGAATCTGCCGGACGGCAGCGGGCTCGACTTCCTGCGCGGTCTGCGGGGGCGGCGTCATGCCATGCCTGTGATCATTCTGACCGCCCGCGACCGGGTGACGGAGCGCATCGCGGGGCTGAACGCGGGCGCGGACGACTACATGGTCAAGCCCTTCGACCTGACCGAACTCGCGGCGCGGATCGGCGCGGTCTCGCGCCGCTACGCCGGAAATCCCAGCCCGCGCCTGTCGATCGGTCCGTTGCAGGTCGATGTCGCGGACCGGCGGATCGACGGCCCCGAGGGCGAGATCACCCTAAGCCAGCGCGAATGGGCCATCTTCGAGACGCTGCTGCGCCGGCCCGGCGTGGTCGTCCCGAAAAGCCAGCTGGAAGACACGCTCTATGCCTTCGACGCCGAAGTCGAAAGCAACACGATCGAGGTCTATGTCAGCCGCCTGCGCAAGAAGCTCGGCCGCGACCGGATCGAGACGCAGCGCGGCATGGGCTACCGGCTGGTGCGCGAATGAGCCGCCCGC
Organism: Cereibacter sediminicola; assembly: GCF_007668225.1. Taxonomy (NCBI): domain Bacteria; kingdom Pseudomonadati; phylum Pseudomonadota; class Alphaproteobacteria; order Rhodobacterales; family Paracoccaceae; genus Cereibacter; species Cereibacter sediminicola. Next base: position 7,719 of record NZ_VDEK01000057.1, on the reverse strand, counting down.
GCAGCCTGGGCCGCGACCTGTCGCTGAGCCTTGCGGCGGGGATCGTGCTGACCTGGACGCTGGCGACGCTGGGCGCCGGCTGGGTGGTGCGCGAGGAGTTGGACGAGACCTTCGACAGCGCGCTGCAGGAAACCGCCGAGCGCCTGCTGCCGCTGGCGCTCGCCGGCGATCCCGGCCGGGCGGGGCCCGAGCCGCGGCGCATCGCACGCGCCGGCGAGCATTCCGAGAACCTGACCTGGGTGGTGCGTGACCGCGCGGGCACGGTGCTTCTGTGGTCGCAGGATGCCCGGCCTTCGACCTTCGCCAACCCGACGCCTGCCGGGTTCTCGACCAGTGGCGGCCACCGGCACTATGCGGTCTCGGACCGGACGGGGCGCTGGACGCTTGCCATCGCCGAGCCGCTTTCGAACCGGCGCGAGGCGGTGCGCGAGACGCTGGTGACCTTCGCGGCGCCGCTTCTGCTGCTTTTGCCGCTGACGCTGGCGCTGGTCGCGTGGCGGACGCGGGCAGGTCTGGCGCGGCTTGGCGATCTCTCGCGCGAGGTGCAGGGCCGGGACGAGACCGACCTGCGGCCGCTGGCCACAGAGGCGCTGCAGGTCGAGCTGCTGCCGCTGCGCGATGCGGTGGACCGGCTGATGGCGCGCCTCGGCCGGGCGCTGGCGACCGAGCGGAGCTTCACCGCCAATGCGGCGCACGAATTGCGCACCCCGATCGCCGCGGCGTTGGCGCAGGCGCAGCGCCTAATCGCCGAGGCGCCCGAGGCGCTCCGGCCCCGCGCGGCGCGGCTTGAACAGGAACTCAAGCGCCTCGCCCGGCTGTCCGAAAAGCTGCTGGAGCTGTCGCGGGCCGAGGGCGCGGGCGTGCTGGGCGAGGCGCCGCAGGATCTGGCACCGATCCTGGGCTTTGTGGTCGAGGATGCGCGGCACGGGTCCGACGGCCAACGGCTGTGCTGCGACATCCGCCCGCTTGCCGCGCGGATGGACCCGGACGCCTTCGCGATCCTCGCGCGGAACCTTGTGGAAAACGCGCTCTTGCATGGAGCGGGGCCGGTCGAGGTGGAGCTGGGGGCAGGCGGGCTTCGCGTGACGAATGGCGGGCCGCCGGTCCCGCCGGACCTGCTTGACCGGATCACCCTGCGCTTCCAGCGGGGCACCAGCCTGCGCGAGGGCTCTGGCCTTGGCCTTGCCATCGCGGCCGGGATCGCGAAGGGCGCAGGCTGGCGGCTCGAGCTGCTCTCGCCCGCGCCGGGCCGCGCCGACGGCTTCGAGGCACGGGCGATCCCGCCTCAGCCGGCCAGCGCATAGGCGAGGAAGGCCGCGTTCGCGCCGATCAGGCAGAGGACGGCGAGCGAGCCGAGATCCTTGGCGTCGCGGGCGAACTCGGCCCAGCCGGGGGCAAGATGGTCCACGATCACCTCGATCGCCGTGTTCAGCGCCTCGGCCGCCAGCAGAAGCAGGAACAGGATCACCGCGCCAAGAACCTCGGCAAGGCTCTCCCGTGCCGCCAGCAGCAGCGCGAGGCCCGCGGCGCCGGCGAACATCTCGTGGCGAAAGGCCGTCTCGCGCGCGAGACGCCGCAGCCCACCCAGCGAGTGCCGAGCCGAGGCCAGCAGGTGAGACGCCCCCTCGGCCCGCGGCGGACGGGGCAGATCGACATGGTCGGTCATGGGTGCCCTCCTCAGGACGTGCGGCAGGCCGAGACGCGGTCAAGCGCCGCGTCCCGCGCAGTGGTGCGGATGTCCATCAGCCCGAGCAGCGAATGGAACAGGTTGTCGTGGCTTGCCGGCTCCGCCGCGCGGTCGCGCAGGCACCCCTCATCCAGCGTCATCGCGGCGCGGAAGGGGGCCGACAGCCACAGCACCATCGGCACGCGCGTCTGCGTCTCGGGCGCCATGAAACGCGGCGCGCCATGCAGGTAAAGCCCGTTCTCGCCCAGCGACTCGCCGTGGTCCGAGACATAGACCAGCGCCGGGATCACCCGCTCCTGCTCCGCCATCCGGTCGATCATCGCGGCCAGCACATGATCGGTGAAGGCGATCGAGTTGTCATAGGCGTTGCGGATCTCGTCATCGGTGCAGCGCGAGAATTCGGCGCTGTGACAGGCGGGCGCAAAGCGCTCGAACGCGCGCGGATAGCGCAGGTGATAGGCCGGCCCGTGGCTGCCGATCTGGTGCAGGACAAGGACCGTGTCGCGGTTCATCGTGGCCAGCGTTCGGTCGAGCAGCGGCAGGAAGGCCGCGTCGGTGCATTCGCCCTCGGCGCAGGCGTCGCGGACCTCGGGCAGGCGGGCCGAGGCGACCCTCGCCGCGATCTGCTTGTCGCCGGTGTTGTTGTCCCACCATTCGACCGCGATACCGGCATGGGCCAGCACGTCGAGCAGGTTTTCGGTCCCAAGGCCCTTCTCCTGGCTGTAGCCGCGGCGCGGCAGGACCGAGAACATGCAGGGCATCGAGACCGCCGTGGCGGTGCCGCAGCTTTCGACCGCGGGGAAGTTGACGACGCCGCGGCGGCGCAGGTCCGGGGTCGTGTCGCGGGCGTAGCCGTTCAGCCCCCAGTTCTGCGCCCGCGCCGTCTCGCCCACCACGAGCACGGTCAGCACGGGCTTGCCTGCCGCCGCGAGCAGCGGACCCTTGCGCGCATCGAGCCCGAGCGGCGCCACCGCCACGTCGCGCGTCCGCAGCGCAAGTTTTGCGTAGCGGAGGGCCGAGCCGATCGGCATCGCGGGTTGCCAGGCCGAAACCAGCTCCCTGTGTTCGCGTAGGGCGGCCGAGAAGGTCTTGAAATCGCTCAGGATCAGCCCCGCACCGAGCGCCAGCGCCAGAGAGGCCGTCAGCGCAGAGCGCATCAGCCCGCTCCACCCCCTGTCGCGCACCGGCAGGCACAGCACGGCGAGGGCGGGCAGAAGGCCGAAGGCCAGAAGATGGATCAGGAAGCCCGGCGTGACGAGATGGCGGCCCTCGGCGACGGTGGTGGTGACGACGTTCTCGATCATGTCGCGATCAAGGGTGACGCCCAGCCGGTCCTGGAACCATCCGGTCGCCGCACCGAGGATCAGGAGCGCCGCCAGCATCGGCCGCCGCAAGGGCCCCATCGAGAAAAGCGCGACAATGAAGAAGGTGAGCGCCGCGATCGCCGCGCCGAAGACGAGAAGCTGTGGACCCGCCCCGAAGATGTCGAGGCTGCGCCGCCAGAAGGTGGCGTTGTCCGCGATGAGAAGGAAGCCCGCCACCGCGAGGTTGACCTGGAAGGCCGAGGGAAGCGCGCCCGCAGGCTCATCGAAGGGGGCCTGCGCCTTGCCCGCGCGCAGCTGGAATTGGAACATCTGAGAGACCTCTTGCCCGATCCGCTCCTGCTGAACGGGCAAGCTGACACCAGACTGAACCTGCACGGAAATCGCGCGACCGGCCGGCGCGCACCGTCAGGGTCCGGGTCCGTCGCGCCGCGGTCTTTGGCTCATGTGGCGGCGCAACCGCGCGCGCCGGCCCACGCGCCTCAGGGGCGGGCGAGCGCGGCGATGGCCTGCATCTCGGGCTTTCCGGACGCCTGGATGGCATCGACAAGCGGCTGCGAGGCGTCGGTCACCGGTATGCCGGCGGCGGTCAGGCGGGCGACCACATCCTCGGGCGTCGTGCCCAGGAGCGGCGCCAGTTCCGAGGCGGAATTGGCGAGGATCTTGTGCGAGAAGGCCAGCGGCGGCGGGCCACCCGCCTCACCCGAGCCGAGCGGCAGCAGGAACAGCGCCCCGGCCAGCGCCGAGGCGGCCAACGCGATCCCCATCGGCCGCCGGCGGAACTGGTTCAGGAAGCCGCGCCAGTTCTTCCAGAGATGCAGGGCGAAGGGCAGGATGAGCACCATGCTCAGCCATTCGTGCATTCCATGAAAGCCGCCCGGGCCGATGTGAAAGAAAAGCGCGATACCGGAGATCAGCGAAACAAGGAAGAGACCCGTGATGAACGGCGTGGCGTAGCGTCCCAGAACTGAGGACATGACTGGCTCCTGCATGTGGCCCCGGAGGGGCGGTCAACCGACGGCAGCGACGGCTCCGGCGGCTCGATGCAGGTGAAACGGTCGTGGCGCCCGAGGCCGTCGCCGAAACGCACGGGTTGGGAGGGGCTGCGACACCCCGCCGCAATGGGTCAAGGGGCGTCGCGCGGCGCGATCCGGACCGCCTCGGCGAGCCGGTTGCCGGCATAGAGCACGACCCGCGCGCCGTCTGCGATGCCGCCGAGAACCTCAACCGTGTCGGTTCCGCGCCGGCCGACCGCGACGGGTGTCAGCACGGCCCGCCCCGCCTCCTCGCGGAACACCGCCCAGCCAGCGCCGTGACGGAAGAGCGCACCCTGCGGCAGCTGCAGCACCTCCGCGCCGGACCAGACCACCACCTGCACGAAGACGCGGAAGCGGTCGCCGAGGCCGGGCCTTTGCGCGGCCGGGGTCAGGATGTCGAGCCTCAGGCGCACCCGCTGTTCCTCGATCCCCAAGGCCGAGACGCGGGTGAAGGCTGCGGGCTCGATCTCGCGCACGCGGGCCTCGAGCACCTCGCTGCCTCCCCAGCCGTCGATGCGCGCGGGCATCCCCGGGCGCACCTGCACCGCGTCCGACGACAGCAGGTCCACCTCGATCTCCAGATCGGCCAGATCGCCGATGGTCAGGAGCGGGCCACCCGCCAGCACCAGCCGCGGCCAGAGGCTTGCCACCGCAAGCACGGTGCCGCCCTGTGGCGCCCGGATCTCGATGCAGCAGTCCTCGCCGCCCTGTGCGGCCGCATTGCCCGGCCCGAGAAGCTGCGCCCGCATCCGTTCCAGCGTCGCCCGGCGCAGCTCCAGCTCCGACTGCGCCGAGAGATCGGCGCTCCGCGCGGTTTCCAGCCGCTGCGCGCTCTGCTCCAGCATCTCGTGCGAGACGATTCCGCGGTCGGCAAGCGTCCGGTGCCGCGCCTCCTGTGCCTCGGCAAAGGACAGTTCGGTTCGGGCGGCGGCGAGGTTCGCTTCGGCCACCCTCACCGAGGCTTCGGCCTCGGCAACCGCGGCCTCGGCCTGCCGGCGGGCGCGGATGTCGAGAAAGGCCGGCTCGGCCGGTTGCAGGATCGCGACCACCGTCTCGCCCGCCACGACCCTGTCGCCCACCTCGACCGGCGAGCGCGCGGTGGTGCCGGTCAGGGGTGCCGTGACCGCGTAGGGGTCGCGGACGCGGGTGATGCCCTCGGCCTCGACCGTCACCTCCATCGGCCCGAGGGTCACCTCGGCCAGATCCACCGGAACGGGGTCGGGGCGAAGGGCGGCGACCAGCCCCACGACCAGCGCCGCCGCGAAAAGACCGATGAGGATCCTGCCGCGCGCCATCGCCTACTCCCGCGCCTTCAGCGCCGCCACAAGATCCATCCGGTCAAGCCGCCGCCGCACCGCGAAGGCCGAGCCGAGCGCCGAGGCCAGCACGATCAGCGCGGCAAGCGCGTAGGTCCGGCGCTCGATCACCAGCGGCAGGCTGACGACATCGGTCGAGAAGCCCTGAGCCATCAGCGCCGCAAGGCCATAGCCGCAGAGCCATCCCGGCGGGATCGCCAGCACCGCCAGCAGCATGAGTTCGCCCACCAGCACATAGCCCACCTCCGCGCGCGAGAAGCCGAGAACGCGCAGGCTCGCCAGTTCCTGCGCGCGCTCCGACAGCCGGATCCGGGCGGCATTGTAGACCACGCCGACTGCGATCAGCACGCCGAGAAGCGTGTAGATCGCCGTCATGATGCGGACGTTCCGCGACAGGGTCTCCTCGAACTGCTGCCGGGCGGTGGTCCAGAGCACGAAGCCCGCCACCGCCGGCACCTGCTTGACCTGCGCGAGCAGGTCGGGCATCGCGGCGGGATCGACGGCCAGATCGATCCGGTCCACCTGCGGCACCTGTCGCAAGCGGGCAAAGAGGGCGGCTTCGGCCATGTGGACATCCTGCCCCATCGTCTGGCCGATGACCGCCGCCACCGGCACCTCCCAGCTCTCGCGCGGGCGCGCGAGCAGCTCGAGCGTCACCCGGTCGCCGGGGGAGATCCGCAGAAGATCGGCGAGCGAGCGGGGAACGACCAGCCCCTCGCCCGGCACCTCCACCACGCGGCCGCGGTCATCGACGAGCCGCGCGAGCCGCACCTTGGGCGCTGCCGCCCGGAGGGCCACCACGCGCGAGCGGGGTCCGTGGTGCAGTCGCACCGGCAGGCCGAAGGAGCCCTCGGCCCGCAGGACGCCCGGCAGATGGGCCGCGTCCTGCACCACGGAGGCGTTCCGCGCCTCGGTCAGCGTCAGCGTCACGTCCTGCCGGTTCGCCCGGCCGAAAAGCTCCTCCACCATCAGGTCGGTCGCATCGAAGGTGAAGAACGAGGCCACCAGCACCGCCACCGCCGCGGCAAGACCCGCAAGCGTCAGCGCCGCCCGCCCCGGCCAGCGCAGCAGCGCGCGCAGGATCATCATCGTGGTCTGGCGCAGCCCCGCGGCTCGGCCCAGCCGGTCGAACCAGCCCTGCCGAAACAACGGCGGGGCGGGCGGCGCCATGGCGACGGCGGGCGGAAGGCGGGCCGCCGCCAGCACCGGGCGCAGCGCACCCAAGGCCACCGCGCCCAGCCCCAGCAGGCCCGAAAGCGCGAAGGCCCCGCCTCCCGGCACGAAGATCAGGAAGGGAAAGCGGAAGTAGTCGCCGTAAAGCCGGGTCAGCGCCTGCCCGAGCCAGCCTCCCGCAGCCCAGCCGATCAGCACGCCGGCAAGCCCGATCCCGAGCGCGAGCTTCAGGTAATGCGCGGCGAGGACGGACGTCGGATAGCCGATCGCCTTCAGAAGCCCGATCTGCGCCCGTTCCAGCGCGATCAGCCGCGCCAGCACCATGTTCACGAGGAAGGCCGAGACGGCGAGGAAGATCGGCGGCAGGATCACCGCCATGGCGCGCAACTGCTCGAGTTCGCTGCTCAGAAAGGCGTGCGAGACCTGCCGGTCGCGGCCATGCGCCCCGCTGCCGCCGTAAGGCGCAAGCAGCCGGTCGAGCGCCGCGATTACCGCCGCCTCGCTCGCACCGCGGGCAAGGGTCAGCGTCACCTCGTTGAACGCGCCGTCGAGATCGGCGGCCGCGGCGGCGGCATCGCCGTTCATCCAGATCAGCCCGAAGCGGCGGTCGTCCGGCATCAGCGTGCCGGGCGCGAGAGTGTAGACGAACTCGGGCGAGAGGACATGTCCCGCCACGGTCAGCCGGCGCCACTGCCCGTTCAGGATTGCACCGAAATCGTCGCCCGGCTGAAGCCCGTTCGCCTCGGCGAAGGGTTCCGAGATCAGCACCTCCTCGGGGCGCAGCGGATCGGGCAGGCGCCCCCGCCGCAGCACCGGCAGGTTCAGGATGGGCAGCCCCGCCTCGGGCAGCGACAGGACACGTGCCGTGGCGGGTTCGGGCAGGCCCTCCAGATCCAGCGTGACATCGAGCGTCACGCGCGGCTCGGCCAGCGCGACACCGTCGATGGCCCGGATCCGCTCCATCAGTCCCAGCGGCGCGCGCGTGGCGGTGGCGAAGACCTCGGCGAAGCGGTGGCGCTCATAATAGGCGTCCCGCGTCTCGGTCAGCGCGCGCTGGGTGCCGGTCATCAGCACCAGCACCATGACGCCGCAACCGAGCACCAGCGCGATCGCCAGCCCCTGCGCGCCCATGTATCGACCCAGTTAAAATCTGCTCATGCTACAAGGAGAGACGTAGCGATGAG
>NZ_VDEK01000056.1:0-11502 GCF_007668225.1 Cereibacter sediminicola | reverse complement strand
ATCATGGCCGATGAGAAAAGCCGGTAAGTCAAGACGGCCCTCGGCGTCAGCTTACGCCGAGACAGGGCGCGCTCCAAAGCTGTGCTTGCAGCCTCGAGCCTAGACGTTTCGACTTTAACCTCTGCCTCGAGAGCCGCAATTTTTCGGGCGGTCGATTTGGTGGCCTTCTCCAGGATGGCATCATGGGCCGCAGCCTCAAGCAGCGCCACGCTGGCGGGGCCACGAACCGTGAAGGTCCAGTCCTTCGGCAATTCGCGGAGCGGGCGTAAAGTGCCGGGGTTCACATTGCAAAGATAGGGGTTCTCGCGTTTCTCGCGCTCCCTCACTGGCGCAAGGATCAGCTCGCCCACAGCCCAAGGCAAACCTTCGGTCTCGAGGTGAAACCCTGGCGGCGACGAAAACCCGATAAAGGCTAGCGTCGATCCGCTATTTCGAGTTCCGGGATAAAACAAGTGCGCGCCGCTGTCAGGGTGCCTCAGCTCCACCAGTGAATAGATCGTCGACCCGGCTGGTTGTGGCGCAGCTCGAAGATTTCCAATGACGACAATCTTCTCGTCAGATTCAAAACCCCATTCGCGTCGCAGCTGCGCAAGAAGTTCGGCCTCAGGGCCATCGACATCAACGCGCGTCATGAGCCGAATCGGTCAATTCGGTATGTTCTTTGAAAGCAGGCGTCAAAAGCATCTCGACCATTTCACGGTGGAAGCAAGGGAGACCCTGCCGCCTTGGCACGTCGCAATGAATTTCATATATTACAGCATTTTGGAAGTCCCCTTTTAGAAAAATGGAAGGATCAAGGCGTCGCCCCTACAAGAGTCATGTCGACCCTCCGATGCCAACATCGGCTTGTGTCAGGAGCTCGAGGTCGGGCTCCTGTAGAGTGCCGGCATCGCGACCAGAGAGGGACAGGCTCGGGTAAGGTTTACAAAGAAAGTCGACAGTCAGCTTTGGCGACGGATAGAGACTGCGGCATTCTTCCCCGACCGGCAGTTTTGGGCCGAGGCTGTGTGGAAACTCCCGGCCTGACGTTCGTTAGGAACGGCCCTGCGCCCTGTAGGGTGGGATTTCCGGCAAGCGGATCTGGGAGATGGTTCGGCGGCGGCAGGAGCCGCGTGGGGCTCGTCGTTGCAAATAGCGGCGCTCGTTCCGCCGATCAGCCGGGAATCGCCTCCATCAGGCTCCGAACGCCGATCAACGAGACCATCCGCTTCATGTTGTAGGCCAGCACGTTCAGCGCCATCTCCGTCCGGACGTTCTTCAGGCGCCGCGTCAGGAAGTGGGTCGTGCCCATCCACGCCTTGAGGGTGCCGAAGACATGCTCGACCGTGCGGCGCCGGAGCGTCATCAGGTCGGGATCCCGGGCGAGGCGCTCCCGCATCGCGTCGATCAGGTGCTCGTGCTCCCAACGGGTGATCCGCCGCTCCGTGCCGCTCGTGCAGCGGCGCTGGATGGGACAGGCCTGGCAGTCGTTGATCCAGTATCGGCGGACCTGCAGGCCGCCTTCCTCGCGGGTGCCGCGGTAGGTCAACCCGTTGCCGGCCGGGCAGGTGTAGATGTCGCGCTCCGGGTCGTAGAGAAAGTCCGTCTTCACGAACATGCCCTTGGCCTCGTTGCCGGAGGTCATGGGCCGCGGCACGGTCGTGGTGATGCCGGCCTCATGGCAGGCGAGGATCTCGGTGCCGCTGAAATAGCCCTTGTCAGCGATTGCGTGCAGGTCGTCGTGACCAAGAGCCTCCCTGGCCGCCGTCGCCATCGGGCTCAACTGGTCGCGGTCGAAGCCGTGGTTGGTGACATCATGGGTGACAATCAGGTGCGTCTCGGCATCGACCGCGCACTGCGCGTTGTATCCGACCAGGCCGCTGTTCCTGGCACTGGTCGCCATCGCACGGGCATCAGGATCAGTCAGCGAGATCTGCCCGTCCGGTGCGTCGGCCAAGGCCTTGTCCATCGCCTTCAGCCGCTCGATTTCCCGCCGGATGCGGCCGTAGCGGCGGGCGAGATGGGCAACCTTCTCCGCCCGCGCCTCGCCCTCCTCCTGCCGGTCGATCCGGACCATCTCATTGATGTAGCGCGCGACATCCGCTTCGAGATGGGTCAGCCGGCTGGCGATCTTGCCCTTGGTGAAGTTCCTGTCGTTCGGCCCGCTCACTCGAACCAGTGGCGTTCGGGGCCTCACTGTTGACCGCCTTGAACTTGCTCCCGTCGATGGCGACGCAGTCGCCCTTCAGCACGCCGATCCGGCGGCAGAGTTCGACGAATTGCGCGCAGGTCGTGCGGATGGCAGCTGCATTGTCGCGCCGGAAGTCGGCGATGGTCTTGTGGTCGGGCACCAGCTTGCCGGTCAGCCACATCACCTCGACGTTGCGGCCGGCCTCCCGGCCAGTCGGCGGCTCGACGGGATGCGGTTCAGGTACCCGTAGATGAACAGCTTGAGCAGCACGGCCGGGTGATACCCCGGCCGACCCGTGCGTGCCGCAGCCGATCGGACGAAGCCGAGTTCCGCCAGATCCAGTTCGTCGACGAAAAGATCGACGACGCGCACAAGGGCATCCTCGCTGATCCAATCCTCAAGCCGATCCGGAAACAGCACCGTCTGGCTGCGCTCGACGCCCTCGATGAAACCTGCCATCCTGAACCCCTCCGACCTCAGAAAGTCTACCACAGGTAGGGGTTTTCACACAGCCTCGGCCGTCTGCGTTAGTCGGCGGCGCCCCGAAGTCGCTTCTACGCGTTGGTGCCGCTCCGGCCGGTTTCGCGAGATGCCTTGCAACTCTCGCATTATGGCCGCTGCTCCCTTCGACACCCGCTAGGCATTCCGCGATGCGCGACCAGCGCCGTCGACCGGTCACGCGCTCGACGAGGCCGGCGAGAAGCTCGCCCTCCGCGTCAGGGGGCGGCGCGGGATCGGCGGGCACGAGATAGGTGTCTCACGAGTGAGACTGGATGTCTGACGACGGCGTTTCGCGTCGTTCCGATCCAGCGGGTGCTGATGCCGGCCGGTCGGCCAACTCGAGCCATGCGCCAAGTCGATAGCGGCGCAACGTCTGTCAGGGTGTTTTCCCTGTCAATTCAAGCCACTGGACGAGCGCGCGGCGTATCATTTCCGGACGCGTTGGCAGATCCGGCTCGATCCGGCGGCGGTCATCAAGAGCTGCAATGAGTTCCCTGGGAAGGCGGAGCGTCAGCGCTTCCGTATCCTTTTTTGGAGGAGCCACGTCATACTACCATTTTAATGTTGACATCATAATAGCAACATGACAGATTAGACGAGCCGAGGCAAGGGATTGCGGCCCTTGCCCCGGCTCTGACCACATTGATCTATCAGGAGATCACCATGGCTATCAAAGTCACTACCACGCCGCCTGGCGAGACGGAACCGCCTGCGCGCTTCACCCACACGCCGATTTCGCGCTGCTTCTCGCGGCTCCTCGGCACGCTCGGCTGCTGCGTCGAGGCCGAGCGCGACATCGCGCATGCGAACTGGGCCGATCCGGCGTTCGCGGATTGGCTGACCGAGGCGGAACGCACCCGGGTCACGACGTTGGCGGGCATGGCCGAGGTGCTGAATCTCCAGATCGAGCGCATCTCGGACCTGCCCCTGCGGCTCACGGCACTGTTGGGACAGGCGATGCTGCGGAGCACGCATCCTAACGAGTTCACCCAGCTCTACGGCCTTCTCGATCGCCACGCCGACTGCTTCTGCTGCCCCGGCAGCGATCCGACGTCGCGCCGCGTCGACCGCATGCTGAGCACGGCGAAGGCGCGGCTCCACGTGCTGGCGGCGCTCTCCGCCGGACCCGACACGTCGTCCGACCCGGAAGTGTCGCCTGGCGGCTGCTGATCAGGAAGCATCCGGATTTTCGGCCGGTTTCCCGCCACCGATCCGGATCATTCGAAGCTGGCCCGCGGCCCGGCGTTTGTCTGCACTTCCACCGACCGCACCGGCGACGACCGTCTCCATCTGCATCCGCATGATCCGGATTCCTGTGGGCGACGCGAACGTCCGCTCCCGGGCGGCGTCCGCGCCGCCCCCCCTTTCCTCTCTCACCTGACAAAGGACAACCATCTTCACCGACAAGAGATTCTTTCTCTCCGACGATCGGGAACCGGTGTATCCGGGCCCCCTCCACGCGCATTGGATCGACGCGGCCGAGGCCAAAGGCTTCACGCTGATCGACCGGGTCTGGGACAGGCTGCACGTCCTGCTCGAATGCAAGGCATGCGGATCGCAGGACGTCGTTCGCGTGTCCGTGCTCATGGGCTGCCAGCCGATCTGCCACGCCTGCAAGACCGATCGCTGGCAGGACGCCGCCGAGGCCGCCGGTCTGGAATATCTTCGGCGCGACGCGCACGATCGGCACTACGGGATCTTCCGGGCGCCCTGCGGGCACGAGCTGCGGCGACAGTTCGGACTGATCGAGCGCATGGCGCAGGGCGGGACCGGCGTTCGTTGCGGGATCTGCCAAGCGGAGACAGAAGCCGCGGAAGCGGGGCGTCGCTGCTGGCAGTTGGTCGGGCCGGATCCCGAGGACGACCCGAACTACCGCCTCTACCGCCACTCCTGTGGCCACGAGCAGCGCGTGGCACGGGTGAACATGCAAACGGGCCGCTTCCAGTGCGGCAAGTGCGGATCGGCGTGGCCGGCAGCGCCGAACAACCTCTACGCCCTGCGCTTCGTGCTGGACGACGGCACGACGGTCGTGAAGCTCGGCCACTCGAACGATCCGGAGAGCCGCCTCCACCACCAGCTTCGGCTGCGCGGCGACCTGCCCGCCGAACTCCTGAAGACGGTGCCCATGGCCAGCGGCTCGACGGCGCTGCGCATCGAGAAGCGGCTTCACGCCACGCTGAGGCGCCGCTTTCCCTGGGCAGTGCTGCCGGCCGAGCGGTTCCGCGGCGTGATCAAGGTCACGACCGAAGTCTATGACGGCAGGCTCGAGCCCATCGTCCTGGCCGCCCTCGACGCCATTGAGGCCAGGGCGCGCCGCCGCCGGGACTGATCCAGATCTTCCGCATCTGTATCCGCGCCGGGTCGTCCCGGCGCGGCTTCCCGGCCGGCATTCCGCCGGGCCGGTGCTCCTCGGAATCTCCCCATGGTGCCCCGATGACCCAGCAATCCTGTTCTCCGGATAGCTCGCCTTTCCCCTGCCCCCGCGTTGCGGCGTTTCTCGCAGCCCATCTGTCGCTGGATGGTCCGGATGCGCTTCCCGAACTTCCGGATTCCCAGAATCCGGAGCCCCCTGAGCCGCTGCTCGACCTCATGCGCCACGGGATGGCGGAGGCCGAGGCCGAGATTGCCCGCCGCGAGGGATCCGAGAGGCTGCGCCGGCCCGGGCGGCACGAGGCGCTGGAGGTGCTGATGGTCGCCGCCCTCGCCAAGGCGCTGCCCGAGGGCCGCGATCTCGCGCGGCTGTTCGACCCCGGGGCAATCACTCTCGTGCGACCGCTCCTGCCCGGATGCGAGGATGCCATCGGCAAAGCATTCAGCGGGCGGCTTCTGCGCCATCTGCGCGACCGGGCGGGGGGCGCCGAGAAAGACGCCGCCGATCCAAAAATCCGGATCGTGTCGTTCCGCGGCGACCAGTCCCCGCGCGACCGCGCCAGCGAGATCCGGCTCCACCGCGACAAGCTCCGCGACGCTGTCGGGATCGGGCGGCCGGTCCTTCTGGTCACCACCGAGCGCGACCTGCGGTGGGGTGATCTCGCGGCCCTCTTCGGGCCCGAGGTGCGGCTGCCGCGGCTCTCCGCCGACCTGCTTTTGGAGGTGCTGAGCCGCACCCATCCCGAGGATTTCGACGCCGAGGCGCTGCGTCTTCCCGAGGCGGAAGCACTGGCCCGCCTCGCCCCGATCGCGATCCGCGCGGCGTTCATGGCGCCAACGGCCGAGGCCGTGGCCGAGCGCCTGGCCGCAGTGGCGAAGCCTGCCGATGCGCCAAGCCTGACGCTCGCGGACGTCCGTGGCCAGCCCGAGCCGGTGAGGATCCTGACGCGCATGGTCGCCGACCTCGGTCGCTGGCGCGGAGGCGGCCTCGCGTGGAGCGAGGTATCGGCCTCGGCCCTGTTCTTCGGCCCGCCCGGCACCGGCAAGAGCATGGCGGCCGAGGCGACCGCCGGCAGCGCCGGCGTTCCGTTCATCGCCACCAGCTACAGCGCCTGTCAGAAGATGGGCCACCAAGGCGACATGCTCGCGGAACTTCACGCGCGGGTCGACGAGGCGATCGCCCGGGCGCCCTCGGTCTTCTTCATCGACGAACTCGACAGCTTCCTCGCCCGCAGCGACGACGGCAACTCGGCGCGCTACCAGCGCGGCGTGGTGAACGGTCTGCTCGAGGAACTGTCGCGGCTGTCCCGCGCCGAGGGCGTTCTCGTCTTCGGCGCCACCAATCATCCCGCCGACATCGATCCGGCGGTGATCCGCTCGGGCCGCTTCGACCTGAAGCTCGCCATGGCGCTCCCCGATGCGGCGGGACTCGAGGACCTGCTGGCGACCGGCCTCGCCCGTATCGATCCCCGCCCACGGATCGAGGCTGGGGCGATTGCGGCCCTCGCCCGGCGCCTGCTCGGCTGTTCGGGCGCCGATGTGGCCGCGCTGCTGCGCGACGCCGCGAGCCGGGCGCGGGCCGCCGGGCGTGCGATCACCGCTTCCGACCTGACCGCGGCGGCCGAGCGGCTGGCGCCGCCGCTTGATGCCGAGATCGACCGCCGCGTCGCGCTTCACGAGGTCGGTCACCTGCTCGTCGCTCATCTCCTCGACCGGCCGGCGCCGCGCCTCGTCCGCCTCACGGCGCGGGGGGGCTTCGTCGCCGGCGCCACGGCGACGCTGCAGACGCTCGACACGGCGGAGGCGGAGCTGGCGACGCTGATGGGCGGCCGTGCGGCGGAAGTCCTGGTCTATGGCGCGCCCTCAAGCGGCGCGGGAGAGGGGCGTGACAGCGATCTCGCCTCCGCGACCCGGCTCGCGCTGAAGCTGGAGGTGTCGTGGCGCCTGACCGACGGCGACGGCGGGCTGTTCTGGCAGGACGCCGAGCGCGGTGACCTGCTCGGCACCGATCCCGGACTGCGTGCCCGGATCGAGGCGCGGCTTTGCGCGGCGCACGCCACCGCGCTCGACCTGCTCGGCCGGCACCTGCCGCACCTCCACCGGATCGCAGCCGTCCTGCTGCGCGAGCGCGACCTCGATGCCGCCCGCATCACCACCCTCCTCGCGGAGGTCCACAAGGGGCCGCCCGAGCCGGAGGAGACATCGCAGGTCATCCCCTTCCCGCTGCTGCCGCAGGAGCCGACGCCCGATGGCGCCGCATGAACGGGGGCGACGGTCGGCGCCCCAGGCTTCTGCCGGAGTGCCTCAGTGCGGTTCAGCTATCCACGGTTGCCGCCTCCGTCACCGAAGCACCGGCGGTCGGCTTAGGGGCGAGTTCAGCAAGACATTGTTTTTCGATGGACTCCGGCTACGCGCCCGGGGGTTTTCCACAGGCTTGGCGATCCCGAGACCGAATCGCTGCTTCGCGGAACCGCGGGCTGGGGTAAACTGGCGGCAAGGGAGCGGGTCCTGGACCCCTGCCCCACCAGACCCTCAGACCCGCGAATGGGATGCCCGTTCGCCGCAAGCGGAGCATCTCGGCCGATGGCCCGAGCACGGAAGACGCATGCCCGATCCAAAGCTGGAGCCGAAGCTCCGGCGTCGGGCAGCATCGTTTCTGCTCCGCCGCACGCCGATGCACCCCCGGAACGCCTGACGGAGGCGGCGTCCCTGGCAGCCGCTGGGGAGAACTTCACGGACTTTCTCCGCGCGCTGGCCCGAGAGGCGGCCCGTGCCGATCATCGTCGGGAAGGTGATGCCGGGAAGGGGAAGCGGTAGGAGGCGACGATGAGGCCTCGCGCAGGTGCCTCGGCATGCCGGCGCGGTGCCGGGCACACCGGCGGATGTCGAACACTCCGCACGCGTTGCTTGCCGGACCAGATGCAAATGATGATCATGATCCCGGAGAGCGAACCCGATCCAGACGAAGGAGCCTCGCCATGAGCAAGGGCAATCGCGTGGCGATCTACGCCCGCTTCTCGACCGACCTGCAGCGGGAGGCCTCGATCGAGGACCAGCTGGTATCCTGTCGCGAGGCGGCCGAGCGGCAGGGCTGGCAGGTGGTGGCCGAGTACAGCGACCGGGCGACCTCGGGTGCCAGCATGTTCCGGTCCGGCATCGAGGCGCTGCAGCGCGGTGCCAAGGCCGGCCAGTTCGACATCGTGCTGTCGGAGGGCATGGACCGGCTGTCTCGGAAGCTCTCCGACATCTCGCGGTTCCACGAGCGGATGGAACATGCGGGCATCCGGATCTGGACCATCACCGAGGAAGACGTCGACGACATGAAGATCGGGCTCAAGGGCACGATGAACGCAATGCAGCTGCGCGATATCGCGCTGAAGACGCGGCGCGGCCAGCGTGGCCGGGTGCGGCAGGGCAAGGTCGCCGGCGGCAACTCCTATGGCTACGACGTCGTTGCGGGGCCCGCGGACGGCAAGGGCCGGACCGAGGGCGGCGAGCGCGCGATCAACCCAGCCGAGGCGGAGGTGGTGCGGCGGATCTACGAGGATTATGCGCGGGGCCTGTCGCCGAGAAGGATCGCCGAGGCGCTGAACATCGAAGGCATCCCCGGGCCGCGGGGCGGCGCCTGGGGCGCCTCGACGCTGCACGGCAACCGCGAGCGCGGGACGGGGATCCTGAACAACGAGCTCTACGCCGGACGGCTGGTCTGGAACCGGCTGCACTACAGCAAGGATCCCGACACCGGCAAGCGGATGTCACGGCCGAACGCCGGCGAGGTCCTGGTCACGACGGACGTGCCGCATCTGCGGATCGTCGACAACGATCTCTGGCAGCGGGTTCGGGCACGACAGGGCGCGCTGGCGTCGAAGGGAACGCAGATCGCCGTCTGGGACCGGCGGCGGCCGAAGTTCCTGTTTTCGCGGCTGATGAAGTGCGGCTGCTGCGGCTCCGGCGTCTCGAAGGAAGGGCGGGACGGCTTCAGCTGTTCGGCAGCACGGAGCAAGGGTACGGCGGTCTGCCGCAGTCGGACCGTCATCAAGCAGGCCGACCTGGAAGGCCGGGTACTTCACGCGCTCGAACATCACCTGATGGACGAAGAGGCGGTGCGGATCTTCTGCGAGGAATACGCAGCGGAGCGGAACCGGCTCGCGGCCGGGGCCTCGGCGAGCCGCAAGGGGCTTGAGAAGGAGTTGGGCCAGGTGAAGCGCGACCATGGCAAACTGGTCGATGCGATCATCGCCGGCGTGCCGGTCGAGCAGGTGAAGGACCGGATGAACGCGCTCGACGCGCGGCGGCAGGAGCTGGAGCGGCAGCTGGCGTCGAAGGAGGAAGCGCCCGGGCCCCTGCGGTTCCACCCGTCGATGGCCGGCGCCTACCACGCCCGGATCGGCACGCTGATCCGGGCGCTGCAGGAACCGGAGGGGATGGAAGAGGCGAAGGAGGCGATCCGGGCGCTGGTGGAGAAGATCGTGCTGACGCCAGTGATGGGGCCTGACGGCAAGACGGAACTGGCGATCGACCTGCACGGGGCGCTGGCGAGCCTCCTGCGGCTGGCGACGGGACTCCCGATGGCCGATGTCCCGCGACGGGCAGCGGGCGGTGCAAATAGCGTCACGGCCTCGGATGGCGTCTCCGAAGCCGTTGATATTATTGACAAATCAGTGTTGGTTGCGGGGGCAGGATTTGAACCTGCGGCCTTCAGGTTATGAGCCACACCTACTGATTTTTATGACCCCTTTGATTTCAGCAACTTAGGAGACAAGCCTTTGGAATGGCGGATTCTTTTGCGAACTCTCAACGTTTCTAGCAGGATTTGGGCGGATCGACGTGCGCTTTGGAACGCATTCGCGGGTTGACCAGACGTTGACAAGCGACGTTCATCAATCGCGATAGACCATCTCCACGTCCCCTGCACCGGTCAAGCCGAGAACGGCAGAACGCGATTTTTCGCTGTGGCATCGACGACCGTCCGCTTCGGACCGCCCTAGCCGTCGGGCAACCCAGTTAGTTTTGCCTTCACGCACTTAATGACTGGTCAGAGAGCACCATCGCGCGTCGGTTCAAAGGTCCGATCTCCTCTTCGTGGGTGACCGCAAGCGCGCCGTCGCGATCGGTGCCAAGTGTCACACGTTTGCCCGGCGCGCGCTCCGAAGTCGGCAACCTGCGACACATCAGATCAGCTAGCGCGCTGTCCTCGACTGCGCAGATGATCTGCCGACCTGACCCGCAGAGATGAGCGAGCACCTCGGCAAGATGCACGGTTCGGAAATCATCTACATGCTGGACAGGATCGTCGAGCAAGATGCTGCGCCACCGGCTCCACGTGATGGAGAGATTGACCGACAGCAAGAAAGCAAGGCCAGTAGCGCGGCGCTGGCCGCTCGAAAATACGAACTGGGGGTTGACGTCACCGCCAACCTGAAGCTTGAGAAAACGCTGGACGTCCCCGCGCACGCTATACTCAATGTCGCTCCAGACGGGGTGTGGTCGGAGTCGCTTGTAAAGCTCAGACATGAGCGGCAGTACCCGATCGAGTCGCTGGTCGAGCGTTTCGGCCGCCGCCCGCCGAGCAGCGTCGTAAAGTGCTTTCGCTCTTGTCTCAGCGAGCCGCGCCCGGCCAAGTCGGGTCTCGGCCCGCGCAATTCGCTCCTTGGCGTTGTCCTGATCGACCGTTGCCCTTGCGATCGCCCGGTCGAGCGAAATCGTGTCGATGAGGCGAAGATCGTTTGCGATTGCCTGTCGCTCGGCGTCGAGCGCCGACAGCCTGCGCTCGATATCCACCAAGCTGGCACCTGACAACGAAAACACTGCTAGCTGGCCCTCGAAATCGTCAATCTGCACCTTGGCGGCATCGCGCTCAGCGACGAGGCGGCGGTAAGTTTGCTCCGACGCCGCCAGCGCTGAGGTCGCTGCGTCGCGCGCGCGTTCTTTTCCGGCCTGCTCCACTGCCTGCGCATCGAGTTGTCGCGCGGATGCCAGCGCGGCTACTAGTCCACGATGAAGCTGGTCATGGTCGATTGCGCTCTCGCAGAGTGGACAGTGCCCATCGAGCAGCCCCAGGTTACGGCCGATATTCACGAGGGCTTCGAGCTGCCGTGCTTGCTCAGAAAGCGCAGTGGAAACAGGTGCTATGGCCGCCGCTGCGACGCATTCGTCCAACTTTAGGCGAGCGCTGTTCACCTGTTCGCTGACGTTTTCGACCCGCTCGTCGAGTTCGGGAAGCGACTTCCTCAGACCTTCGATCGGCGCGAACCGCTGCGAAAATTTGCTGAGTGCGTCAAACTGCGACGTAAGCTCCGCGATACGCCGCCGCGCGATGTCGGGGAGCTTGTCAGGCGATGCGGTGCTTCGCAAGCTGGTCTGGAGGCGTGCGGCGGCTTGGCTCAAAAGCGACGTTGCGGGAAGGGCTGTCAATCGGCATCCAAAATTGACCCCCAATCGGCGTCCAATTTTGACCCCCC
>NZ_VDEK01000055.1:0-11910 GCF_007668225.1 Cereibacter sediminicola | reverse complement strand
ACCCATGGCCGCGTAACTAAACGAAATCGGCCTCCGGCAAACCCGGCGCGGTTCAGAGGGCGAGCCGAAGGGTTCTGGCCTGGTGCCTGTCGAACACCATGGAGGTCGACTTTGCATCAAGGCACTCGAGGAGGCCATCGGACGGCACGGCCTCCCGGAGATCTTCAACATGGAGCAGGGAGGCCAGTTCACCAGCCCGCGATTCGCCGCGACACGAGGACGAGCTTGTCGAGCACCCGCTCGCGCAGCGGTCCCTCGGGGATATCGTCGAGCTGCCGAGGGATGTCCCGCATCACGCGGCCGGTGTAGCCTTTCGGCCGCGTGCTCAGTTCCCGACGTTCGATGCCTGATTGGCGGCGGCGGTCGCCCCGGTGATCGCGCTGAGCGTCTTCTGCCACTGGACGAAGGGCGCTTCGGTTACATAGACCGTATCGCCGTCACGGATCATGAAGTCGCGCGCCTCGAACAGGCCCGTCGGCCGGGTCAGGTCGAGCACATAGACCATGCGCTGATCACCCACGAGATCCGTCCGCCCCAGCAGGCTGTTGGCGATCTCGGCCGGTTCGTCCCGCAGCACGAAGACCCCCTTGGGATCGGCCAGCTGGGTGTTGAGGCCGCCGACCTGCGCAAGGGCCTCGATGGCCGAGACATTCTGCGTCTCGAACTGGATACGGGTCTGATGGCCCGTCGCGCCGAGAGCCACGAAGGATCGGTCGTCCTCCTCGATCACGATCACGTCGCCCGGCCGCAGGGCAATGTCGAGCGCGGGATTGTCATAGAGGTCCTGCAGCCAGATCTGGCTGGTGTTTCCGTTGCGGGTGACGCGCACGATGGCCGTCTCGACGGGGACGGTGGTCCCGCCGGCACGGGCCAGCATGGCCGAAAGGGTCCGGGTGGGGCGCTCGATCGGGAAGACGCCCTGGCTACCCACCGCGCCCGAGACCGTGACGGACGAGCCGTCCCCGGCGAGACGCTGGACCGACACCTGCGGGTCCGGGGTCTGTGTGTCGAGCTTGCGGGTGATGGCCTGGCGGAGCCCCTCGGGCGTCTGACCTGCGGCGCGGATGCGGCCGGCATAGGGGACATAGATATAGCCCTGCCCATCCACCTGCACCTGATCGAGCGAGGACACGCGCTGGCCGGTGTTGCCGAGCAGCGGATCGTCGCGCACGTTCTCGAACACGGTGATGCCGAGCGTATCGCCGGCCGCAATCACGTCCGAGCCGATCAGATCGGCGCTGCGGAAGTTCGAGCTGAAACCGAAGGCCGGGGTCACCGCGGTCACCCTGCTGACGAAGCGGTTCACCGGAACCACGAAGGCATCGCCTTCTTTCTCGATGGAGCCGGCGAAGATCTCACGCTTGTGGGGGCCCGAGCGGGGCAGGCCGCAGGCGGCGACCGAGGTCACGAGCAAGAGAAGGGTGAGCGTCTTCGCGCCCCTGACTGCCGAAAATGTCACTGCCCGGCTCCTTGCAGACCTTGTAACGTCATATTGCTTTTTGCGCGAAGCTAGCGGAACCCGGCCCCGATTGCCAGAGCCGCCTGCCGCGGACCCGAGGCCGTCGGCGACTGTTGCTGCAGGGTCGCGGGATGCAATGGATTTTCAGGGCGGAGTGGGTGGCTGTCGCCGCAGCCCTGCGCGCGGCAGCGGCGTGCGTCTGCCCTGGGGGTGCAGGCCGGGACCATGAGGTTTCGACAGGAACGGAAGCGGCACCGGGCCGTCCTGTCGTGGCCTGTTCGAGTGGCGGTTCCGCACAAGGGTGAGGCGCCGGGGCCAAGGGGGCGCAGGGCGGGGCCCAGCCTGCGGCGCTTCGGCACAAGGGCGGCTTGCGGCAGGCGGGGCGGGGGGCTAGGCAACGCAGGCCCTCCCGATGTGGCAAATCCGTTGCGCGCCGGGGCGGCGGGGGCTAGGCCTTGGGTCAGGAAAAGGAGAGGTCATGTTCACCGGGATCGTCACCGACATCGGCCGTGTTCTGGAGCTCGAACGCAGGGGCGACCTGCGCGCCCGCATCGCCACGGCTTACCGGGTCGAGACCATCGACATCGGCGCCTCGATCGCCTGCGACGGCGTCTGCCTCACGGTCGTCGCCACCGGCACCGCGCCCGAGAACTGGTTCGAGGTCAGCATCTCGGGCGAGACGCTCTCGAAGACCATCCTCGGCGGCTGGCAGGTGGGGCACCGCGTCAACCTCGAGCGGGCGCTGAAGGTGGGGGACGAACTTGGCGGCCACATCGTCTCGGGCCATGTGGACGGGGTGGCGGAGGTGGTGCGCGCCGTGCCGGAGGGCGACAGCCTGCGCGTGACCTTCCGCGCTCCCGAGGCGCTGGCGCGCTTCATCGCTCCAAAGGGGTCCGTGGCGCTGAACGGCACTTCGCTCACCGTGAACGAGGTCGAGGGGGCCGAGTTCGGGATCAACTTCATCCCGCACACGCAAGAGGTGACCACCTGGGGCGGTATCGCGCCGGGATTGCGCGTGAACCTCGAGATCGACACGCTCGCGCGCTATGTCGCGCGCCTGAACGAGTTCGCGTGAGATGGCACCCGCCGGCCCTGGTCACAACGGCGGGCCGACGCTCGAGAGCGGCGGAAGCTGGCGGCGGCACTGCTGGTCGCGCGCGCGGGCCGACCTCTTGCCCACATTGCCGCTCGAGGTGCTGCGGACGCGCGTGCGCCGCGCGGCCGAGCTGGGGCTCGACTACCGCACCTACGCGTCGGTGCGGGCCGCGACCGGGCATGACGTGGTGGCCTTCCTCTTTTCGTCGAACGCGTTGCGCGTGATGCCGGGGCAGGAGATGCCGGCGGATCGGTCGGAGAAGCTTGGCCGGATCGGGGCCGAGCGCATCGGTCTCGCGCAGGGCCGCCTTGCGCCCGAGGATCTGCTTGCCGCGGCCCGGGAGCTGCTGGCCGCGGCTCATCCCGCCCCGCGGCCTTTCGCCGGATGGTCCGAGCAGCGCCACCTCCTGCGCGCTGCGCTGGGGCGCATCCCGTCGGACCGGGTGATCCTAGTGGGCGAGGGCTGGCTGGAGCGGGAATGGTCGCAGGCGGCGCGCTTCGCAGCCTGCCTCGACGCCGACCGTTACATGCGGGCCGGTTGAGGGTCCGCCTCGGGGCCCGATGCCCGCCCCTCCATCACCCGCCGGACGGCAAACCAGACGGCTGCGGTCAGGGCGATGCTGGCATAGCCGTCCACGGCATAGTGCCAGCCCAGATGCACCGATCCAATGAGGATCAGGCCGAGAAAGCCCACCATCAGCCAGCCCGCCCAGCGGCGCCACGTGAAGGCATAGAGGGTCATCAGCGTCGTGCTGGCCACATGCATGGACGGGAAGGCCGAGATGCCGCGCAGGCCCTCGCCGGACTGGTAGCCCGTCCAGAGCAGGTCCTGCACATGGAGTGCCCAGACGGGACTCGTCTCGTGGAACTGGCGGAGCGTCTGCATCAGCGGCTCGTAGCGGTCGCCAAGGCCGAGGGCCGCGTAATAGCAGGGGCCGGCCGAAGAAAAGACGATGGCCAGCAGGTTGCCGCCAAGCCCCCACACCAGCGTGAAGGACAGAAGGAACGTGCGGCGTGCGTCGGGATTGGCGCCTGTGAAGCAGCCTGCCATCACCACGAAATAGAGCAGCAGCAGCCAGAAGTGATAGGCGCCATTGAGGGCGGTCGTGGCAAGTGGATTGCCCAAAAGCTGCATGGTCCAGTGGTGGGGATCCATCCCGCCGTGGAGGCTGCGGTCCAGGGCGGCAAAGGTTGCGTCCCAGCCGAAGGGGTTCACGGCCGGAATGATGCTCTTGATGTAGGAGAAGGCGTCGAAGAAGAAGCTGAGTGCGCCGAGAGCAACCGCGCCCGAGGCGAGCCGAGGTGCGTCCGAGAGGTGCCGGCGCAGCTCGGCGAGGTAGAGCGGGATCGGTCGGCCTGCGGGGCGCTGGCGGGCAATCGCGACCAGCAGAACCACCGACATGACAAAGAGATAGAGCGGCAGCATCACCCCCAGCAGCTTGAGGAGGAAGAGAGCCGTGTTGTTCTCGTATTCGAGGCCATAGGCGGCCGCGAGAAGCCTTGCCGCAAGCACGTTCGCGCCGCATGCAAGGATCAGCCATCGGTTCTCGTAGAGAGCGTGCCGCAGCGCGCCCGTCACATGCCCGGCAACGTGCATTAGGTCCTCCGCGATGAACGCAGCGTTTCTGACCTGCGATTGGGGCGTCTTCACGGCATGGGGATGGAAACTCCGGTGTCGCGGGGGCGGCGCTGCCTCTGGCCTTTCGCGCGGGCTCGCGCTATGGGCAGGTCTGATCCCGGAGCGATGCGATGAGCCAGACGAAGACCGAATATTCCGACGCGATCTCTCCGATCGAGGAGATCATCGACGACGCTCGCAACGGGCGGATGTTCATCCTTGTGGACCATGAGGACCGCGAGAACGAGGGCGACCTCGTGATCCCGGCGCAGATGTGCACGCCGGCCGCCATCAACTTCATGGCCACCCACGGGCGCGGGCTGATCTGCCTTGCCCTGCCTTCGGCGCGGGTGGATCAGCTGGGCCTGCATCTCATGGCGCCGAAGAACTCGTCGCGCCACGAGACCGCCTTCACCATCTCGATCGAGGCGCGCGAGGGGGTGACCACCGGGATTTCGGCCGCAGACCGGGCGAGGACCGTGGCTGTCGCCATCGACCCGACCAAGGGCCCGCAGGACATCGCGACGCCGGGCCACGTCTTCCCGCTGCGGGCCCGCGACGGCGGCGTGCTCGTGCGCGCGGGCCATACCGAGGCCGCGGTGGACGTGAGCCGTCTGGCCGGGTTGAACGCCTCGGGCGTGATCTGCGAGATCATGAACGACGACGGCACGATGGCCCGCCTGCCGGATCTCGTGGCCTTCGCCCAGCGGCACGGGCTGAAGATCGGTACGATCTCGGACCTGATCGCCTACCGCCGCCGGCATGACAACCTCGTGAAGGAGAAGGCGGTCAAGCATGTCACCTCGTGCTACGGCGGCGACTGGCTGATGCGCATCTTCGCCGACGACACGCAGGGCGCCGAGCATGTGATCCTCTCGAAGGGCAATGTCACGGACGGCGAGCCGGTGCTGGTGCGGATGCATGCGCTCAACCCGCTCGAGGATGTGCTGGGCATCGGCCCGGCCCATGCGGGCGATCTGCACGGCGCCATGCGGCTGATCGCGCAGGAGGGCCGCGGCGTGGTCGTGCTGTTGCGCGACGTTGCCATGAAGCTCGTGATGGATGACGAGGCCTCGCCCCAGACGCTGCGCCAATACGGGCTCGGGGCCCAGATCCTCTCGGCGCTTGGCCTGTCGCAGATCGTGCTTGTCACCAATTCCCGTGCGCCCAAGGTGGTGGGGCTTGAGGCCTACGGCCTCTCCATCGTCGGCACGCACCATATTTCCGAGGTCTGACCGATGGCCGGTTCCGAATCCCATTACAGCCTGCCGCTGCCCGCCTTTGACAAGCCCGCCCGGCTTCTGATCGTGGTGGCTCCCTATTACCGCGACATCGCCGACGATCTGATCGCCGGCGCCAAGGCCGTGATCGAGGGCTGCGGCGCAAGCTGGGATCTGGTCGAGGTGCCGGGGGCGCTGGAGTTGCCCACGGCCATCGCCATGGCCGAGCGTCAGGCGAACTTCGACGGCTATGTCGCGCTCGGCTGCGTGATCCGGGGCGAGACCACCCATTACGACACGGTCTGCAACGATTCGAGCCGGGGGCTGATGCTGCTCGGCCTGCAGGGCGCCTGCATCGGCAACGGGATTCTCACGGTCGAGAATCGTGAGCAGGCGGTTGTGCGCGCCGCACCCTCCGGGCAGGACAAGGGCGGCGGGGCCGCGGCCGCCGCGCTGCATCTGATCGCCCTCTCGCGGCAGTGGTCGGGCCAGCGCAAGGGCATGGGCTTCAAGCCGGTGGACGAGTTCCGCCTTGCCGGGAAGACCGAAGCATGAGCGTGAAACCCGACAGGCGGCAGATGAAATCGGCCTCGCGGCTCTATGCGGTGCAGGCGCTCTTCCAGATGGAAAGCACCGGCCAGACGGTCGAGCAGGTCGCGCGGGAGTTCGAAACGCATCGCTTCGGCGCGATCTATGAGGGCGACGAGATGGCCGAGGGCGACGCCCGCAGCTTTCGCAGCATCGTCTCGGGCGCGGTGAACCGTCAGGCCGGCATCGACCAGCTGACCGACCGGGCGCTGGTTGCCAAATGGCCGATCGACCGGATCGACCCGGTGATCCGCGCGCTCTTCCGGGCCGCGGGCTCGGAGCTGCTCGAGAGCGACACGCCGCCCAAGGTGGTGATCAACGAGTTCGTGGACATCGCCAAGGCCTTCTTCCCCGATGGCCGCGAGCCCAAGTTCGTGAATGCCGTCCTCGATCACATGGCTCGCGAGGCCAAGCCCGAAGCCTTTCCGCAGGGCTGAGCCACCCGCCGGCGCGGGACCCATGATCCTTTGGACAGGCTCGGGAACAAAGCCTCCGCAGCTCCTGTTAGCGCGATGATACCGGAGCGGCACTGCCCCGGACCGCGGCGGAGGCGTCCCTTCTGGGGGGCGCACACCGATCGCGCGGACCGGTGCGGGGGGACGAGAATCCTGCGCGCCAGATGCAGATTCTTGTGGCTTGCCGGATGACTGGCGGTATCGTGGTCGCAAGGAGCCCAGATCATGCCACAGCTTGTCCGTCTCTATATCGTGAATGTCCTCATCGGCTTCGGGATCTCGCTCGCCTTCGTCGTGGCTCTTGTCGCGATGGATGTTGCGGGTCTGGGGCATCTCGTGCTGCACACCGACATGGGCTGGCTCGGCGGCCTCATGCTCGTGATGTTCAACGGTGTCGTCTTCGCCGGGGTGCAGTTCGCCATCGCCGTGATGCGCATGGCCGATCCCGAGGACGGCACTCCGCCGGGGGGCCGCCTGCGGCCGATTCGCGCCGAACTGGTTCCCATTCCGATTCCGGTTTCGCGCGATCACAAAAAGCGGCGCTGAGCCTGACATTCCCGGAATCTGCTTTCGTGCCAGCCACTTGGGGCTGGCGCGATGGCAAGCGCCCCAACCTCCCTGTTGCCAAAGTGACACATGGTCCGGTGTCCGCGCCGGGGCGTCGAGGAACAGCACCCACCACCTGCAGTTGTCCTCTCGGCAGCACATGCCGGCCGTAATTCAGCGGCATACCTTTGACAAAGGGGACAAGCATGAAAGAGAACATCCGCCTCGCCGGCCTGACGGGCCTGGCCCTGCTGATCGGCACGACTGCGGTGCATGCCCAGGTGGGCACGCTCACCGGCACGCGGCAACTGGAAGACCGGCTCGAGGACATTGAGGAAGACATCCAGGACGACATCGCCGAGGCCGAGGATCCCTACCGTTTCGGCAACCCCGAGTTCCGGCCGGGCTTCTCGGGCAGCGCCTCGGTCGGCTACAGCGGCTCGGACGGCAACACCGACGAGCAGAACCTCACCATCGGCGCCCGCCTGCGTCACGCGCAAGGGCCGTTCGTCCAGAACTTCGGGCTTGTGCTCGACTATGCCGAGACCGACGGAAACTCGGACCAGGAAGACATCTTCATGGTCTATGAGGGCAACTACTACTTCAACGAGCAGTTCTACGGCTTCGTGCTGGGCCGGGCAGAGTTCAACGGCCTCGCTGACGAACTCGACGTGACGGGCGACTTGGCCGACGTGCCGCTGGGCGAGCGGGTCAAGACCGATGGCTTCATTGGCTTCGGTCCGGGCTACCGCGTCGTGAACCGCCCCGACATGACCTGGCGGGTTCAGGCCGGTATCGGCGTCAGCTATCTCGAGTTCGGGGACGGCCGCGACGAGACCGAGACGGGCTACATCGCCTCGTCCCGCTTCTTCTGGCGCTTCAACGAGAACGTGTTCCTGACGAACGACACCGACGTTCTCGAATCGAGCGAGGCGCTGCGGGTCAACAACGACTTCGGCGTGAACTTCCGCATGACCGACGCCTTCTCGACCCGGGTGAGCTACCTCACCGACTACAACGAAGCGCGCGCGATCCGCACCGACAACAAGCTCGGCGTGTCGCTGGTCTACGGTTTCTGAGGAAACGGGGGGCGGGGACACTCGCCCCCTTTCCTGCGCCGGCAGGCCCACGACCTTCGGGGCGTGGGGAAAGCGGCGGGAACCGCGGCAACCGTGGTGGCGTGCGTTTCCCGAGAGCCTGAGTTTCAGGTGGTCGCCAGATACCAGAGCCACGGCCCTGGCAGAGCCAGCTCCCTCGGAGATGCTTATCGGCCACTGGAAAAGGACCACACACGAGAGGGGCAGAACCCGCCAAGGCTCTAGATAGGGCCTCGGGCCCGGCGCGGCAAGGGAGCGCGAAGCGATCCGTCCCCCGCCGGAGCATGGACTTCCGTTCTCTTTCCGTTCATGATCGCCGGATGCAAACGGCTTCTCTACCCGATTCCGGTCTCGCGGCGCTGGCGCCGGGCCAGCGGCTCGCCCGTGGGGTCTGTCGTCACCTGCGCGGGCTCGATTTCGTGTCGGTGGTCGAGCTGGTGCCGACGCCCGGTCTGCGAGTGGATGTCATGGCGCTCGGCCCGAAGGGCGAGATCTGGGTGATCGAGTGCAAATCCTCGCGCGCCGACTTCTTGTCGGACCGCAAGTGGCAGGGATATCTCGACTGGTGCGACCGCTTCTTCTTTGCGGTGGATCAGGCCTTCCCGCTCGACCTGCTGCCCGCCGACGCGGGCCTCATCCTCACCGACCCCTATGACGCCGACATCCTGCGGATGGCGCCGGAAGGCAAGCTTGCTCCGGCGCGGCGCAAGGCGCTGATCCAGGCCTTCGCGCGGCATGCGGCCCTGCGCCTGCAGGGCCTGCGCGATCCGGGCTCATTGGCCGGGTAGTCAGGTCCGCTTCCCCGGCCCCCGCGAATCGCCCTGCTTGCCCATCGCCCGCGCCCGCTCGGCCGCAGCGCGCAGCTCTTCGGCGATCTCGTCGGCCTCGTCCGGGTCAAAATCCAGCGGCAGATCGACGCCATCGCCCTCGATATAGATCCGCACCATGCCAAGCGACGTCGGCCCGATCTGCAGGTTCGCCGCGATCTCGCTCTGCTTGTCGATCCCCATCCTGTCCTCCGATGCCAGTTGCGTGGGCGTAGCGCCCTTCGGTCGCGCTGGCAAGGCGCCGCCTTGATCGGCGACGGGTGCGGCCCCATGATCAGACGGGGAGGGCCCGCGCATGCTGGAGGAACTGGAACTGCGTGACCTCGAGATCGGCGACGCGGGCTGGATCGTGGCCCGTCACGCCGAGATCTATGCGGTCGAGGCCGGCTTCGACATGACGTTCGAGGCGCAGGTGGCCGAAGTGATGGCCCGCTTCATCCGCATGCGCGATCCGGTCCGTGAGCGGGCCTTCATCGCCGCGCTCGACGGGCGCCGCGTGGGCTGTCTGCTCTGCACGCGCCTGACCGAGGAGAGCGCGAAGATCGGTCTGTTCCTCGTCGAGCCCGAGATGCGGTGCCGCGGCATCGGCCGCCGCCTGTTGCAGGAGGCGATGGGGTTTGCCCGCGCTCATGGCTACGGCAGCATCGGTTTCTGGACCTTTGACGGGCAGCGCGCGTCCGAGGCGCTCTACCTCTCCGTGGGGTTCCGTCTGGTGACCTCGCACCCGGCTCACTCCTTCGGCCGCGACGTCATCGAACAGGAGTGGGAGATCATTCTGTGATGAACGATGCCCTCTTGCATTCCGCGTTCCCGGCGTCTAAATGGCCGCGAGTGCCGGCTTAGCTCAGTTGGTTAGAGCACCAGATTGTGGATCTGGGGGTCCCCCGTTCGAGCCGGGGAGTCGGTACCACTCAAAGCCCTTGTTTTGTTGAGGCCGCGCCCGCAGGCAGCTCCACGTCGTGACCCGATTCCGATTTTTCGCTACGGTTTTCGCTGGCACGCCCGCGTCAACCCGCCGCAGTCCCGGGATGGCGTGGCCGTTTCTGTCTTTGGTCGAGCGCGTCCACTTCCCGCTCCGCGCGGCAGTTCGACCGCGCTGAACCGGGACTGCGCACGAAGCGAGAAAAGCCTCTTCGATATTCCGACCTGCCCGGCTGGCAGGCGCTTCTGGGAGCCGACCTCGCTGCGGCCTATCTCGGACTCGATCCTGCCGACTTCGGCCGTCTCGCGCGGCGCCTCGATCTGCCCCCGCCAGAGCTCCTCGCCGGCGAACAGCGTTGGCCGCGTGGCACTCGACGCCTGGATCTCGGGCGAGGAGGCGACGGGCCCCGCAGACGCCCGACAGGAGCGTGGATGCCATCGCGCGCATGGCGGTGTGACCGTGCTCTGACCCCCGACCCTTCCTCCATCTGATACTGGAGTCCGGCCCAAGAACAGAACCGGACCATGAAGAGATCGAAGTTCACTGACGAGCAGATCTTCGGCATTCTGCGGGAGCAGGAAGCCGGTGCGAAGACGGCGGAACTGTGCCGTCGGCATGGAATCAGCAGCGCGACCTTCTACGCGTGGAAGGCCAAGTTCGGCGGCATGGAGTGTCGGACGCGAAGCGGCTGAAGGTGCTCGAGGAGGAGAATGGCCGTCTGAACGGCTGCCGGCAGACTCCCTGCTTGATCAGGCTGCACTGAAGGATCTCCTGTCGCGAAAGTGGTGACGCCCGCCGCCAGGCGCGAAGCCGTTGCGATCCTCGTGGAGAACCACGAGATGAGCGAGCGGCGGGCGTGTGCCGTGATCGGCGCGGACCGGACCTCGATCCGCTACCGCAGCCGACGACCCGATGATCGCGATCTGCGTGAGCGACTGCGGGCGCTGGCATCCGAACAGCGCCGGTTCGGCTTCCGGAGGCTGCACGTTCTGCTCAGGCGGGAGGGACATGTCGTGAACCGCAAGAAGACCCAACGGCTCTATCGCGAGGAGAGACTCATCGTGCGCAAGCGTCGGGGGCGGATGAAGGCGACCGGGACGCGGGCGCCGCTGCTTGCGGTGGCCACGCCGAACCCGCGCTGGTCGGTCGACTTCGTTCGCGACCAGTTCGCCAAGGCAGGCGGTTTCGCATCTTCAACGTGATCGACGACGTGACGAAGGAATGCCTCGCCGCGGTGGTCGACACTTCGATCTCGGGCTGCCGCGTCGCCCGGGAACTGACGGCGCTAATCGCTCGGCGTGGCAAGCCCGACCTGATCGTCAGCGATCATGGCACCGAGTTCACCTCGATCGCGATGCTGACCTGGAGCGAGGAGACGGCCGTGGCTTGGCACTTCATCGCGCCGGGCAAGCCGATGCAGAACGGCATCTGCGAGGCCTTCAATTCAAAGATGCGAGACGAACTCCTGAACGAGACGCTGTTCGTCGGACTGGATCGTGCCCGCGAGGCCGTCGCCCGCTGGGTGGCCGACTACAACCTCGCGCGCCCACATTCAGCCCCCGACTGCCAGACTCCTGCGGCTTTCGCCGCCCAACTCACCGCAATGGGCGGCCAGTTCCACGTAACGAAAGCGTTCCGCTGCTCGCCCATTGCTCCCTCCGCGCAAGCGGGTAGTTGTCACACGCCGGCTCTGGTTTTCGCTGGATGAACGTTGGGGGTCAGAGCACATCCGACTGGTGCGGACAAAAAATCTTCACCTGTGCTCTTGCGTTGTCCAGCACTCCCGGCTAAACGACGGTCAACACGCACCCGTAGCTCAGCTGGATAGAGCATCAGACTACGAATCTGAGGGTCGGGCGTTCGAATCGCTCCGGGTGCGCCACTTCTCCTTCGAAATTTCATTTCCATCAATGTCTTGGGGTGATTTTGAATGCGTGGGACGTGACGCATTTGGTAATACATGCCCGTGCTCTGACCCCGACCCTTCTTCCATCTGATACTGGAGTCCGGCCCAAGAAGAGGAACGGACTGTTGATTTCCACGCAGAACTGACCCGGGAGGGCGCGTAGTTTCCACTGAGATT
>NZ_VDEK01000054.1:0-12908 GCF_007668225.1 Cereibacter sediminicola | reverse complement strand
CGTAGCATAAGGAAACGACCTCACCCCGGGCAGGCGGCCACAACCGGGTGGTTACCTTCTACCTCGCCGAGGCGTCGAAGAACCAGCGGAGCAAGCGACTTGTGCCGATCCACGACGATCTGATCCGGCTCGGCTTTCTCGGCCATGTGACTGCCCTGCGCGAAAAGGGTGAAACCTTTCTTTTCCCCGAGTGGACCCGCCCCGACAAGGTGAACGACTGGTTAAACAACACCTTCCTTCGCAGGTCCCTTGGCATCACCGACAAGAGCAAGGTGTTTTACTCGTTCAGGCACACCCTGGCCACTGAGCTTGCTCGGAGCGGCTGCCCTCCCGACCTGTCGAAGATGATCACGGGGCACCCCATCCAGGAGGTTGCGTTAACGTATATTCACGCCGCGCCTGTCGTCATGATGGCCGAGGCACTGAATGGGGTGAAATTCGAGCTGCCGATCAGTCGCCTTCGCCAAGGCGGCTCATGACACGCCTTCAACTGTCGTCGGCGACAAATTCCACCGCCAGCCCGCGCAAGAAACGAGTTCAGCCAGCGAATACCTGAGCGCCCCAGCCAACGCGCTGGAGATCGA
Organism: Cereibacter sediminicola; assembly: GCF_007668225.1. NCBI lineage: Bacteria > Pseudomonadati > Pseudomonadota > Alphaproteobacteria > Rhodobacterales > Paracoccaceae > Cereibacter > Cereibacter sediminicola. Next base: position 12,324 of record NZ_VDEK01000054.1, on the reverse strand, counting down.
ACCCAGAGCCTTCGGTGCGCTGAAGCAGCGCCTCACCTAAGCCGAAAGCGCGCACCCTCCGCAGCAGGTCGAAGGGATTGCGGGGATCGCCGATGGTCTCGTTGGCATAGTCGTTCGCGTCGTTGACGATGCCGCTAGGACTTCGAGTGGGAGCGGTCGCCCGTCTGTGGCTGCAGCCATTCCTCGTGCAGGCGCTCGTAGAACAGATGCGCCCGTTCGGATCACGGCATGATGCCCGCGACGCTGGTGATGCGCCCAAGATCACTCCGGAACGACCGGGCGCAGGCTCAGCCGCGATCAAGGTTCGGCTGCTGTGGTCGCATGGCGCCGGCTCCTGGTCCTGGAGAGCGCCGGAACGCTCGCCCGACCGTCCGCGACCGCATCGGGCTTTCACAGCTCCCGGGCGACGTTCCCGATGCCGATCGGCACGGGCATCTGGCACGATGGCGCGGATGTGCCCTCGCGAGGTCAGAGCTCAGCCACGTGAAGAGGCTCAGATCGACGTTGCTCAGTCCGCGGAGGCCAGGATCCTGTCGGGGCGTCGCTCCAGGCCGCCGAGGATGGCGCCCAGGAGGACGACGAGGCTCGCGACCATCAGGGGCGCGTCGAGACGCCCACTGAGGTCGGCTGTCCAGCCAAGCGCGACAGGACCGGCGAATTGACCCAGGGCGAAGGCGATGGTGAAGGCGCGGATCGCGCGTCCCCGGTCGAAAATCTGCGGCAGGGTGCTCACGAAGGCGCTGGTGGCGGCGACCGTGCTGAAGAAGGTGCTGCCGAAGAGAAAAGCCGAGAGCCAGAGGCCCGCCGCTCCCGGCATGAGGAAGGGGAGCGCGGATCCGAGCGCGTTGGTGGTCACGAGCAGCGCGAAGGTGCGCTCCGGGCGGGAGCCTCCGATGAGCTTTCGCCAGATCCAGGGAGCGGCAACGGCGGACAGGCCGAGGGCACACCAGAAGAGCATGGCCTGGCGCCAGCCGCCGGCACTCTCGGCGAGGTGGCCGTAGATGAAGGTCATGTAGCCGATGGAGCCGAGCCCGAAGAGGAAGTAGCCGACGAGGATCTTCCAGAACCCGAGAGGCGTGGGGCCACGGGCGCGAACCTGGCGCACCGGCGCGCCCAGCCCGTCCCGCAGCGGCAGGAGGGCAAGGCCCGCGCACAGGGTGGCGAGGGCGGCGAGGATCAGCCAGCCCTGCGGCCAGTGCGCTGCACCCGCGAGCCCGATCAGCGGCGCGAGCGCCAGCGCCGAAAGGATCATCCCCAGCCCGGTGCCCGCGTAGAAGGTGCCGAGCACCAGCCCGCCCGCCGCCGCCCGGCCGGTCAGGCTGACCGCGAGGAGCCCGCCACAGACGAAGATGATCCCGCCGGCCACACCCGCCAGCAGCCGGAGCGCCGCCAGGGGCACGACATCCCGGGTCAGGGCCACTGCGGCCAGCGCGGGCAGCAGAACCGCCAGCGACGCGGCGAAGGCGCGGGCGGCACCGAACCTCTGTGCCACGGCGGGGGCGAGCATGGCACCCCCCAGATATCCCGCAGCGTTGGCCGCGTTGATCCAGCCTGCCGCCGCATAGCTCCACCCGAGATCGGCCTGCATCGCCGGCAGAAGCAGCGCATAAGCAAAGCGCCCGAGCCCGATCCCGGCGGCGGGGCCCATGCTCAGAAGGAGGGCACTGCGGTAGGCGCTTGTCACAATCCGGCCGTGGCCTTCGTCTCGAGATAGTCGGCGAGGCCCCAGGCGCCGTGCTCCCGCCCGTTGCCGGACTGCTTGTAGCCGCCGAAGGGGGCGCGCGCATCCCAGCCGGCGCCGTTGATGTAGACCATGCCCACCCTCAGTTTCCGCGCGATGCGACGTGCCTTGTCGATGTCGCTCGTCTGGATGTAGCCCGCCAGACCATAGATCGAGTCGTTGGCGATGCGGATCGCCTCTTCTTCGTCGCCGTAGGGTATGAGGGCGATGACGGGGCCGAAGATCTCTTCTGTGGCGATGGTCGAGCCGTGGGCCACGTCGGCGAAGACGGTCGGACGGACATACCAGCCGCGCGACAGATGGTCGGGACGGCCCGGGCCTCCGGTGACGAGACGCGCGCCCTCGGCAATGCCCGCCTCGATCAGCGACTGGATCCGGCGCCACTGGCTCTCGTTGACCACGGGGCCGAGGTCGACTTCGCCCTCGGGCGCGCCTACTCGCAAGGCACCGGCGGTTTCGGCCGCGATGGCAGCGGCCTTGTCCATCAGCTCTGCCGGGACAAGCATGCGCGCGGGCGCCTTGCAGGCCTGCCCCGCGTTGCCGAAACAGTCAAGCACGCCCTGCCGGACCGCGGTGGAGAGATCCGCATCACGCAGGATGATGTTGGCCGACTTGCCGCCAAGCTCCTGCGTCACGCGCTTGACCGTGTCGGCGGCGGCCCGTGCAACCGCGATCCCCGCCCGTGTCGAGCCGGTGATCGAGATCATGTCCACATCAGGGTGCCGCGCCAGCGCCTCGCCCGCCACCGGGCCCGCGCCGGTGATGTGGTTGTAGACACCCGCGGGGAAGCCCGCGGCCTCGACCAGTTCGGCAAAGCGGATCGAGGAGAGGGGCGAGAACTCCGAAGGTTTTGCGACGACCGTGCAGCCCGCGGCGAGCGCCGGGGCCACCTTCACGACGAGTTGGTTCATCGGCCAGTTCCACGGCGTGATGAGGGCGCAGACGCCGATCGGCTCCTTCGAGATCAGGGTTGAACCGCGCATCTCCTCGAAGCTCTCCGCCTCGAGCGCCTCGATGGCGGCCTCGAGATGGGCGCGCCCGACCCAAGCCTGCGCCTCGCGGCTGAAGCGGGCAATCGTGCCCATCTCGCGCGTCATCAGTTCGGCAAGCTCGTCATAAGCCTCGTTGTAGAGGTCGAGGAGGCGGCGCAGGAGGAGCAGGCGCTCCGTCTTCGACGTGGCCGCCCAGCCCTCGAAGGCGGCGCGGGCCGCGGCGACGGCACGATCGACATCCTCGGCCGAGGCCATCGGGATCGCGGCGATCTCCTCCTCGGTCGCGGGATTGACCAGGGGATGCCGGTCCTGGCCGAAGGGAGCGACCCAAGTGCCGCCAATGAAGAAACGGTCGATGTTGCGCATCAGGGACTCCTGCAGCGGCAAAAGGGAAAGGACGCCGCGACCCGCAGGCGGACGCGCGGCGGAAGAGGCAGGAGCGCCACGGGACGGGAGCAGGTCCCGCGGCGGGCGGGTGGCCTCAGTGGAAGTAGATCCCGCCGCAGACGTTCAGCGCCTGCCCCGTCACGAAGGCCGACTGCTCGCCGGCAAAGAAGAGGACCGGCCCCACGATGTCCTCGGGCGCGCCCAGGCGCTTCAGCGCGGCCACGTCCTCCCAGTGGCGGATCGCCTCGTCCGAGCCGAGGTTGTTCTTGCCCATCTCGGTCAGAATGATGCCCGGGCAGATCGCGTTGACGGTGACCCCGTCCATGCCCGCCTCCTGCGCCAGCACCCGCGTCAGGGTGATGACCGCTGACTTGGTCGCCGCGTAGTGGCCTTGGGTTGGCACGCCCTGACGGCCCGCGATGGAGGCGATGTTCACGATCCGCCCGGCCTTGCGCGCGCGCATCCCCGGCAGCACCGCCTGACAGCAGGACAGGACCCCCTTCACGTTCACGTCCATGTGGGCGTCCCAGTCGGCCTCCGAGAGATCCTCGAGCCGCGCGGGCTTGAGGATGCCCGCGTTGTTCACCAGCACGTCGATGCCACCCGCGGCCTCCTCGATCCGCGCCATCGCGGCAAAGACTGCGGCCCGGTCCGAGACATCCACCGTCTCGACGAAGGCGCGCCGGCCCGCGCCCTCGATCAGCGCGCGCGTCTCCGCCAGCCCTTCGGCCTGCGAGGCGAGATCTGTCACCGCCACATCGTAGCCCGCCTCTGCGAGCCCCACCGCGAGCGCGCGCCCGATCCCGCGCGCCGCCCCCGTCACTACCGCCGTTCCCGTCATTCGTCCGTCCTCAGTTCGCCCGCAGGGGCAAGGTGTTCATGGCCTCGATCGTGTCCTCGAACGAGACGAGCTTTCCGTCGGAGCCGAGCCCCATGGCGACGCGCGCCGCCACCGCCGAGGCGAAGCGGCAGCAGTCGCGCAGCTCCCACCCGCGGGCGAGGCCCACGATCACGCCGGCGGTGAAGCTGTCGCCGCAGCCCGTCGTATCGACCACCTCGATTGCATGGGCGGGCAGGCGAAAATCCTCGCCCGTCTCGGGCGAGACATAGACCCCCTCCCCTCCCATGGTCAGGATCGCGTTCTTGACCCCCAGGCCCTTGAAGAAGCGGGCCACCTCGGCCGGATCGGTTGCGCCCGCCATCTCGGAGGCCTCCTCGATCGAGGGCACGAAATAGTCGATGTAGGGCAGGCAGGGGCGGACCAGCTCAAAGGTCTCGGGCGTCGCCTGGATCAGGTCGAAGGTGGTGATGCGCCCGAGTTCCTTCGCGCGGCGCAGCGCCTCGACCGTGGGCGCGCCGTCAAAGCTCTTCAGAAGGCCTGTGCCGCCGACATGGACGATGCGCGCATCGAGCGCCGCATCGAGCCGGCCCTCGGGAATGCGGAAGGTGGCGGCCGTGCCCGGCACATGGAGCGCGGGCCGCTCGCCGTTCGGGCGCACCGGCAGGATGGTGGCCGAGGTCTGGACCGAGCCGTCGCGCGCCACCATGGCGCAATCGACGCCGAAGCGGGTGAGCTTGGCCACCATGAAGTCGCCCATCTCGTCCTCACCCACCGTGGTCACGGCGAGCGTCTTCAGGCCCAGGATGGCACAGTCGGCAGCGGTGGCCCCGGCGGTGCCCGCAACGGTCATCCGGATCTCCTGGATGTAGTCGGCGCGGCCGCCGTCGGGGATGCGGGTCACGGGGCGACCGAGGATGTCGCAGACATAGAACCCGATGGAACTCACGTCATAGGTCGGCATGATCTCTGTTTTCCGTTAGTGGCGGCGCTGGAGGCCGAAGCTGAGGGCGAGCACGGCAAAGACGAGAACCCCGATCCCCACCTGCTGCCAGTAGAAGTTCCAGCCGATGAGCAGGAGGCCGTTCTTGACCATGGCGAGGAGCGCCACGCCCAGAAGGGTGCCGAGGATCGAGGGCCGGCGCTCGCGGCTGATGGTGGTGCCGATGAAGGTGGCGCCGATGGCGTCGAGCAGGAAAGCATTGCCCGACATGGGCACATAGGAGCGCACCGTGGCCGAGAGCAGGATCCCGGTGATCCCGGCGAGGACAGCCGCGAGGATATAGACCTGCGTCAGCCGCGACGGCACGCGGATGCCCGAATACCAGGCCACGCCCGGGCGCGCGCCGATGGCCTGCACCTGCCGGCCGAAGCCCATGCGGTGCAGCGCGAGCCAGGTGACGAGCACGCACAGGATCAGCACCCAGACCGGCGTCGGCACGCCCAGAAGGCTCGAACGCGAGATGGCGTTGAAGATCTCGGCATAGCGTGGCCAGGAAGGGGCTGATCTTCAACCGCGCGATCAGGATGGCATTCAGAAGCCCCACGAGGAGCGCCGCACCAAGACCCGCGGCGAGCCCGAGCGGGGCCATCACGCCCGCGGCCAGCGCCGAGACGAAGACGAGGCTCGCCATGTCCACCGAGACGCCGACCGACAGGTCGATGCCCCCCGAGGAGACGACGAAGGTCACGCCGAGCGCCACGATGGCGAGAAGGACCACGTTGTTCACCAGCACGTTGCGCAGGTTGCCGAGCGTCAGGAACGCATCGGCCTGCGTGGCGAAGACGAGGAACAGGCCCAAGAAGGCCACCAGAACCGCCACGGTCGAGAAGCTCTCGCGGTCCTTCGGCAGATGGCGGGAGAGAGAAAGGCTCATGGCTCAGTGCTCCTGCGGACGGGCATAGGAGGTGACGGCGACGACCAGCAGGATCAGCGCTCCCTGAACGCCCGAGACCCAGTAGCTCGACAGATGCAGGAGCTGGAAGCCGTTGGCGAGAAAGCCGATGAAGATCACGGACAGGACGGTGCCGCCCACGGTCGGCACGAAGCGGCGCGAGAAGACCGTGCCGAGGAGCGCCGCGGCGAGGATCGACAGCAGAAGCTCGCCCGTTCCCGGCGTCGAGGCCGAGAGGCGTGAGACGATGAGGATGGCGGCGAGACCCGCGCAGAGGCCCGCGAAGACATAGGTGCCCCAGACATGCAGGCCCACGTTGAGCCCGGCCGCGCGCGCGGCCTCGGGATGACCGCCCACGGCATAGAGCCGAAGGCCCACCGGCGTGCGGTGGATCACGAGCCCTACGATTACCGAGGCCGCGATCAGCACCCAGGCCAGCGCCGAGATCCCGAGGAAGCGGCCCGAGGAGAGGACGCCCAGAAGTGGCGAACTGGTCGAGAGGACCGTGTTCTCGGTTAACGTGAGCTCGATCCCGGCCACGATGTTCATCGAGGCGAGGGTCGCCAGAAGCGGCAGGATGCCGAGGCCCACCACGGCAAAACCGTTCACCGCCCCCACAAGCATCCCCGTCCCCAGCGTGGCGGCAATGGCGACCGGCGCGGGCAGCCCTGCATTGGTCGCGGTGGCAAAAACCGCGGCGCAGAAACCCGCATTGGCGGCCAGCGACAGGTCGATGCCGCCCGTCTGCACCTCCGAGCCGCCGCCGATGATGACGACGGACATGCCGAAGGCGAGGATGCCGAGGATCGCCGATTGCTCGATCACGTTGACGATGTTGAAGGGCGTGGCGAAGCCGCGTGCGGTGAAGGCGAAGTAAGCCATGATGGCCGCGAAGGTCGCGAGCGCACCGAGCCGGATGGCGGCGGCGGCGAGCGCCTTGCCGCGATTTGCGCCAGAGGGTCGTTCGGTGGGGGACTGGGACAGGGCCATGGTCATTCATGCCTCCTTTCGTAGGGTCCGCGCGCCCGAGGCGGCGGCCAGGAGCAGGTCGCTGTCGAGCGTGTCGCCCGCGAACTCGCCGTTCAGCGTGCCGCGGTAGACGACGAGGGCGCGGTCGCAGAAGCCCGCGATCTCGAGCAGGTCAGACGAGAGGAAGAGGATCGCCGCCCCCTCTGCGGCGAGGCGGTTCAGAAGCGTGTAGATCTCGACCTTGGCGCCCACGTCGACGGCCACGGTGGGTTCGTCGAGCACATAGACCCGGCTCTGGCACGAGAGCCATTTGGCCAGCGCCACCTTCTGCTGGTTGCCGCCCGAGAGATTGCGCACGAGCTGGTCGCGGTGCGGCGTCTTGATCGAGAGCTCGCGGATGAAGCCGTCCACCGCCTCATTCTCCCGCGCGCGGGAGACGAAACCGCGGGTCATGTAACGCTCGAGGCTCGCGATGGTGATGTTGTCGCGCACCGACATGTCGGTCGCCACGCCATGCGCCCGCCGATCCTCGGGGACGAGGGCCACCCGGCCCTGCACCGCCCGGCCCGGATTGGCGAAGCGGCGCACCTCGCCGTCGATGGTGACGCTGCCCGCATCGGGCTGCTCGAGCCCGAAGAGGCACTCGACCAGCTCCTTCACGCCCGAACCGAGGAGGCCGGTGATGCCCAGCACCTCCCCCGCGCGGACCTCGAAGCTCACATTGCGGAAATGGCCCGCTTGCGACAGGCCTTCGATCCGCAGCACGGGGGCGCCCGGCGCATGGCTGCGGCGGGGGAACATCTCGCCCACGTCGCGGGCGATCATCATCGAGACGATCTCGTCGATCGAGGTCTCGCCGGGACGCACGACGCCGACATCGGTGCCGTTGCGCATCACGGTCACCTCGTCGCACAGATCCTCGATCTCCTGCATGTAATGCGAGATGAAGATCACGGCGATGCCTTGCGCGCGGAGCTTGCGCAGCACGGTGAAAAGGCTGTCCACCTCGCGCTTGACCAGCGCCGCGGTCGGCTCGTCGAGCACGAGAACCTGCGCCTCCTGCGCGAGCGCCCGGGTGATCTGCACGATCTTCTGCTGCGCGGTCGTCAGGTCGCGCACCAGCGTGTCGCCGGGCAGGTCGAGGCCAAAATGAGTGCGGATCAGCTCTTCGGCCCGCCGCTTCATCGCGCCGGGGCGCAGGAAGGGGCCGAAGCGCAACTCGTAGTTCAGGAACACCGCCTCGGCCACGGTGGCGGTCGGAACGAGAAGCCGCTCCTGATGGATGAAATGGACGCCCAGCCGCTCGACCGAGGCGGGCGTGAGACTCTCCACCCGGGTGCCATTGATGACGATCCGGCCGCTGTCGGGCTTCAGGATACCCGCCAGCACCTTGATGATCGTCGATTTTCCGGCGCCGTTCTGGCCCACGAGCCCGTGGATCGTGCCGCGCGCCACGCGGAGGTCGGCGTCGACCAGCGCCTTCACCGGCCCGAAGGCCTTGGAGATGCCGGTCATGTCGATGGCGAGACCGCTCATGGACGTGCTCCCGAGGAATGATGGCAGAGGCGGGCGGGGCCGACACGAAGGAAGAGAGAAGGCACCCGCCCGAGGAAGCCCCCGGAAGGGCTTCGCAACCTGTCAGGCGACCCGGAACAGGCCGCTCGGCGCGTGGGGTCCCCGGCCCCTTTCGGGCTCCGGAGAACGCCTGCACAGTGCCGCTTACTTCGGCAGGAAGTCGGCGGCGGTCTCGGCTGCATTCTCCTTGGTGATGAGCACGGCCGGCGCGAAGGTGAAGGGCTCCACCTCCTCTCCCGCGAGGTGGCGCGCCACGTTCTGGACCGCGAGCTTGCCGATCTCGGAAGGCTGCTGCGCCGCCACCGCGCCCGCCGGGCTGTCGGGATCGGCCACCATCTCGACGAATTCGGGGCTGCCGTCCACGCCGTAGGTGCGGATGTCGGTGCGTCCCGCCGCCTGCAGCGCCTGCGTGGCGCCAATCATCGGCACGTCCCAGCAAGCCCAGATGGCGCCGATGTCACCCTTGTTGGGATGTTTCGTCAGCATGTCCGTGACGTTGGAGTAGGCCGACTGGATCGTGTTCGGGATCACGTCGCGCAGCTCGGGCTTGATGATCTTCACGTCCGGAAAGGCTTCAAGGACATATTTCATCTGGTCGTAGCGGATCTTGCAGACCGGCACGGAGTAGAAACCGTTGAAGACCAGCACGTTCCCCTTGCCGCCCAGATCCGCCACCATCTGCAGCGCAAGCTCGGCCCCGATGGAATAGTTGTTCGAGGTGGTGTTGTTGATTGCGTGCGGGGTCGCCGTATCGACGGTAAAGAGCGGGATGCCCGCTTCGGTGATCTTCTGCAGCCAGGGGTTCAGCACGTCGAGGTTGCCCAGCTGCTCGATGATCGCATCCGGCTTCTGCGCGATCAGCGTCTGGATCTGGCTCACCTGCGTCTGGTCATTCCGGCCGGCGTCGAGTGCGATGGCCGTGCCGCCAAGGCGCTCCACCTCGGCGATCTGCGCCTGGTAGGCCTTGAGGTCCCAGTCGTGGTCGGTGCCGATCGCCGTGATGCCGATCGTCTTGCCCTCCAGCGTCAGTTCCTCGGCCAGCGCGGGCGACAGGCTCGCGAGCAGAAGAAGCGCGGTGGTCAGGCCCTTCGCGGTCTTGGTCGTCATGTCTCTTCCTCCCTTTGCAGCCGGCTCCTCCGCCGGCCCTTGTCCCTTGCGGGGTCCTCCTGCCGCCTCAGCCCTGGTGGCCGTAGCCGGCGATCTTGTCGATCACGTCCTGGATCTGGCGCTCACTGAGCAGTCGCGGCTCGCCGATCTGGAGGCAGCCGTGATACTGGCGCGCGAGCGTCTCGACCTCGACGGCGAGCCACATGGCCTGCGCGAGACTCTTTCCCACGGCGATCATGCCGTGATGCTCGAGAAGGCAGGCCTTGCGATCGCGCAGCGCCTCCACCGCGTTCCGCGACAGCTCCTCCGAACCGTAGATCGCGTAAGGGGCGCAGCGGATGTTGGGTCCTCCCACCACCGCCAGCATGTAATGGATCGAGGGGATCTCGTGGTTCATGATTGCAAGCGTGGTGCAGAAGGTCGGGTGGGCATGCACGACTGCATTCACGTCCGCCCGCTCGCGCAGGATGTCGCGGTGAAAGCGCCATTCGCTCGACGGCTTGTGCCGGCCCTGCACCTCGCCGTCCATCGAGACGAAGACGATGTCTTCGGGCACCAGCGTGTCGTAGGGCAACGATGTCGGCGTGATCAGCATGCCGTCGGCGTGCCGGACCGAGATGTTGCCCGACGTGCCCTGATTGAGGCCGGTGCGGTTCATCTCGAGGCACTGGCGGATGATCTCCTCGCGTTTGGCGAGGTCGGAGAGATCGCTCATATCGCTCTTTGCCTCACCAGACCGTGTAGCCGCCATCGACCGCGAGGATCGCGCCCGTGACGTAGCTCGCTGCCGGCGAGGCAAGGAACAGCGCCGCTGCCGCGATCTCCGAGGGCTCGCCGCAGCGGCCCATCGGCGTCATCTCGAGCCAGGTGTCGAAGAGCTCGGGCTGCTCGCGCATCTTCAGCGTCATCTCGGTCGCCACATAGCCGGGTGCGAGGGCATTCACCCGCACTCCCCGGCCCGCCCATTCGGCCGCGAGCGCCCGGGTCAGCTGGTGCACCGCCCCTTTTGAGGCCATGTAGCTCGAGGCGAACTGCGGGCGGTTCACGATCGTGCCGGACATGGAGCCGAGGTTCACGATGGCCCCTGCCCCGCGCTCGACCATGGCGCGTCCGAAGGCGCGGCTGGCCCAGAACATGCCGTCCACATTGACCGCCATCACCTGCCGCCAGGTCGCGTCCTCGGTCTCGAGCGCATCGTGCAGCCGTGCAATGCCCGCGGAATTGACCAGGATCGACACGGGCGCCAAGGCTTCCGCTTCGGCGGCCGCGGCCGTCATCGCCTCCGCATCGGTCACGTCGGCAACGATCCGGGCCACGACGGCCGCTCCCAGTTGCTCGGCCGCCCGATCGAGGGCCGCGCCCTCGCGGTCGATCAGCACCAGCTGCGCCCCCGAGGCCGCGAAGGCGCGGCAGATTTCGAGGCCGATGCCGCTGCCGGCTCCCGTGACGGCCGCGCAGGCGCCATCGAGACGAAAGATCGCCTTGTAGTCCATTCTTCCTCCCTGACGCGGCGCCCGGACCCGAAGGTTCCTCCCGGGGCACGACCCGCGTCCTTCCAGTCCCGGACGCTCCGTTTCTGGTCGTTACCAGAAAACAGTAGGAGGCGAATTTGTTTGTGTCAATGTGGTAATGATCAGAAATTGACCGCGAGCGCCTTCAGCCGGAAAACCGTTTTCTTTCCGTTGGTTATCGCGCGTCGGTCGCGACGTGGATCGGCGCGACATCGCTGTTGTAGAAGGCGCGATAGTATTCGAGGGCGTTGCCGTCATGGTCATAGGCAACCGACTCGATGGCGATCATGGCGCCCCCCGGTGGCACTCCCATCCGCGTCGCCACCTCGTCGGGCACGATGGCGCCCTTCAGCCAGCGGTCGGCCCGCGCAACCGTCAGCCCGTAAAGCTCGCGGATCGTGCCGAAGATCGAGCGGCCCTCCATGTCAAGCTTCTCGAAGCCCGGCAGGCGATGGGCAGGCAGCGAAATCAGCGTGTGGGTCAGGGGTGTCTCGTTCGCATGATAGACACGCAGCGCCCGGATCACCTGAAACCCCTGCGGCAGCTTGAAGACGCGCCGCTCGTCCTCGTTGGCCTCGTGCAGGCCGAATTCGTAGGTCTTGACGGTAACCTTGTAACCCTTCGCCGACAGATCGTCGAACACGCCCAGTGGCGAGGTCATGAACGCAAGCTCGGGCGCGCGCGGTGCCACGAACATCCCCTTCCTCGGCTGCTTGATCACCCGCCCCTCGGCCGAAAGCGCCTGCAGGGCATTGCGGATCACGGGTCGCGACAGGTCGAACATCGAGCACATGGCCTGCTCGGACGGCAGCCGCGCATTCTCGGGCAGCGTGCCATCAAGGATCGCGTGCTCGATCCAGTTCTTCAGCTGCACCCAAAGGGGGCTCGGGTCGTCGCGCTGAAGCGTGACCCCGGATGCGAAGGTCCGGAAGGCCTCGGCACTGTCGCCGTCCTCCATCTCATAGCTGGGACGGCCCCGGCGCTGGACGGTGCTTTGCAGGATATGTGTCAATCCTCGGACTTCGCCCCCTAGCTTGCTGCCCCAGGAGCGCGACATGGACCCGCTGCCGACCCGGATGATCAGTCACGATTATTGGTAACTACCAAAAAGTCAACCCTCGGGAGGGGGGTGGGCAGAACGGCTCAATCGGTAAGGAGCCGACAGCACAGGAAACTCATGGAGACAGGTCGTGTTGCCACAGCGCGAGCGGATCACGTCAGATGAGCCGATGAGTCCGGTCATGAGAGAGCCTACTAGGCTCCAGACCCATTGATTTCGTGGGGATCGCGTGATTCAGGCCTCGCAAGG
>NZ_VDEK01000053.1:0-13351 GCF_007668225.1 Cereibacter sediminicola | reverse complement strand
GAACCTCGTTCTCGCCTGATCGAACCATCTTCGGATCGACATGGACGGGCGGCCTGTGGCCGCCCGCTTTGTTTGCCAAGAATCCGTGGGTTACGGGCGGCAACCGCGAAGGGTCGGGCTGTGACGTTCCGCCAATGGCCCCCGCAGAAAGTCGGCCATAAACGCGGCCCAGATCCCGCGCGCGAGCAGGGCGGCCGTTCACGCCAATCCGGCGGCGCGCCCCAAGGCGTCGAGCAGACGCCGCGGGTGGACCGGCTTGCCGACACTCTCGGCGGTCGCCAGAGCCTCGCCGCCGTCAAAACCCGTGGAGGCGCAGGCAGAGGCGAGCACAAAGGGCATCCCCAGATTTCGAAGCCGTACGGCGACCGGCACCACCAGCTTGCCGCGCAGGTTCAGATCAGCGTTGCCACATCGGGATGCGCGCTGTCGAGCAAGCGAAGCGCCGCCTCGACGGTGCCAACTGGCCCCAGGACCGAGTGGCCGGCATCCTCCAGCATCATCTGGAGATCGAGTGCGATCAGGAAGTCGTCTTCAACGACCAAGACGAAGAGGCCCCCGCTCCGCTGAGGCTGGAGCATCTCGTTCGTCATCTTCCCTCCCGTCAGGGCCGTAGGCGCGGAAAGTTCACCGAAACGCGGAAACCGTCGGGGTGGTAGTCAAGTTCCACAAAACCTTGCAGCTCGAATTCCGCCGCAAAGCGGATCATCCGGGTGCCGAACCCGGCCGAGGCGGACGGCGATGCCGCGGGGCCGCCGTGCTCGTGCCAACGCAGGCAGATGCGGGGTGTGCCGTCCGCGTCTTCCCCGATCTTCCAGTCGATGGTCACCCACCCCGCGGGCACCGACAGGGCGCCGTATTTGCCGGCGTTCGTCGTCAGCTCGTGCTGGATCATTCCCAGCGACATCGCATGGCCGGGTACACGGGCCACTGTCGGCGCTTCGGCCACCCGGACGCGGTTCGCCCCGTCAATATACGGCTCCAACACAGCCCGGACGAGATCAGGCAGCTGCGCCGCGCTTTCGCGCGAGGAAACCTCCAGCGACCGGGCCAGCCCCGCGAACCGTCCGAGGAAGGCGTCGCGATGTTCCTCGGCGGTGCGTCCGGCCGTCACGGTCTGCCGCGCCAGCGCCTGTGTGACCGAGAGCAGGTTCTTGATCCGGTGATCGAGTTCGCCGATCAGGATGTTCTTTTCGTCCTCCTTCTGCCTCCGCACCGTCGCGTCGACAAGTGTCAGCAGCAGCACGCGCTGACCGTTGTCGGGATGGATCAGGCGCTGCTCGCTGACCAGCATGGTGCGGGACCGACGCCGGGGAAATCGGCCGTGACCCCGTAACCGAAGACCGAGGCGCTGTTCGGGATCACCTTCTCCAGGTGCAGGCGCAACTCGGCAATGGCGCACTGGCCATTGCCGAGCTCGTAGAGCGGCACGCCGATGGTGCTGTCGCGGTCAGTCGAGAAGGTCCGGTAGAAGGCGGGGTTGGCACTGATGGCGGTCAGGTCGCCAGCGAGAACCAGCAGCGGATCGCTGATCGTGTCCACGATGCCCTGGGACTGGACGTGCGAGATGCGCAGCAAACGGTACAGATCGTCAAGGTCCACCGAATTCTTCCCCTTGCTTTCAGCGATCAGGCCGGCCTCGTGGTCGATCGCCGCGATGCGCAATGGGTGCAGTACCGGATCAACCCCGATCTTCCGCCCGCCCTGTCGGGGCTGCTCGATGCCGCACTGGCGGCCGAGGAGGTGCGGGCATGAGCGTCTTCGGCTGGATGAACGAGCAGATCCTGCGGATGGTCTGGCTGAACGATCTCGTGGGCGGCGGCGTGCGGGCGGTGGGCCTCGATCCGGCCTCGCCGCTTGGCGGGTCGGTCCAGTTCTTCGTCTATGACGTGATCAAGATCTTCGCGCTGCTGTCGGTGCTGATCTTCACCATCTCCTGGGTCCAGAGTCGTTTCCCGCCCGAGCGCACCTGCGCCATGCTGGGCGGCCGGTCGGGGCTTGGCGCAAACACGGTGGCCGCGCTGCTCGGCACGCTGACTCCCTTCTGCTCCTGCTCGTCGACCTCGGCCTTCTTCACCCAGTCGTTCAGCGTCTCCGGCGTGCAGCCGATCTTCGCCGCAATCGACATCACCGCCTGCCAGCGCGACGGATGCTACGCCTCGTTGTCCAGAACCAGCCGCACGGCTCGCTCGCGCACTTCAGGGGAAAACGTGTTCGTGGTCTTGCTCATGATGCTCCAGCCTACTCAAGAGCTGGAGCCTCCGGCAAACCCGGCGCGGTTCAGTGCTGGAGCGCAGCGGCATCATCTCCTGAATGACCGCGCGCCTGAAGGACACGCGCCATCAGGTCGATGTAAACCACGATCCGGCCTCGCTGATCCGGACCGCCGTGCTTTTGGCGGCGCAGGGCTGGCGCGCCCATGACGACGCCGATGCACTCCGCGACGACCCGGCGTTCCGGCTGGCGGCCAGTTCCGCAGCCGGGCTCACGCCGCTGAACGGTCCGGGGGCGTGCCTCGCAGCCGACGCTGTCGCGGTTCACGGTGTTGATGGCGGAACCCGGCAATCTGAAAAACCTGCGCGAGGCAGTGCTGGAACTGGCCGGCCGTGGGATCCGGGCCGAGCGGAAGGGCAAGCGCATGCGTTCGGTCATGGGCCACTGCGCAGTGGAGACATTGCGGACGCGCGGATCAGTTCTCAGCGGCGATCAACAGTCGGTGTGGGTCTGTCCGGAAGTCGACTGCTCGTCGCGTGCAGCGTCACCGGCGTTGAGCTGTGGTCAATCTTGCTTGGTAGCTGGAACGGTTGGCGCTGAGAGGATCTGCTCGGCGGCGACGGGGGTTCTGACGAGGTCTGCGAGGGTGAGGGATTCGATCAGCAGCAGGTAGGACCAAAAGATCTCGGCAAAAACCTTGCGGATGCGGCACGAGGCTTCGTCGGTGCAGTCCTCGCAGGGCTGGTAGGACCGGCGCGACAGGCAGGGCAGCGGCGCGATGGGACCGTCGATGCGCCGCAGAAGCTCGCTCAGCGGGATCTGCGACGGCTCCTTGATCAGCTGGTAGCCGCCCGAGCGGCCGCGCAGGCTGGCAATGTAGCCCGCGTTGCGGATGTCGAGCAGGATGTGCTCCAAAAACCGCTTCGGCGTGCCCGAGCGCGCCGCGATATCCTCGATGCGCAACGCCCGACGCTCGCCCGCGCGCTCCTCGGCCAGCACGATCAGGGCCTTCAGCGCGTATTTCATCTTCTGCGTGATCATGCCGCAAACCTATGGCCCCATCCTCGGCACGACAAGCAAAATCGGCCGAATTGGTCGTGTATTCCCGGCGCCGCGCGTGGGCTTCGACCCGGCCGCCGCCCCCTGATTCGCAGCAGGCCCGCCTTGGCCCCGTTCCCGCGATGGCCGTTTCTGCCCGAAAATCGTGCGGCGCGGTGGAGGAGGAAGATCCGTCCCGGCCGCGGATATCCGTTCGCCGCAACCGCCGGCCGCAGCGACAAGGCGTGGCCCCGGCGGGGTTTCTCCCGGATCCTCTCCAACGGCTGGCGGGGGTCGGAGAATATTCTTCTCCCGCACCGTCGAAGATCGCCCGATCTCTTTTCTTGCCAATCACGATATCATCTGTCGTATTTATCGGGACGGCACGGGGCCGTCGGAAGCCAGGGAGACGACCATGGAAGCGAGAGCGTTCGACAGCCCGTCAGCCGCAGGGCTTCCGGCGCATGTGCCGCGACCGCGACCCGGAGCGCGCCGGCCCGGTCTGGAGCTTGCATCTGGTGCATCGCGAGACCGGCGCCGTGCTGCGGGTGAACGGGATGCCGCTGGTGATCTACACCCGCGACGCCACCGAAGGGCTGGCCAGCCTGCTCGAGGACCGCGACCCGAGGCTGTGGCGGGCCGAGGTCAGCCGGGTCGCGGACCCGCGCGCCCGGATCTGACCGGCAGGACAGTGCCGGACCGCCTGCGCGGTCCGGCTCCCAACCGACACCAAGGCGACAGCCGACACCAAGGCGACGACAGGAAAGTGAGAGACAGATGACGCAGACCTTCCAGAGTTTCCCGCGCGCGCTGGCCGTGGCGGGCCTTGCGCTGGCCGCAGCCTTCGGGGCGCCGGCCTCGGCCGAGACGCTGCTGAACGTCAGCTACGACCCGACGCGCGAGCTTTACCGCGAGGTGAACGAGGCCTTCGCGAAACACTGGCAATCGCAGGGCCACGAGGCGCCGACGATCGAGACCAGCCACGGCGGTTCCGGCGCGCAGGCCCGCGCGGTGATCGACGGGCTGAATGCGCAGGTGGTGACGCTGGCGCTGGCCTCGGACATCGACGCCATCGCCGAACGGTCGGGCAAGCTTCCGGCCGACTGGCAGTCGAAACTGCCGCACAATTCCTCGCCCTATACCTCGACCATCGTGTTCCTGGTGCGCGAGGGCAATCCCAAGGGCATCGCCGACTGGGGCGATCTGATCAAGGACGGGGTGCAGGTCATCACGCCCAACCCCAAGACCTCGGGCGGGGCGCGCTGGAACTACCTCGCCGCCTGGGCCTGGGCCGAGAAGAACGGCCAGGACCCGAAGGAGTTCGTCGGCGCGCTGTTTCGCAATGTGCCGGTCCTGGATACCGGCGCCCGCGGATCGACCACGACCTTCGCGCAGCGGGGTCTTGGCGACGTGCTGCTGGCTTGGGAAAACGAAGCCTGGCTTGCGCTGAAGGAACTGGGCGAGGACCGGTTCGACATCGTCGTGCCTTCGGTTTCGGTACTCGCCGAACCGCCGGTGGCGCTGGTCGAGGGCAACCTTGGCTCGGACGCGCAGCGCGAGCTGGCGACCGCCTTCCTTGATTTCCTTTACACGCCCGAGGCGCAGGCGGCGGCCTTCCGGCATTTCTACCGCGCCTGGGATGCCTCGGCCGCCGATCCGCAGGATGTGAAGCGCTTCCCCGAACTGGAACTGGTCGAGATCGGCCATTTCGGCGGCTGGGCCAAGGCACAGCCCGAACATTTCGGTGACGGCGGCATCTTCGACCAGATCTACGAGGCGAAGTGACATGCGCCCGCTTGCACTCCGGGCACCCACCGCCCTTCCCGGCTTCGGCCTTTCGATGGGGATCACGCTGACCACCCTGTCGCTGGTGGTGCTGATCCCGATCGGCGCGCTGCTGCTGCGGGGGGCGGCAATCGGGCCGGCCGACATTCTGGCCCTGCTGGCGCGCGATCGGGTGCAGGCGGCGCTGATCCTGTCGTTCCGCGCCGCACTGGTGGCTGCGGCCTTCAACCTGGTCTTCGGTCTCGCGCTGGCCTGGGTGCTGGCGCGCTATCGCTTTCCCGGCCGCCGTCTTGTCGATGCGGCGGTCGACCTGCCCTTCGCGCTGCCCACTGCGGTGGCCGGCATCGCGCTGACCGCGCTTTACGCCCCGAACGGCGCCTTCGGCCGGCTGCTCGAGCCGCTGGGGATCCGCATCGCCTATACCGAGGCTGGCATCTGGATCGCGCTGATCTTCGTGGGCCTGCCCTTCGTTGTCCGCTCGGTCCAGCCGGTGATCGAGGAGATCGACCGCGAGGTCGAGGAAGCCTCGGCCACGCTGGGCGCCTCGCGGGCGCGGACCTTCACGCGCGTCATCCTGCCGATGCTGGTGCCTGCGCTGCTGACGGGCTTTGCGCTGGCGCTGGCGCGCAGCGTGGGCGAATACGGCTCGGTCATCTTCATTGCCGGCAACCTGCCGATGGCAACCGAGATCGCGCCGCTGCTGATCGTGATCCGGCTGGAGGAGTTCGACTATGACGGCGCCGTGGCCATCGCGCTGGCCATGCTGGGAATTTCCTTCGCGCTGCTTTTGGCCATCAACCTTGTCCAGATCTGGAGCCGGCGCCGAATGGGCGCGGTCTGAGCCATGTCCCACACACTCCCCCTCTCTCCGCCCCGCCCCGCCACCGCCGAGCCCGCCTGGCTCAGCCGCCTGCTGATCCTTGGCACGCTGGCCGTGCTGGGCCTGCTGGTGCTGGCGCCGCTGCTCGCCGTCTTCGCCGAGGCGCTGCGCAAGGGCGTCGCTCTGGCGGTGGCCTCGCTCGGCAACCGCGACGCGCAGTCGGCGATCCGGCTGACGCTGACGGTCGCCGCGGTCTCGGTGCCGCTGAACGCGGCCGCGGGCATCGCCGCCGCCTGGGCGATCACCAAGTTCGACTGGCGCGGCAAGGCCTTTCTGATCACGCTGATCGACCTTCCGTTCTCGGTCTCGCCGGTGGTGGCGGGGCTGTGCTTCGTGCTGCTCTTCGGCGCCAATTCGGCGATCGGCGGCTGGCTGGTCGCCAACGGCTACCCGGTGGTCTTCGCCATACCCGGCATCGTGCTGGCCACCATGTTCATCACCTTCCCCTTCGTCGCGCGCGAACTGATCCCGGTGATGACCGAACAGGGCCGCGCCGAGGAAGAGGCCTCGCTGACGCTTGGCGCCTCGGGCTGGCGGATGTTCTTCACCGTCACGCTGCCGAACATCCGCTGGGCGCTGCTTTACGGCGTGCTTCTGTGCAACGCCCGCGCCATGGGCGAGTTCGGCGCCGTCGCGGTGGTGTCGGGCAAGATCCGCGGCAAGACCACCACCATGCCGATCATGATCGAGATGCTCTACAACGAATATCTCTCGGTCGCGGCCTTCTCGATGGCGGCGCTGCTGGCGGCGCTCGCCCTTGTCACGCTCGCGCTGAAATCGGCTCTGGAATGGCGCTATGCCGACCAGCTGGCCGCCACCCACCGCCACTGAGGAGAGGCCCATGCATATCCGGATCGACGAGATCGCCAAGGAATTCGGCCCCACCACCGCGCTGCACCCGGTCAGCCTGTCGATCCCCTCGGGCGCGCTGATCGCGCTTCTGGGCCCGTCGGGCTCGGGCAAGACCACGCTCCTGCGCATCCTGGGCGGGCTGGAATTCCCGACCTCGGGGCGGGTGCTGTTCGACGGCCAGGACGCCACCGGCCTGACGGTGCAGGACCGCCGCGCGGGCTTCGTGTTCCAGAGCTATGCGCTGTTCCGGCACATGACGGTGTTCGAGAACGTGGCCTACGGCCTGCGCGCCCGACCCCGCCGTCACCGCCCCACCGGGCCCGAGATCGACCGCCGCGTCCACAGGCTGCTCGATCTGATCCAGTTGCCCGACATCGGCGCACGTTATCCCGCGCAGCTGTCGGGCGGCCAGCGCCAGCGGGTCGCCCTCGCCCGCGCGCTGGCCATCGAGCCGCGGATGCTCCTCCTCGACGAGCCCTTCGGCGCGCTCGACGCCCGCGTCCGCAAGGAGCTGCGCCAGGGCCTGCGCGAGATCCACGACGCGACCGGCCTGACCACCGTCTTCGTCACCCACGACCAGGACGAGGCGATGGAGCTCGCCGACCTCGTCGTGGTCATGTCGATGGGCCGCATCGAGCAGATCGGCAAGCCCGCCGAAATCCGCGCGAGACCGAAAACCGAATTCGTGCGCCAGTTCATCTCGGCATGACGGATGACCCCCGACCGAAGTCACGGACGCGCGCGCGCGGTTCTGCTGACCGCGCGCCTCGCGCTCTGGGCAACCACCGCCCCGTTCCGCCCCGATCCGCGGCTGCCGCCCGATCTGCTGGACGCGATCCGGGTACTGGCGGTGAAGGGATGGCGGCTGCGCCGCGCCGGGCCGCGCAACCATGCGATCTGGCTGGCAGAGCCGGAGCTTCAGTACCGGCTGCGGGCGGTGGTTCTGCCCGACGGACGCGCCCGGCTGGCGCTGCCGGAATGGAACGCGCTGCTGCGCCACCGGCTGCAACCGCTTCTGCCGGGACTGGCACCTGCCGATCCGCTCGCGCTCGGCCAGGCGGCCGAGCGGCTGCGGTCCGCACTCGCGCCTGAGTGGCTCGGCCCCGGCCGGCCCCTCGGCCCCCTTCCGCCGCGCTCCGGCGCCTGAACTCCCCCGTGAGGATGGATGGATGACAATGCTCGACACACATACGGACTCTCCGCCCCGCGCGCCCGCCATGGACCGGATCGACCGCAAGATCATCCACGAGCTGCAACGCGACTGCTCGATCTCGATCGCGCAGCTCGCTGACCGGGTGGGCCTGTCGCAGACCCCGTGCTGGAAGCGCATCCAGCGGCTGGAACAGTCGGGCGTGATTACCGGCCGGGTTGCGCTGGTCGATCCCGGGCGGATCGGGCTTGGCCTGACGGTCTTCGTCGAGATCGAGGCCCCCGACCACAGCCCCGCCTGGCGCGCGCGCTTCGTCGAGACGGTGACCAGCCTGCCCGAGGTGGTGGGCGTCTGGCGCATGGCTGGCGACGTCGATTACCTGCTGAAGGTGGTGATGCCCGACATGCCCAGTTTCGACCGCTTCTATCAGCGCCTGACCGAGGCCACCGCCCCCCGCAACGTCACCTCGAAATTCGCCATGGAGCGCATGAAGGCGACCACCGCCTTTCCCGTCAACACGACTGATCCCTGACCCGGCGAGTCGACCGTGATCCAACAGGGGAGGGAACGGTTTTCTGCGAAAGGCGACCCCGACAGAAAGACGTTATCGCTCCCGGCTGGAAAAGAGGCAGATCCAAACACGACAAACATGCTAGTCTATTTGCGGATGGAATGGAGGCGCCGAGCGATGCACTCAGCACAGACACACTTCGGAACCGCGGCAACGAAGTCGGTATCTGCAGACCCGGCCCGTGCTGCGACGAGGGGCAAGGCGCAGGTGCGCGTCCTCTCGGCAACGCGGCCTTGCCCGGTCGGCCTGGCGGTGTTCCTGCTGGCCTATGCCGCGGTGGTGGGGATCATTCTGGCGCCGTCCGGAAGCCTCAGTTCCGCCGGCGCAACTGTTGCCCAGATCCGGTGACGTGATGTTCCACGGCCCCGATCCGGAGCTTGCCCGTCTGCTGGTCCCCCTGCTGCAGCCGAACCCCAAGGCCCACGAGGCGTCGCTTCTCCGTCGGTTCGGGCGGGCTTTTGCACCCGTCACCCTGCGGTTGTCTCGCGAAGCGCAAGCCAACCCGACTGTCGCGGCACCCGACGATCGGCAAGCCTGACAGGCTCCTTCCTCCAAAGAACATCAGCCGACCGGCGCCCGCTGAAACGGGCGCCTGCCGTCGGTTCAGGTCGACGATGGCGCCGCCGCGATCCGGCGGGCCTCTTCGCGAAGGGCCGCCTTCTGTATCTTGCCGGTCGCGGTCTTCGGCAGATCGCGGAACACCACCCGCCGCGGTGCCTTGAAATGCGCGAGGTGATCACGCACCCAGGCGACAAGATCGGCCGCGGATGGCGCCGGACCTTCGGCGCGCAGGGTGACGAAGGCGGCCGGTGACTCGCCCCAGAACGGGTGAGGCTCGGCCACCACCGCCGCCTCGAGCACGGCGGCATGGCGCGACAGGACTTCCTCGACCTCGAGCGAGCTGATGTTCTCGCCGCCCGAAATGATGATGTCCTTGGCGCGGTCCTTGACCTCAAGATAGCCGTCGGGATGCAGGACTCCCAGGTCGCCGGTGCGCAACCAGCCACTCGCCAACGTCTCGGCCGTGGCCGCGGGGTTCTTCAGATAGCCGAGCATCACCGTGTTGCCGCGAAAGGCGATCTCGCCCAGCGTCCGGCCATCGGCCGGAACCGGCCGGCCCTCCGGGTCCAGCACTGTCACATCCTCGACCGCCACCAGCGGCACCCCCTGCCGCGCGCGGACCGCGGCCAGCTCGGTCGGGGCGAGGTCGGCCCATGCCGCCTGCGGCGCGCAGACCGTGGTCGGGCCATAGCTTTCGGTCATGCCATACATATGGATCACATCGAAACCCCGCGCCGCCGCGGCGGCCAGCACGGCCGAGGTCGGCGCCGCTCCGCCGGTGCCGATGATGACCGGGCGGCTGCCGGGATCGCGCTCGGGCACACCGTCGCGGACGTTCAGGATCATCGTCAGCACCACGGGGGCAGCGCAGAGATGGGTGATCGCCGCCTCGTCGATCCGGTTCAGGATCGCGACCGGATCGACCCGCGGCAGGCACACCTGGGTGGTTCCCGCCGCGGCGGCGGCCCAGATGCCGCTCCAGCCGTTGCAATGAAACGCGGGCACCGTCCAGAGATAGCGGCTGTCGCTGCGCAGGCCCAGCACCGCCGTGTTGGCCAGCGCCGCCAGATGGGCGCCTCGGTGGTGCAGCACCACGCCCTTCGGGTTGCCCGTGGTGCCGCTGGTGTAGTTGACAGCGATCGGATCCCATTCGGATTGGGGCAGCCGCCAAGGCGCAGGCACCGCCGCGGCCAGCGCGGCCTCATAATCCGCGGCGCCTGAAAGCGCAGCCGTCAGCGGGCCGTCGCCCGCCACCAGCACCGCAGGCGGATGGTCAAGGCCCGCGAGGGCCTCGGCCGCAAGCGCGGCAAGGCTCGCCTCGACCAGCAGCACCTTCGCCCCGCTGTGGGCAAGGATGAAGGCCAGCCCCGCCCCGTCCAGCCGGGTATTCAACGGGTTCAGCACCGCCCCGGCCAGTGGCACCCCGAAATGCGCCTCGAGGATCAGCGGCACGTTCGGCGCCAGCACTGCCACCACGTCGCCCGGTTCGACCGAAAGCGCGGCCAGCGCCCCGGCCAGCCGGCGGCAGCGGTCAGCGTGTTCGGCCCAGGTGAAGCGTCGTTCACCGTCGATCACCGCGACCTGCCCCGGCCAGACCCGCGCCGCACGGCGCAGGAAGGTGAGAGGCGAGAGCGGCGCATCCGTGGCCGGCGACGGCGTCAAGCCGGCCCAGCGGTCCTGCGGAAAAGGCATCGCGAAAATCCCTTTCACCAGGTGGGCAGGATGGTGCCGTCGAAGCGCGCCAGGATGAACTCCTTCACCTCGGCCGAGCGGTAGAGGTCGATGAAGGTCTTCAGCCGCGGATCGTCGGCATTGTCGCGACGGGTGGCCCAGACCAAGTGCCAGCGGCTGTGCTCGTCTTCCAGGATCAGCGCCGTCTTCGGGTCAAGCCCCGCCAGCACGGCGTAGTTCAGCGTGATGACGGCGGCATCGACATCGGGCAACGAGGTCGGAAGCTGCGCCGCGTCCAGTTCCACAAAGCGCAGGCTGCGCGGATTCTCGGCCAGATCAAGCACGGTCGCCGTGATCCCTGCGCCCTCCTTCAACCGGATCACGCCGACCTTCTCCAGCAGGAACAGCGCGCGCGCCGCGTTGCTGGGATCGTTCGGAATGGCGATGGTGCCGCCTTCGGGCAGATCGGCGAGCGAGGGAACCCGCGCCGAATAGACCCCGGTCGGCACCACGATCGAGGCCGGCCCCGGCACCAGATCGAAACCGCGCGCGGTGATCTGGTTCTGAAGATAGGGGATGTGCTGGAAGTTGTTGGCATCAAGGTCGCCATGCGCCAGCGCCTCGGTTACCGCCATGCCCTGCCAAGTGCCGACGTCCCGACTCCGCACGGGAAGCAGCCATGAGCCTGCTGCGCCCGCTTTCCGCACTGCCTTCCACCCTGGCCGAAGCCGCAGCCGGGCCGACCCCTGCCGTGGCGTTCGAGCATGTATCGAAAAACTATTCTGCGCGCTGGGGGCAGGCCCCGGTTCCGGCGTTGCGCGATGTCAGCCTGAGCGTCGATCCGGGATCGATCACCGGCGTCATCGGGCCCTCGGGCGCCGGAAAGTCGACGCTGATCCGGCTGGTCAACGGGCTGGAACATGCCACCTCGGGCCGGGTGTGCGTGTTCGGCCGCGAGGTCGGCGCCCTGACCGAAGCCGACTGGCGGCGCGAGCGGCGCTCGATCGGCATGATCTTCCAGCATTTCAACCTGCTCTCTTCTCGCACGGTGTTCCAGAACGTGGCCCTGCCGCTGGTCATTGCCGGGGTTCCGGCCGCGCAGATCCGGGCGCGGGTCGAGCGTCTGCTGGATCTGGTGATCGAGATCATCGACTTCTCGGACTATGTGGTGCCGAACGAGGCGCTGAACGCCGGCGAGATCGAGGCCAACAGCTTCCAGAACCAGCCCTATCTTGACAACCAGATCCGCGACCGGGGCTATGACATCGTGCCGGTGGCCCAGACGGTCAATTTTCCGCTGGGGATCTATTCGACGAAACATAACGACTGGGCCAGCCTTCCTGAAGGCGCCACCGTCGCGATCCAGAACGATCCGACCAACGGCGGCCGCTCGCTGCTGCTGCTGCGCGACCACGGCGCGATCACCCTGCGCGAGGGCGTGGGCTTCACCCCCACCGTGGCCGACATCGTCGAGAACCCGAAGAAGCTGAAGATCCTCGAGATCGACGCGGCGCAGACGGCCCGTTCGCTGCCCGACGTGGATGCGGCGGCCGTCAACACCAACTATGCCACCGAAGCCGGGCTGAAGCCGTCGGACGCGATCCTGCGCGAGGATCCCAAGGGCCCCTATGTCAACCTGATCGCGGTGCGCAAGGCCGATGCCGATGCCGCATGGGTCAAGGATCTGGTCAACGCCTATCACTCGCCCGAGGTGCGCGCCTTCGTCGAAGACAGGTTCGGCGGTTCCGTCCTGCCGGCCTGGTAAGCCGGGGACGGCCGGGGGTCGTCGCCTCCCCGACGACTGCGCTGACATCGCCCGCGCCGCCGGGGCGCGGCTTGCGGTGGATTCCACCGTGGCCACGCCGGTCCGGACCCGGCCGCTGGATCTGGGCGCCGATATCGTCATGCATTCGGCCACGGAATACCCCAGCAGCCACAGCGTCGTGGTCGCCGGCACGCTGATCACCGCGCGGCGCGGCGAGGTCTGGACCCGGATCGAGGCGATCCAGCGCCAGAACGGTGCGATCCTCGTCCCGTTCGAGGCCTGGCTTCGGCAGCGCGGGCTTCGCACGCTGTTTGCCCGCTGCGCTGGCAATGCGGTTCAGCGTCGCTGCTGGCGCAGCGGCTGGCGGATTAACCGCGGGTGTCGGCGGTGCTCTTTACAGGCCTGCCCGGCCACGCGGGCCATGATGTGGCGCGGCGGCAGATGCAGAACGGCTTTGGCGGGATGCTGTCGATCCGGGTCGCGGGCGGGCGGGAGGCCGCCATCGCCACCGCAGCGGGGGTGCGGGTCTGGACGCGGGCGACCTCGCTCGGCGGGGGGAAGCCTGATCGAGCATCGCGCCAGTATCGAGGGGCCGATCCCGCCAGTGCCTGATGACCTTCTGCGCCTGTCGGACGGGCTTGAGTCGACCGAAGACCTGTGGGCGGATCTCTCCGCCGCGCTGGGATGAGGGACGGCCGGTGGATCAGCGAGTTTCGAGAACGGCCATGACCTGCCGCCGCAGATCCTCTGATCCGTTTCGGTCGCGGGGACGGTCGAGGCTTGCCGGGATCTCGGCCTGAACCCGCCCCAGGTGAGCGCCATGTCCGTCAACTCTCCCAAGAGGATCCGGTCTGCCGTCGACTGATG
>NZ_VDEK01000052.1:0-13911 GCF_007668225.1 Cereibacter sediminicola | reverse complement strand
GTCTGCATCCCTGGTCGGAAGTCCCGAAAGACCGCCGTGAAACATGACAAGAGGCACTGCAAACGGCGCAACCGCATCGAGATCATGTTCGGTCGGCTCAAGGACTGGCGACGGATCCCCACCCGATACGACCGATACCCAGAGACTTTCCTCTCCGCCGTCGCCCTCGCCGCAACCGTCCTGCTCTGGCTTCGACGATCCAATGAGCCTGGAGCCTAACCCAATGGCGCACAAGGGCTCGCCGTGAGAAAGTCCTGGCTGGCCCGCGCGCTCGGCCATGCCGCCAGCTGAGCCGACCGCACCGCCTTCTGTCACCGGTTGCCACGGCTCTTTTCCAATCTCGAACGGGAGCACGGCGCCGGGCGCTTCGACCGGCTGTTCCGCAGGATCGCCCGCGTCGACCTCGTTCGGCGGGCGGTCCTTCCACTTGAAGGCCCGCAGATCCTCCTCACTCCTCGACGATTGGGACCCCGACCGTCTGACCGCCACGCAGCGCCGAGACCTCATGGAGATTGTCGGGGAACGCTACGGCCGCCGCTTCACCATCGTCACCAGCCTCCCAGTGGATATTTGGCACGACGTTATCGGCGAGCCGATCTTCGCCGACGCCATCCTCGACCGGCTGGTTCACAACGCCTACCGCAACGCCCTAGCAGGTTGCTGAAAACCCCTGGCCTCGACGCCGGATGCAGAACGTGATTCACCCGTCCGGGCAGGACGAGGGGATCGCTGGATGCGCGGGACGGACGAGACGAGCGGGTCGCTGTTCAGCTACGTGGACCTCGAGGAGCGCATCCCGGCCCGTCATTCTCTCCGCAAGATCCGCCGGGTCGTCAACGACGCGCTGGCCAGCATGGATGCCGAGTTCGACCGGGTCTACGCGGCCGACGGCCGCCCTTCGATCGCACCCGAGCGTCTGCTTCGCGCCAGCCTGATCCAGATCCTGTTCTCGGTCCGATCCGAGCGCCAGCTGATGGAGCAGATGCAGTACAACCTGCTGTTCCGCTGGTTCGTCGGGCTGGGGATCGACGATCCGGTCTGGGTGGCCACGGTGTTCAGCAAGAACCGCGACCGACTGCTGACGACGGACATTGCGCAGAAGTTTCTGGCCGCGATCCTCGCCCATCGCGAGATTGCGCCGCTCCTCTCCGACGAGCACTTCTCGGTGGATGGGACCCTGATCAAGGCCTGGGCGTCAGTGAAGAGCTTCCAGCCGAAGCCCGAGCAGGAAGCGGCAGAGCCCGGCGGCGGTCCCGACGATCCGCCAGCCCCTCCGCCTGCCGCCGAAGCTGAACCCACCGAGACGAAGCCCGAGACCGCCCCGATGACCCCGCCGAAACCCCGAACCCGAAATGCCGAGGTCGACTTCCGGGGCCAGAAGCGCTCGAACGCCACCCACGCTTCGGTCACCGATCCGGAGGCCCGGCTCTACAAGAAATCTCCCGGCGCTGGTGCGGTGCTGTGCTTCATGGGCCATACCCTGATGGAGAACCGCCACGGTTTAGTGGTGCAGACCGAGGTCACGCAGGCGGACGGTCATGCCGAACGGAAGGCCGCGCTCGACATGGTCCACCGCCACTCGCCCGGCTCGACGAGACGGCTGACGCTCGGTGCCGACAAGGCCTATGACGCCGAGGAGTTCGTCCAGGAACTGCGGCAGGCCTGCGTCACACCGCACGTGGCGCAAAAGGCGCGGTTCTCGGCGATAGATGGCCGGACCACACGGCACGAGGGCTACGCGCTCTCGCAGCGCTGCCGGAAGAAGATCGACTTGCGTCGGGGCAACGATCCGCTGGATCGTTGCCTGATCCTCCTCACCTTCGGCTGGGCTAAGACCGTCGGGCCGATGGCGCAGACCATGTTGCGCGGCGTGAAGCGCGTCGGTGCGCAGTTCACCTTCACGATGGCGGCCTGCAACTTCGCTCGGCTGCCGAGGCTGCTTGCCGCTTGAGACGACAGGCGGCGGAATGGCGCGCGAAACCTTGGGCCAGCCCCGACTTCGACCGGTGTGCCGAAGAACAATATCCCGGGCCGTCGAATATTTCAGCGGCCTGGTAGATGGACCATCGCTGCGCAAGACCGGCGCCGACAGCCGGCCTAGGTTTAGCCAGTGAGCGCGTCCCTCATCCCGCATTGCCCACCGGTCCCTCCCATGCGCCCGACACCGCCAGCCTCGTGGTGGGCGCGGCGCCGGGCGCGCGGGTCCCTCCCGTGGACAACCCTCCGCGCCACCAGTGCCCTTGGACGCGGACCGCGCGATCCACAGTGAAGAAAAGCCCCGCAGGCCCCTCATGAGCGTGGCCGGATGTTCATGGAACGGCCAGCCGGATGCTTGTGGAACGGATAGCCGAATTCCGTGAAATGCGCAGCCTTGACGGCGACGGCCAGTAACTGCTCAGTGTGCTCAACAGCATGATCGCTGGCGAAACCTGATTTTGGGAGACTCAGCCAACCTGAATACAGTTGCCGGCAAAAACCGGCGCGGTCCACCCCGAAGTCAGAGCGAAGAAAGAATGCAAGCGCTGCAAAATCGCTCTGGACGTGCCTCAATCCCGTTGCTATACGGCCTTCAGTTCCGGCGTAGCTCAGCGGTAGAGCAGTTGACTGTTAATCAATTGGTCGTAGGTTCGATCCCTACCGCCGGAGCCAAAAATCCCTCAGGGATCAGCTACATAAGATAAGCCCGCGCAAGCGGGCTTTCTTGTTTCTGCTCTGGGGTAACGCTCGGGGTAACAGGTCAGGCCGCGGCCTTCTGCGCGGCATCGGCACTGCGACGCTTCTCCAGTTCCTCCAGATCTTCGAGCAGATCAGACAGCTCGCGTGCGGCAAGCTCCAGCGCGTCGGTCGGGAGGTAGCTGCCACGGAAGGCGATGTCAGGATCGACCGTCGAATCATGGGCGAGAATGTGCGCCTGGATGATCGAGAGGACGGCGCAGGCGCGGTAATAGGGGCGTTCGCTCATGAGCGGGCCTCCCGCTCGAGGCTTTCCAGATCCCGCGCAAGCTCGTCGCTCTTCTGGACCAGAACCTCCAGAAGGGCATACAGGCCATTGCTGGCCTTGCTGTTCACCGTCTGCACGTCGTTGGCGATGGCCGCCGTAGCCTCGGCGAGGCCGTTGAGCATCGTGGCTTGAGTCTGCAAATCGGCGAGGGTCTTCGCAGGCAAAGCGGGGGCGGTCGCGGAAATCGCGTTCATGGTGGTCATTGATGCATCCGTAGTTGAAGGTTGCGTTCCTGCGGTGGAACGAATACACTTAACTACACATACGGCGGCCCTGTCAATACGGATGAATACAAATGACGGCGAAAGTTTCCCCGATCTCCTTCCGGCTTTTGCCCGATACGAAGGCAGCGCTGGACAAGGCCGCGGCCGAGGATCGGCGGTCGGTCTCGTCCCTCCTCGACAAGATCGTCACCGAATGGCTAGAGGCAAAGGGCTATCTGGCGAAGCAAAGTCAGTGAGAGGGCCGTGGTGAGAGAAGATCTGACGTTTCATTCCGTAGACGAGGCATTTCAGTTCGCGTTCGACAAAATCGAAGCGCTAGGCAAACGCGTCGGCGAACTAGAGTTGGAGACCTACGGGCTGCGAGCTACTTTGCAGGCAGTGGTTGCAGTGGCGTCCGCGCACGGAGGCCTTGACCGCGAAGAACTTGTTGATGTTGTCGAGGCGATGATCCAGGGGAGCCAAGAGAGGGCGCAGACCGCTACACCGGAGCAAGTGCGCAGTCTAGAGGTATACTTTGCGCACCTTCGCGAGATCGTTGCGGCACCAGGGGAACGACAGTTGCCGCTGTTTCAGGTAATCGACGGCGACAGGCAGGACTGACGGGGTTTGCGCACTCACCGTCTGATCGGGATGCTTGCGAGGCGGCTGGCCCCAGGCGCATCCTGCCTTCGCTCTCAGCCGCCGAACAAGGCGTCGAGCAATTCGGGTGTGAGCGGCTGGCTCGACTTCACCGGAGCCGCCCGCCCACCGCGGTTTGCGTAGGCGTGATCGAGCCAAGCGTCGTCCATCGCGGCGATGATCTCGACGTGATGCGGCTCGAGCGGCACGCGCATCAGCCGGCACCACGCCTCCAGCTCGGTCCAGCCGATCGGGTTCGGCCCCGCGGCGTGCATCGTGCGGCACCGCGAGACCTGCCAGAACGCCCGCCAGAGCAACGCGCCGGCCTCGGGCACCGGAGGGTTGCCACCGGCCAGAGCGCCCGTCAGAGCGGCGCACATCTGGCGCTTGAGTCGGTTCATCGCAGCGTCTGTTGCCATGCAAAGCTGATCCCTGATGTATAGAGGCCGGCGGCGATGCCGGGGTTCACCGTGCCGGGAATGACCACCGCCTTGCAGTAGGGCTTGATCAGCGTCACGGCTGCGCCGGTCACCGCCCCCGGCCGGATCGCGGGCACGACCTCGAAGAAGTTGGTGATCCCGGATCCGTTCGCGGTCCCTGCGGTCACGGCCTGGTGCAGCGCGCGGCGGGTCGGGTTGCTCCCGTAGGTGAAGCTCAGGAAGTCGCCCTCGCTGATGCGGTAGCCCACGGGAAGCCCCTCGAGCTTCATCTCCCGGTTGGCCGAGAGCGCGTTGATCGCGGGCGAGGCGCCGCCCAGGACGGCGCCGGTCGGGTCGATCACGGGCGCGGGCTTCTGCGGAGGATAGACGAGGAGGCTCGTCCCGCCGCTTCGGATCAGATGCAGCTTCGCCTTCACCGCCTCGGCCTCCGCATGCGTCAGATAGGGCAACGTGATCCGGCCGCGCCAGAGCCGTGGGCCGAGATCCGCGGTCAGCACCTCACCGGCCGCCGTCCGGCTGATTTCCACCACCTCCGGCAGGTCGAAGGTGCAGGTCTCGATCGTGAGGCCCGCGAAGAAGTCGGCACGCGTGAGCGGGAAGGAATAGGCCATCAGCGCCTCCTCGGGTTCTTGGCGATCTGGTCGAAGCGCACGGGCAACGCTCGGTCGAGCTGCGCAACGCCGGCCTGCGTGATGGCGATCGACTGCCCCTCGGCCTGTTTCAGGATGCGGGCCTCAAGCTCGGGCGAGAGCGTGACGAGCACCTCGGACTTGCCGCCGCCGCTGGTGCTGCCCGTCGATCCGCCCACGACGCCGCCGGACGCATAGCCCCGCGATCCTCGCCGCATCGCCTCGACCACGGCCACGCCGCCAGCGCGCGCAACGTCGCTCTGGCTCCAGACCACCTCACCCTTGTGGACGACGCCAGCGGGCTCGTTCTTGCCGCCCGGCCCGGTGTAGCCGCCCCCCGAGAAGCCCATGCCGCCGAGGGCGCTGCCCACCGCGCTGCCGAGGCCCGCGCTCCAAAGCCCGTCGAAGGCGCTGCTGGCGACCATCTCGGCGAGCTTGGCGATCACCATGTTGAGCGCGTCGGAGAAGCTGTGCGCCCCCGTGATCAGCCCCGTGAAGGCGCCTTCCAGCGTGGCCCTCGATTGCGAGAGCGCATCCTCGAATGCCTCGTGCCGATCGCGCGCATCATCCGCGGCCTGCGCCGCCCGCACATAGTCTTGCGCGAGCTGGTCGATCTCGGCCGCAAGCTGGGGCGTGATCTCCTTGCCGTCCTTCTGCGCAGCGACCAGAAGCTCGGCCCGCTTGGCGGCATAGTCCGCCACGTCGGCATAGCCCTGCATCGCAACCTCTGCCGCGTTCAGGGCTGCGGCCTCGGCCTCAAGCGCGGCCGTCGCCTCGCGGATCGAGATCACCTCGCCCGCATATTCCGATTTCGGCGCCGCTCCACCACCCCCGCCGGCACTGGCGCCCGCGTCGAGGAAGTCGCCCATGCTGTCCACGCCCGGCCGCTGCGGACGCGGGGAGGTGCGGGGGGCGTTCTTCGTCCCGGTCCAGGCGTCGCGGGCGTTCCCGGTGTTGCCGCCCCGCTCGTCGTCCGAGGTGGCCGGAGATCCGCCCGGCAGCGCGTCCCGGAGGTTCCGCGCCATGCCGATGGCCTTCGCGAGGGCGGTGACAAGCCCGCCGATGCCCGCGATCACGTTGGAGAACTGCGCTCGATCGACCTCATCAAGGGCGGACATGGCGGCATTCGCGCGGGTCGTGACGGACGTGAGGCCGGTCTCGAACTCCTCCGCGCTGATCGTGCCGTCGCGCATCCCCTCCACGAGCCGCCGCGTCTCGTCGGCCGTCGCCGCAAGCTCTGCCGAGGCGTCGCTGTAGCCCCATGCCTCAAGCGTGGCGGCGACCTGCCGCATCTCGGGAATGAGTGCCGCGGCCCGGTCGCCGAGCTGCTCATACGCCTGCCGGATGCGCGCGACCTGCTCTGCATGCGCGTCGAGCGCGTCCCGGTCTTCCTCCAGAGCATCGGCCACCCCGGCGCCGAGAAGCGCGTCGGCCTGCGCCCGGTCGGGAAAGATGTTGTCCAGCCGGCTCCGAAGGTCCGCGGCTTCGGCAGCCACGTCTGCCGCGCCGACGACAACGGCCTTGAAGAAGTTGCCGGCCGAGGTCGTCAGCTCCTGGAACTTCCGATCCAGCTCGGCCGCCTTCTGGATCATCTCCGCATCGAGCACGGCGCCCGCCTCATGCGCGCGGCTGATCGTCTTGCGAAGGCCCACCTCGCCCTGGCTGAGAAGCTCGACAAAGCGTTCGCCGCCCGTGCCGCCGAAGATCTCGTCGGCGACGCGGATCTGCGCCGCCCGGTCGAGGTCCTGCATCCGGCCGATGATCTCGAGCATCAGCTCGGACGGGTCCTTCAGTCCCTCGCGCAGCGCCGCCGCGGTATAGCCGAGCCGCTGGAAGGCCTCGGCCGCCGGCCCGGCGCCGGTCACGATGAACTCGTCGGCGCGCAGGTTCAGCTCCTTGAAGCCGTCCACGAGGCTGTCCACGCCGATACGGTTCTGCTCGGCCACGAACTTCCATTCCTGGAAGGCCTTGGCGGACAGGCCTGCGCGCTTGGCCTCGTCGCCGAGCTGCGCCACGCTGCGCACGGTGTCGGTGACGCTGGTCGAGATGCCGGCGAAGGCCGCGGTGATCATGCCGCCCGCGAGCCCACCGAGGAACGCCCGGCCGAAGGTGCCGATCTGCGCCGAGGTCGAGGCCAGCGCCTGGTTGATCCGGGACGTGCCGCGAACCATGTCCTGCTCCATGGCCTGCGTTGCCGAGCGCGAGTCCCGGCGCAACCGGCTGTAGGACCGCGTTCCGCGCTGCTCGGCCCGCTGCATGTTCTTCTCGAAGTCGCGGATGCGCGCCTCGAGGAGCACCACCAGCCGTTCCTGATCTCCTGACATTCAGCCCTCCTCAGGCGGTCCACATGTCGTCGGTGAACCACGACGCTGATGTGGTGAATTGCTCTTCGCCCGCGGCGGCGCGCGCCACGGCCATTGCGGTTGCCACCGCCCCGTCGATCTTGTTCCCGGACTTGCCCTTGTGGAACGAACGGTTCCCAGCGGCATCCACATGGAGCTGCACGTTCTCGAAGTTCCAGCGCAGGACCGGGTGCCCGCCGTGCTTGAAGATGACCGCGAGGATCGCGCGCTCCAGCTCCTTCACGGCCGGTGCCATCGTCACCCAACCCTGCCGGAACTCGACCGCAGGAAGCCCATCGTCCACGAGGTTCGCCATCATGGCGCGCCCATAGGTCGGGTCGAAGGCGATCTCGCGGACGTTGAACCGGGCGCAAAGCTCGCGGATGTGCGCCTCCACCGCGCGCAGGTCCACGGTGTTGCCGGGCGTCGGGATGATGAAGCCCTCTTCCGCCCAGGTCACATAATCGACGCCGTGCCGCTCGCCGCGGGCGCGCAGGTTGTCCTCGGGGCAGAAGAACCAGGGATGCACCTGATAGCCGTCCTGCCCGTCCTCCCATGCCGCCACGACACAGGTGAGATCCTCGTTCTTCGAGAGGTCCACGCCGAGCCAGCACGGGGCCTGAACCATCTCCAGCTCATCGAGGTCAACCTCGTGCGCGCCCCGGTCATAGACGTGCATCTCGACAAAGGGCGAGCTGGACTGATCCAGCCAGCGGTTGAGGTTGTATTGAAGGAAGCTGTCGCGCTCGAACGGCGAGAACTCGGCCTTGCGCGCCTTGTCCCGGTAGCTGTCGAGGTCCGGGTAGCCGTAGGGCAGGCCGGGGTTGACCGCCCGCCAAAGCTCCTCGTCCTTCCAGTCGTCCTCGGGCTCGGCCATGAAGATCACCGGCAGCGTGGCCGGGTCGTCAATCTCGCCCTTCTGGACGCGGATCGCATATTCGATGGTCTTCCACGCGAGGTTTTCCTGCCCGCGGCCCGAGGTGCTGGCGACAATCATCAGCGTGCCCGGCACCTTCACGAGGGCACTGTCCAGCGCCTCCCACTGCCGGAGACCGGCGCGGCCCTCCCAAGCGTGCAGCTCGTCGGCAATGACGACGTTCGGGGTCTTGCCGTGCAGCACCTTGCCATCGGCGGCCACCGCGACATAGCGGCTCCCCTCCTTGGGGAAGGCGATGCGGCTGACATACTCGCGGATGTTCAGATGCTTCCGCAGCCGGTGATCGTGCTGGACGATGAGCGCGGCCTCGTTGAACAGCTCGAGCGCCTGCTCGTGCGCCGAGGCGGCCGAGACCGTCAGGCCGCCCGGCGTCCGCTCCGGGCCGATGAGATGCAGGAGCGTGAGGGCGGCGCAAAGAGATGTCTTGCGGTTGCCCCGCGGCAGGAGGAGCACGACGCGGCGCACGATCCGCGAGCCGTCCGGGTGGCGCGGTCCATAGATCCGCCGCACGATCCGCTCCTGCCACGGATCGAGCTGGAAGGGATGGCCCATGGCCGGGTTCTTCGGGTGCTTCAGCTTCTTCAGCCATGCCACCGCACGTTCCCCGTAGCCCAGCGGGTCGGGGATCTCGGAGCCATCGTCTATCCAGCCGGGGCGCATCATCCGAGCAACTCGTCCTCGTCGTCGTCCTCACGGATTGCCGGACGCGAGCGCGACACAGGCGTGAGCCCCAGCTCGGCCGCGAGAAGGCGCGCACGGGTCATGGCGTCGGACTGGATGCCCACCGCCGGGTGCCGCTTCGGCCCGGTCGGGGTATCGATCACGCGGCCCTCGTCCTGCATCATCGTCTCCATCTCGCGGACGGTGCCAACGGCAACGCAGTAGTTCTCAAGGCTGCCGAGGTCGGCGACGGTGAGGATCTTCCGTTCCGTGAGGATCGGCATCACGCGGCACCATTCCAGCGCAGCGGCACGGGACAGCCACGCGGGCGCCGTAAGATCGGTGATGGCCTCTGCATCGGCCCGGAGGTGCGGTTTCGTCCCGCGCATCATGCCTCTCCTCCCGTGGCGACGCAGCGCAATTCCAGCCCCCTGCGGCGGCCGATCGGCGCCACGCCCTTGATGTTGAAGTGCTGGCCGTCGAAGCTCACCCGGTCGGACATGGTGATCCCGTCGAGGAAGCGGGTGCGGAAGACGATGGCCGTCTCCTCGCTCACGCCCCAGCCGCGGATGAACTCGGACGCTTCGGCCGTGACGATCTCCGCGCGCAGCGTGGCCTTCCTCGTCCATGTCGGCAGCGGGGATCCGAAGTCGTCAACGGCGAAGGTGGCGCCGTGGATTTCGATCACGCGGGAGAGCTTGCCGGCCTGCATCACGCCACCTCCTGAACCAGAACTTCGACCGTCACGACGCCGTGCGAGGTCTGGCCGTCCGGGTCGCGCATCTGGCGCATGTCCGACACACGGGCGTCGGCCGCGTGGAAGCCCACGGGCAACAGGAGGCGGTCGGCATGGATCGCCCGCCGGATCTCGCCGCAGATCCGCTTCACGCCCTGGAGCGAAGGCTCCTTCTTCCAGACATGTAGCGTGTGATAGATCCGCTGCCGATCGCGGGCGAAGCTGTCGCCCGAATCCACCGCCTGCGACTCGCCCAAGATGATCGACGGCGAGGGGGCCGGGCGCTGGTTCACGTCGAGGATGTTCCCGGCCGGAACAAGCGCGGTCACGCCCGCGTCGAGCGCGAGCCGCTGCCTGAGGGCAATTTGAACGGCGGCCTCCGCACTCATCGGCCCGCCTCCCGGATCGCCTTGCCAATGGCCCGCTTGATCGCAGCGGCGGCTCGGGCGCGATGCAGCCGGACGGACGGCCAGAAGAAGGGCTTGGCCTCGTTCTTCGTGGTCCCGTATTCGACCAGATGCGCATAGCGCACGTCGCTGTTGCCCACCGTCACCGCGGACTGGTTCTCGCCCACCATCATGGCGCCGCCCGGCTGGGAATAGGCCGGCGTCGTCTGCCCCGGCCCGGTGACGGCGATGGACCCCGCGAGATCGCCGCTGTCCTTCGGCGCAACGGCCCGCATGGTCGAGGCCAGCGCCTCGGCTTGCCTGACAAGCGCGGGCTGGACGGCTTCACGCGCCGCCTTCGGGACCGCGCGCATCCGCCGCTGGAACTTGCCGAGACCGCCATCGTCCGCCATCAGAAGCTCCACTCCCGATATTCCGCGACGATCTCTCGGACGCCGAAGGGCACCTCACGCGCGCCGGGGCCGGCCGCCTCGCGGGTCTCATACCACCACGCGGCCAGTTGCAGGATCGCCTCCTCGATCGAGGGCGGCACCGGGTCCTGCCCGTCGCCCCCGAAGGTCTCCGCGATCCTGAAGCCGAGGAGACGCTCGACATAGTTCCGCGCCGCCTCAAGCTTCAGTTCGAGAAGCGCGTCATCAACGCCGCCCATGTCGTCGGTGAACGAGAGCTGCGCCTTCAGGGCATCGAGCGTCGCCGCGGTCATCTCAGCCTCACGCCGCCGCCGCCGCGACGCGGACGATGTTCGAGTTGATCCAGAGCGAGGCGTTCAGCTTCAGGACCGCGTTGGCCGCGTCCATGGCCTCGGAGGCGCTCGCGACCTTGGCAATGAACATCCGCTCGGAAGGCGTGCCACCGGCCGGCGCGTCGTTGAACACGATGCGGAAGGCGTAGTCGTGGATCGTCTTCTCGGCCGCGATCAGCGCGAGCTGGCCCGCGTCGGCATAGTCGAGGCCGCAGATCAGATCCATCGCGCCCGCGTTCCGGGTGCCCTTGAGGCGCTTCGTGCGGTTCTGGTTCAGCGACTCGAAGGTGATCTCGGAGGCGCTGTCGCCGAAGGTGCCGAGGCTCTCGACTTCCTTGATCTCGGTCCAGCTCTGGGAGGCGAAGGTCGTCTCGGTCACGTCCGCGCCGGGGTCGGCGATCACCCCGCCGATGTAGCATTTCGCGCCGTTGGTGGCGAAAATCATGTCCATTGTCCTTTTGCTGCGCGCCGCTCTTCAATCTGCTTGGCGCTGTTGTGGTCGGCAGCGCAGAGCGGCTGCCAGTTCGAGCGATCCCAGAACAGGGACGGGTCGCCCCGGTGCGGGATGATGTGATCGACCACGGTCGCCGGGGCGCCGCAGCGTCGGCAGAACGGGTGCGCGGCAAGGAAGTCCGCCCGCGCCCGCTCCCACTTCGAGGTGTAGCCGCGGGCGCTGGAACTCGGCCGGGTCTTGTCGAACCGCGCCTTGCGTTCCGCGTCCCGCTTGGCCTGGCATTCGCAGCGAAGCCCCGCCGGGACCTTCCGGCCACAGCCGCAGATCCGAGGGGGCTTGCCGGGCATCGTCAGGCCACCGGCTTATCGGCGGGCGAGATGATCGCCACGGCACCGGCCGCGATGCTCGTCCCGCCGGCCTTGGTCAGGGCCACGCGCGCGTAACGCTTGTAGCCGCCGTAGCCGAGCCGGTAGCTCCTCGAGGCCTCCAGCGTGGCCGGAGCGTCGGACTTCACCGAAGTCTCCGGCACGTCGCCCCAGGTCGAGCCGTCGTCGCTCTCCTGGAGCTTCACGCCGAAGTCGCCCGAGCCGACGATCGCGCCGGTATTGACCACGAAGGCCACGCCCCAGGTGTTGATCAGATCCACGGTCAGCCCGTTCGCCGCCGCGGCCTGCACCGCCGGAGCGAGCGCCGGCACCGCCTTGATGTTGGAATAGAGGTCGCGCATGTCGCTTGCTCCTTACGAGGTTGCCATTTTCAGCTTGCGGAACTTCGCAGGCTGAAGGACGCGTCCACCGACACGGCGGGTCGCATGGATGCGGGTCAGGCCCTCGGTCGCCTTGATGTAGGGGTTGACCAGGACGCTCAGGTTCAGCCGGTCCACGATCCGGTAGCCCGACCAGTCCGCATATGCGATCGTGGAGTTCAAGCACAAGCGCGAGGTCTTCAACAACCTGCCGTCCGTGCGGTTCGAGATCCAGGGCATCCCGCTTTACGACCCCCGCAAGGACAGCACCGCCGGCGGCTCCGGCAGCCAGCGGTGGGCGACCCCCGCGACCTGGACGCAGACCACGAACCCGATCGTGATGGTCTACAACATCATGCGGGGCATCCGGTTGCCCGACGGCAACAGCTGGGGCGGGGAATGCGCGGCCGGGGATCTGCCGCTGGCCTCCTGGGCCGCCGCGATGAACGAGTGCGACGTGGTGCCTGCCGGCGCCACCGCCGCCCAGTATCGCGCCGGACTGGAGATCTCGGTCGAGGAGGAGCCGGCCGATGTGATCGAGGAGCTCCTGAAGGCCTGCTCGGGGCAGATCGTTGACGTGGGCGGGACCTGGAAGGTGCGCGTGGGGGGCCCGGGCCTGCCCGTTCTCTTCATCACCGACGAGGATGTGCTGGCCGATCAGGACCAGGTGCTCGAGCCGTTTCCGGGCCTCTCCGACACCTGGAACGGGGTGCATGCGGCCTATCCCGAGCCCGACAGCCTCTGGGAGGTGAAGGACGCGCCGCCCCGCTACAACGCCGCCTTCGAGGCGGCCGACGGCGGGCGCCGGCTGGTGGCCGACCTGCGCCTGCCCGCGGTGCCCTACCGGGCGCAGGTGCAGCAGCTGATGGAGGGCTGGATCCGCGAGGAGCGCCGGTTCCGCCGGCACCGGCTGGTGCTGCCCCCGGAGGCTGCCGTGCTGGAGCCGCTCGATGCGATCGGCTGGAGCTCGAGCCGGCATGGCTATGCCGCCAAGAGCTTCGAGATCTTCGAGATGTCCGACGATCTCATGACCATGTCGCAGTCGGTGGGCCTGCGGGAGCGCGATGCGGGCGACTACAACTGGACCGCCTCCGACCTGCTGCCCTCGCCGATCGCGGCGCCCGGCGTCAGCGTGCCGCCGCCGATCACGGTGCCGGCCTTTGCGGCCAGCGCCACCGTGATCCGGAACGCCACGGGGGTGGCGACGCGGCCCGCGATCCTCATGACCTGGACCGGGCAGGAGGCGGAGGATGCGCGGGGCCTGCAGTGGGAGGTCCGGGTGCAGGCGACGGCCGAGACGGTTGCGGCCGGCTCGGTCCTCGCGGTCGCGTCGGGCCGGGCGCTGGTGACGGAGGGCATCCTGCCGGAGACGGCCTACGAGGTCCGCGCCCAGCTGGTCTCGGAGCGCGCGACGGTCTGGAGCGGCTGGATCAGCGTCACGACGCCGCCGGTGGACTATCTCGATCCGGCGTTCGCCGAGCGGCTGGCCGAGCTCGATGCGCAGGCCGAGGCCGCCGCCGATCAGGCGCAGGCCGCGGCGCTGGCGGCCCAGGCGGTGCGCGAGGATCATGACGCGCTGGTGGCGGGGTTCACCGGGACGCTCTCGACTGCGTTTTCGGCGCTGGATGCAGAGCTGCTCGGCATCACGAACGACCTGACCACGGTCACAAACAACCTGAATGCAGAGCTGCTCGGCATCACGAACAACCTGACCACGGTCACAAGCAACCTGAATGCGGTCTACAACTCGGCAACCGGGCAGGTTAAGGCCACGGCTCTGACCGGCTATTACACGAAGGCCCAGACGGACAGCGCGATCTCTGCGCAGGTCAGCACCCTCGAGAGCCAGATTCTGTCAGGCGGGCAGGTGCGGGCCACCCTGCTGACTGGCTACTACACCAAGACCCAGACCGACGGTGCCATCTCGGCGGCCAGCACGTCGCTGTCGTCCAGCATCACGGCGGCCCAGACGACGG
>NZ_VDEK01000051.1:0-14075 GCF_007668225.1 Cereibacter sediminicola | reverse complement strand
CAAATTGTGAAACGACCTTAGCGCATGACATACGTCATGACGTAAGTCATGAAACCAGGCCCCGGCAGGCGGCCCTCGGCGGAGCCTTACGATCATATTTGGAGGTAGCGCGTTTGATTTCGCGATCGCTGTGCTCACGACTTCGTCGTATCGCTCATGAAATTTTGCCTCCCGAAGCCTTTGGATGATACGATCAACATACTCGAAGGACATCGTGTCTAACGCAGCCACGGGCACTGCCCCCGACTGCATCGCTTCAAATGCTTCTCCGAGAAAAAAGCGCATGAACACGTTCGCATCGGAGACGGGGGGCTGCGCAGCAGAATAATCGTTCTCTGCTACTACCAGTGCGCTGAAGGTCGACGCGGGCGAAAGATCAGTCCCGGACTCGCAGTTGACGACACTCGTCCCGACTATGTGATAAACCGCCTGCTCGTAATATCTGAGGAGCGACCGGATCTTGGGGTCGGTTTCACTCAAGTATCGTCTCATCGAACCGTCTTCAGAGAAATCACCAGCCGCAATTTCCTCCGCGATGGCATTGATCTCGGCTTCATTATTTCCGTTTGCAACGAGAAGGCGTCGGCGAGCCGTCGAAGCCGGGTCAACAAGCCCGGCAGCGATCCGGTCTCTATACCGAGCATGAACGTCGCCGAGTTGCCAAGGCATCACGTGCTCGAACGAGGCTTCAAGTAACGACACAATTCCCGCCACCTGCGCCCCATCAATACCTGCAGCGTGATAGGCCTCCTCGTGATCGTTCACGTAATCCCCAACGGAT
The DNA here is from genome assembly GCF_007668225.1 of Cereibacter sediminicola. Lineage (NCBI taxonomy): Bacteria > Pseudomonadati > Pseudomonadota > Alphaproteobacteria > Rhodobacterales > Paracoccaceae > Cereibacter > Cereibacter sediminicola. The sequence goes on along the minus strand of NZ_VDEK01000051.1, from coordinate 13,294 downwards.
TGCTTATCTTCGCGAAATGCCGGCAGCAACGCCTTGCATTGAAGAACTTCGGGAAAGGCCTCTAAGAAATGAATTCCGCCTGGCGAAAGCAGATGTGACATATGGATAGTCACTGTGCCCTTGGTGAGCATCTTGGTTTTCAGCGCTCGTGCTGTGGTGAGCACGAAGTCATCCAAGCTCTCGTTCCGAAAGTTTGAGGAATGCAGATCCGTCGAGTAGACCCGTGGACCCGCGAGAGTGGATGCTGCCACCAAAGAACGCTGGCTAAGAAAGCTCATCAACTCTCCTGTTGGTTGGCACGGGGCACACGGTCGAGCGTATACCAAACGTGCCAACAATTAGAAGTCAGGTAACGCACCCTCGATCGCTTTGGTAGGAAAGTAACTCGGGAAAGAAGCGATCCAACTAAAGACCGAGATCAAGTTAGGTTCGATTTCTGTTCCCTCTATCGAGCGCGACCGGCGTCGAAGTGTTCGGGTGGATTGGAAAAAAGATTTGCGATTTCAAAAGCCTACAAGCTACGCACCAAATTGGTGTAGTCAACAGGTCCGGAGAATATCGGCCCTGAGAGACCGCTTACGGGCCTCCTAGCGCGGGGGGGCAGTGCTCAGCCTCTCCCGCATAACCCTCGAAAACAACAGAAAAATCCGGCAGCAATCGGATCGGGAGAACGCTTTCGCGAGGGCAAGTGGCGGAGGGGATGGGCCTGATATCCAACCTTCTCCACATTAAGTTATTGATTTCATTGATACAGACGGGCGTCCTCGGGCATCGGGCATCGGTCATTACTTCGATGCGCCATGACGGCGTTTGGTTTAATCGGCGCTTGACCTTCCAGTGACAGGAAGGAGCACATTGCTCCTGGGGGCCCGTGCATCGGCCTTCACGCGGCTGAGACCGCGAAAGGAGAACGCCATGTCCACCGTCGATCGCCACGCAGGTCACGCCCACACCAATGATGAAATGCCGACGCACCACGATGCGCCTGCAACTGGCTTGACGGCCATCGACCCTGTCTGCGGCATGACGGTGACCCTGAAGCCGGAGACCCGATCGGAGACCTTCGACGGAAAGGACTTCCATTTCTGCTCGGGCAAGTGCCAGACGAAGTTCCAGGCCGATCCTTGGTTCTACGCCTCGGGTCGTGCCGCAGGCCGCAAGAAAGCTGTTCCGGCAAACGTCCAGTACACCTGCCCGATGCATCCGGAAATCGTGCGCGATGCGCCGGGCTCCTGCCCGATCTGCGGTATGGCGCTTGAACCGATGGTACCCTCGGACGAGCCCAGCGAGGAACTGACCGACTTCACCCGCCGGATGTGGATCTCGGCCGCCGCGGCGGTGCCGCTCATCATCTTGACGATGGGCGAACTGGTGGCGCTGCCGGTGCGCGACTGGGTCGGGCATCAGACGGCGAGCTATCTGGAGTTCGTGCTGGCGACGCCGATCATCCTCTGGGCGGCGCTGCCGTTCTTCCGCCGTGGCTGGGACTCGGTGCTGAACCGGTCGCCCAACATGTGGACGTTGATCAGCCTCGGCGTCGGGGCGGCGTATCTCTATTCGCTGGTCGCGACCTTCCTCCCTCGCGTGTTTCCGGATGCCTACCGGATGGGCCATGGCGTCGGCACCTACTACGAGGCGGCCGTGGTGATCGTGGCGCTGGTCTTCGTCGGCCAGGTGCTCGAACTGCGCGCACGGGAGCGGACCGGCGATGCGATCCGTGCACTTCTGGACCTCGCGCCCAAGATGGCACGGCGCATCCTGCCGGACGGCACGGAATACGACGCGCCGCTCGAGAACATCATGGAGGGGGATAGGCTGCGCGTGCGCCCGGGCGACGCGGTCCCGGTCGACGGTGTGGTGATCGAAGGCCGCTCGTCGCTCGATGAAAGCATGCTGACCGGCGAGTCGATGCCGGTCGAAAAAGGTCCGGGCGATGCGGTGACCGGTGCCACGATCAACAAGAACGGCTCTCTGATGATCGAGGCGGGCAAGGTCGGCTCCGACACCGTGCTGGCGCAGATCGTGGCCATGGTGTCGAACGCGCGCCGCTCCCGCGCGCCGATCCAGGGTCTGGCCGACCGTGTTTCGGCGGTGTTCGTGCCGACGGTGGTCGCCATCGCGATCGTCGCCTTCGTTGTCTGGCTGACCGTCGGCCCCGAGCCCGCGCTGGTCTTTGCCATCGCCTCGGCTGTGTCAGTGCTCATCATCGCTTGTCCGTGTGCGCTGGGTCTCGCTACGCCGATCTCGATCACCACGGCCGCGGGGCGCGGCGCGCAGGCGGGCGTGCTGATCAAGGACGCCGAGGCGCTGGAGCGCATGGCGGGCGTCGATACGCTGATCGTCGACAAGACCGGCACCTTGACCATGGGCAAGCCGAAGCTGACGGATACGGTCGCGCTTGGCGATCTGACAGAGACGGAACTGCTGTCGCTGGCCGCAGCGCTTGAGCGCGGCTCGGAACACCCGCTGGCCGAGGCGATCGTCGAGGGCGCCGAGGCACGGGGTGCGCCGCGTCAGGAGGCGACCGACTTCGAGGCCGTCACCGGAAAGGGCGTGCGCGGCAGAGTTGGCGGACGCGCGGTGGCGCTCGGAAACGCTGCGATGATGCGGGAGATGGGATTGGACACGGGCGCCGTCGAAGCAAAGGCCGACATCCTGCGCGCCGGGGGCAAGACGGCGATGTTCATCGCTGTGGATGGCATGCTTGCCGGGATCGTGGCGGTGGCCGACCCGATAAAGGACTCGACCGCGCAGGCGATCAGGGAACTTCACGCCTTGGGGCTTCGGGTGATCATGGCGACGGGCGACAATGAGCGCACGGCGCAGGCGGTGGCGGGCAAGCTCGGAATCGACGAGGTGCGCGCCGGCGTCCTGCCCGAAGCCAAGAAGGATCTGATCGACCAGTTGCGCCGCGACGGCCACAAGATCGCGATGGCGGGCGATGGGGTTAACGACGCGCCCGCGCTCGCTGCCGCCGATGTCGGCATCGCCATGGGTACGGGGGCCGATGTGGCGATGGAAAGCGCCGGGATCACCCTGCTGGGCGGCGACCTGATGGGCATCGTCCGGGCGCGCAAGCTGGCTCGCGCCACCGTGCGCAACATCAAGCAGAACCTGTTCTTCGCCTTCGCCTACAACACTCTCGGAGTGCCGGTCGCTGCGGGGCTGCTCTACCCGCTCACGGGGATGTTGCTGTCCCCGATGATCGCGGCGGCGGCGATGAGCCTGTCGTCGGTGTCGGTGATCACGAACGCGCTGCGACTGCGGCGGATCGAGCTGTAAAGGGCTGACGATGTCCGAAGAACCGAACCACTGGGAAGGCGTCTACCGGAGCAAGGAGGAGGCTGAGACAAGCTGGTTCGAGGACCGTCCGCAGGTATCGCTCGACCTCATAGCGGAGACAGGCGCGGGCAAGGATGCGGCCATCGTCGATGTTGGGGCCGGCTCCTCGAGGCTGGTGGATTGCCTGCTGGACCAAGGGTTCCGCCGTATAACGGTTCTTGATCTCTCGGAAACTGCCTTGCGCACGGCACGCGCGCGGCTATCGCCGGATGCACCGGTCGAGTGGGTGTTGGCGAACGTCCTGCACTGGCAGCCCTCCGGCCGCTTCGACGTCTGGCATGATCGGGCCGCGTTCCATTTCCTGACCGAGGCTTCCGATCAGGACGCCTATCTGCGGGGCATGGATCGGGCCCTTGCCCCGGCGGCCACGCCATCATCGGAACGTTCGCGCCAGATGGCCCGACCTCGTGCAGCGGTTTGCCGGTCGCGCGCTATGATGCGGCCCTGCTTTCGGAACGGCTGGGTAGCGCCTATCGGCTCGTCCGATCGCTGAGCCACGAACACCGCACGCCGTGGGGCAGCGTGCAGCGGTTCCACTTCGGGCTCTTTCGGAAGGTCTGACGGGTGCGGAAAACCGTCAGTCTGCAGCGACCGCGTTGGACCGCTGCGCCTGCGCGTCGCGAATGTGTTCGGGCCAGGACGACTTGATGTAGTCGAGGATGGCTTCGATCTCGCCATGGTCCAGTATCGAGCCGAAGCCCGGCATGCCCGACGTGAAGGTCACGCCCATGTCGTCCAGGACGGCCTGACCGCCTCGGGTGATGTAGTCGATGAGCATGGCGTCATCGTGGTGCCAGGTGTGGCCCGTCTCGTCATGCGGCGGCGCCGGATAAAGGCCGCTGGCGTCGGGGCTGCGCCAGTCGGGCTGTCCCTCCAGATCGACGCCGTGGCAGGCCGCGCAGTGCTCGACGTAAAGCGCGCGGCCGGAGTTGGCGTCCGTCTCGGAAGCGTGGAGGAACGCCGCAGCCGGAAACGGCAAGAGCCCGATCATCAGGGAGAATGCAGGCAACAGATGCCGACCGGGCAAGAGCGGTTTGACCGGCATCCTGTGCCCCTGTCTGCGCCACGACCCTGCCATCAGCGAAAGAAGATGTATTTGACGAGGGCCGCTACGACGAGCACCACGAGGACAGCGACCACAAGGACCCACAACCCCATTCCCCACATCATGCCGTCGCCCATCATTGATCTGGCCCCCTGAGTCCTAGTGGTCGCGCGACTTTCCCGAGAGCCCGTCGATGATCGGGCACTCGGGCCTAGCGTCACCATGACAGGTCTCGACAAGATGCCCGAGCATCTCCCGCAACCCGGTCAGTTCCGCGATCTTGCGGTCGATCTCGCCGAGCTTCTCGGTAGCGATCGCCTTCACATCCGCGCTGGCGCGGTCACGGTCGGTGTAGAGGGCGAGCAGCTGCCGACATTCCTCGACCGAAAACCCGAGGCTGCGGGACCGCTGGACGAAGCGCAGCCGGTGGACGTCCTCGTTGGAATAATCGCGATACCCGTTGGCGGCCCGGTCGGCGGTCAGCAGACCGATGTCCTCGTAGTAGCGGATCGTCTTGGGCGGCAGACCCGATTGCCTGGCGGCTGTTCCGATGTTCATGGCGGCATCTCCGTAGCTTCTCGCGCCAACATAAGGGTTCCAGCCGCTGGAAGCTCAAGTAATTTCGAGGCGCGCGGACAGAAGTGGCCGCGCGGTCTGCACCGCGCGGCCACTGTGGTCTCAGTTGGCGTTCTCAGCCAGCCAAGTGGTCATCCGCTCGATCTCGGGGCCCTGCGCCGCGATGATCTCTTCGGCAAGCGCCCGCATCTGCGGATCGTCGCCGTGCTCGAGCAAAACCTCAGCCATGTCGATGGCGCCCTGATGGTGGGCGATCATTCCACAGGCGAAGGCCACGTCGGCATCCTCCATCATCATGCCTTCGTGCATGGCCGGCATGGTGATCATCATCTTGCGCATGTTCTCCTGGACATGCTCGGGCATGCTTTCAAGGTCTATGCCTCCCATGCCCATCATCTCCATCATGCCGGCGCCCATGCCGCCGCCCCGATTGCCGTGCATGCCACCGTGGCCCATAGCCGAATGGTCCATGCCGCCTGCGGCGGCAGCTGTTGTGCACTGCTCGGGGAGCTGGAATTCCGCGTCCTGCGCCAAAGCGGGCGCCGAGAAGGCGGTTGCGGCGACAGCCGCTGCTAGGATCGTCTTTGCGATAGTCATCTTGAGTTCTCCTGAATGTATGATTTGTCGAGCGATCAGAGCCACAGACGTCGCGGAGGGGGGAGGATCACCCCAGGATCGCTTCCCAAGCCCGGCACCGGCGTCGCAGCCGTCGTCTCGTCGCTGGCCGAAACGGTGGTAATTTCATGCGCTGCGACTGAAATCCCCGGACAGCAATGAGCCATCATGCAACAGCCTAATGTCGCAGCATCACAGTCGGCGTCCATCTGAACGGTGAGAATGCTGTGCTGGTCGCTCGGTTTGGCATGAGCGTGTTGAGTATGGGCTTCCGCTTGCGCTGTGTGATCATTGAGTGATGGGGAGCCAAAGTTGGCAGGCGGCCAGACGAAGGCGAATGCCAGCGCCAGTAACGCTGCCATTGCCAGGTTCGAAATCCGCGCTGATTTTTTCATCAATGGTTATCCACCAGGGAAGACGCTTACTCAGCAGTTACAACCCGCTTCAAGTAAGCGCGTTCCTCTTGGCGCTGCTTCTGACTATTGGCCGAGCGTCATGCCGCGGGGCGAGGCGAGAACCCGGCGTCCTCGAGCACGGACGCAACAGCAGATCGATCGACGCCCGACTCCACGGTCACCCGCTTCTGGGGCAAATCGATGTCGACCTTCGCCTGCGGATCGACCGAATGGATCGCCTTGGTGACGCTCCTGGCGCAGCCGCCGCACGTCATGTTGTCGATCTGGAACTGCATGGCACTCTCCTGAAGGGTTCTGCTTACCTTTCAAGATGGGGCTTCCAGTTGGTGGAAGGTCAAGGGGCGTCATCAACACGAAATCGGGTGTTGACCTTCCAGTGACTGGAAAGAGCAGAAGGGCTCCGACAGCACTCGCCAATGGAATCGATGATGAACGTCCACGCGACAGGAAGCGCCGAGATCGCTTCCAACCTGACACCGAAACTCGCCACTGTCTCGCTTCCGATTGTCGGGATGACCTGTACGTCCTGCGTCGGGCGAGTCGAGAAGGCTTTGAACCGCGTTGAAGGCGTGGAAAAGGCGACGGTCAACCTCGCCACCGAGCGAGCGGATGTGACCTTGGTCCAGCCTGTCGATCAGGCCAGTCTGGTCCGGGCGATCGAAGACGCAGGCTACGAGGTTCCAAGCCGCTCGATCACGCTCGTCATCGATGGCATGACCTGCGCGTCCTGCGTGGCGCGCGTGGAAAAGGCGCTGCTCGCAGTTCCGGGCGTCGTATCCGCCACCGTAAATCTGGCGACCGAACGTGCTTCGCTTTCCGCCTCAGGCAGTGTCACGGATCGCGATCTCGTCGCTGCAGTTTCCTCTGCGGGGTATGAGGCGCGGACGGTAAGCGGGAACGAAGACGACGAGGCGCATGCGTCCCGCAAGCAGGCGGAGCAAGCCGTCTTGGGTCGCGACGTTACTGTTGCGGCCCTACTGACGCTGCCTGTGTTCGTCCTGGAAATGGGCTCCCACCTGATCCCGGCGGTTCATGAACTCGTCATGAACACCGTCGGCATGCGCGAGAGCTGGTATCTGCAGTTCGTTCTGACGACAGTGGTGCTGTTCTGGCCAGGCCTGCGGTTTTACCGGATCGGCCTGCCGGCGCTCATCAAGGGCGCGCCGGACATGAATTCACTCGTCGCCGTCGGCACGCTGGCCGCCTGGACCTACTCGGTTGTGGCGACATTCACGCCGCAGCTTTTGCCCCCAGGAACGGTGAACGTCTATTTCGAGGCGGCCGCCGTGATCGTCACCTTGATCCTGCTCGGCCGCTACCTTGAGGCTCGGGCCAAGGGCAGGACCTCGGAAGCGATCAAGCGCCTTGTCGGTCTCCAGCCGAAAACGGCCCGCGTCCGCCGCAATGACAAGGTTGTCGAGGTGGCGCTTGGCGACGTCGTGACAGGCGACCTTGTAGATGTTCGACCCGGGGAGCGGATCGCCGTGGACGGCGAGGTCGTCGAGGGCGCGTCCTTCGTCGACGAAGCCATGATCACCGGAGAGCCGGTGCCGGTCGTGAAGCAGGCTGGCGCGACCGTGGTGGGTGGAACCGTCAACCAGACCGGCGCACTCACCTTCCGCGCAACCGCGGTCGGCGCCAACACCATGCTCGCGCAGATCATCCGTATGGTCGAGGAGGCTCAGGGCTCCAAGCTTCCCATCCAGGCGCTCGTTGATCGCGTGACGCTGTGGTTCGTGCCTGCCGTCATGGCGACGGCCGCGCTCACTTTCCTTGTCTGGGCGATCTTCGGCCCGGAGCCTGCGATCACCTTCGCGCTCGTCAATGCGGTTGCCGTGCTGATCATCGCGTGCCCCTGCGCGATGGGCCTCGCGACACCCACATCGATCATGGTCGGAACCGGGCGCGGCGCGGAGATGGGCGTGCTGTTCCGCAAGGGCGAGGCGCTGCAGTCGCTCAAGGACGCGCGCGTCGTCGCGCTCGACAAGACCGGGACGCTGACCGAAGGCAAGCCCACCCTCACCGACCTTGAGACTACGAGCGGTCATGCCCGCGATGAGGTTCTCGCGCTGGTCGCCTCGGTGGAGACGAAATCCGAGCATCCGATCGCGCGCGCCATCGTCGAAGCCGCCGAGGCAGACGGGCTGACGCTGTCCGATCTGACACGGTTCGAGAGCGTGACGGGTTATGGTGTCAGCGCCGATGTCGGCGGACGCCGCGTCGAGATCGGCGCCGACCGATTCATGGAGAAGCTCGGACTCGATGTCGGTGCATTCGCGACAATCGCCGCACGACTGGCCGACGAGGGCAAGTCGCCGCTCTATGCCGCCGTCGACGGCGAGCTTGCCGCGATCATTGCCGTCGCCGATCCGATCAAGCTATCCACGCCGGAGGCCATCCGGGCCCTGCACGATCTCGGACTGAAGGTGGCGATGATCACTGGTGACAACCGGCGCACGGCGCAAGCCATCGCACGACAGCTCGGAATCGACGAGGTCGTGGCCGAGGTGCTGCCGGACGGCAAGGTGGAGGCCGTCAGGGCGCTGAAGCGCCAACATGGCGGGCTCGCCTATGTCGGGGACGGCATCAACGACGCGCCCGCCTTGGCCGAGGCGGATGTCGGCATCGCCATCGGTACCGGAACCGACATCGCTATCGAGGCCGCCGATGTTGTCCTCATGTCGGGCAGCCTCAAGGGCGTTCCGAATGCGATCGCGCTGTCAAAGGCGACGATCCGGAACATCCGGCAGAACCTGTTCTGGGCCTTCGCCTACAACACCGCGCTCATCCCCGTCGCCGCCGGGGCGCTCTATCCCGCCTTCGGATGGCTCCTGTCTCCCGTCCTGGCGGCCGGAGCCATGGCGATGTCGAGCGTGTTCGTGTTGGGTAATGCGCTGAGGCTGAAGCGCTTCCGGGCTCCCATCGCTGACGTCGGCCGATGATGAGGCGCCGTGAGATGCTGCCGCATGGAAAGAACCCGGTGCGTGCGGTAAAGCTTCGGGGAAAGATGCCATGAAGCTCCGGGAAAATCGCAGGCGATGCCCCAGAGAATGGAGGAAGAAATGAAACTGAATTTTACCCGTCGAGGCTTGATGCTGGGAGCATGCGCCGCCTCGGTTGCTGCCGCTGTTCCGGCAGTGGCGGACGCAAGACCTGCGCTCCACGTCCTAAAAGATCCAAACTGCGGATGTTGCTCGGCCTGGGTCGAGATCGTGCAGGCCGACGGGTTCGATGTGACGGTCGAAGAGAGCATAGGAACGGCGCTCGCGCGCTACAAGCTCGACAACGGGATCCCGCAAGAGATGGGTTCGTGCCACACCGGCAGGATCGCGGGCTACATGATCGAAGGTCATGTTCCGCCAGCCGATATCCGTCGGCTGCTGGAGGAACGCCCGGACGCCATCGGGCTCGCGGTGCCGGGGATGCCCTACGGTTCGCCCGGCATGGGTCCAGAAACCGAGCGCGAGGCTTACGAGGTGTTCCTGATCCGGCGTGACGGCTCGACCGAAGTTTTCACAAGCTATGCGGCTGCCTGATCCTGGTGCTGCTGTTTGGCGCGTGATCAGGGCCGAAGACACGTACGCGCCTGGTCGCGCATGACAGCGTAGTCGCTCAGCATCTCGCCAACGGCCGAGCCAAGCTGCAACGAAGCCAGTTCCTCGGCAGCCCTGGCCTGAAACTCCCGACTATACTCGACGACGGGTGGGCAAGTCCCGAACTCGCCCGTCTCAGAACCGACCGTCGCGCAGCCGCTCAGCAAGCTCGTTGCGATCGCGAGGGCGGCGAGCGGCGGCTTCCAGCATCCGGCGTTGGACATCATTGGCCTTCTCCCTAGTCTCAAGGCGTTCGGCGAGGCGGCCCGTGCGTTCGCCGGACCGCCGAAGCGCTAGGTCATGTTGACAAATGGCGGAGCCATAAGCGGATCGACGTGATGTCGATGAAGCCCAGGAAGCTTTCGGCGGTCTTGTCGTAGCGGGTGGCGACGCGACGGGCATTCTTGAGCTTGTTGAAGCACCGCTCAACGAGATTGCGCAGGCGGTAGAGCCTGCGGTCAACGGCGACCCGTAGCTTCCGGGTTTTGCGCATGGGGATGACCGGCACCACGTCGCGCACCTCCATGGTCTTGCGGATGTTGTCGGAGTCGTAGCCGCGGTCTGCGAGCAGAACGCTTGGCTCGGGCAGGTTGTCAGCCATGACCAGATCGAAGCCGAGGTAGTCCGATGTCTGCCCGGCCGTGATTTCGGTTCTCATGGGCAGGCCTGCCGCATTGACCCGCAGATGGATCTTGGTCGTGAAGCCACCGCGCGAGCGGCCGAAACCTTGGCGCGGAGTCCCCCTTTTGCGCCCGCTGCCTGATGATGAGCGCGAACCACGGTGCTGTCGATCATCTGCAGCGCATCCGGCACGATCCGGCTCTCGTTCAGCGCCTCCAGGATCTGTTCCCACAGCCTCGCCAACGTCCAGCGCCGGAACTGCCGATAGACAGACGACCATTTGCCGAACTCTTCCGGCAGGTCGCGCCAGGGCGACCCCGTTCGGGCGATCCAGAAAATCCCATCCAGAACAAGCCGATGGTTCGTGGGCTTGCGGCCGTTCGGAGAACGGACAGCCAGGATGAAGCGTTTAAAGAACGCCCACTCGTCGTTCGACATCAGGTCTCGTGCCACGCTGGTCTCCATTGCAGATACCAGCTTGAATCACGATCACCGCGCCCGGTGAACCCCTTTTGTCGACACGCCCTAGACGACTGGTCTATTAACGCCTATATCCCTTGTATGACACTGACATCCAAAGCTGAAGCCACACGGCAGAATCTTCTCGACACCGGCTACAGGCTTGTCCTGAGCAAGGGCTTTTCCGCACTCGGTCTTCAGGAAATCCTGAAGGGGTCTGGTGTGCCAAAAGGCTCGTTCTATCACTACTTCGCGTCCAAGGAGGCGTTCGGTTGCGCGCTTTTGGACGACTACGTTACAGAGTACGGCGACCGGCTTGACCAGTTGCTTGCCATTGAAGCCGAAAATGGACGTCAGCGGCTGCTACGCTACTGGCAAGCGTGGCTCGATCCAGATGCGGGAGAGACCGCAGGGCGCGGATGGGCGGAAGACTGCCTTGCCGTCAAGCTGTCGGCCGAGGTTGCCGACCTGTCTGAAGCCATGCGGATGGTCCTCAGCGATGGCATCGAACGAGTGTTGCATCGCATCACCACTCTGATCGTCGAGGCGCGGGACGATGGTTCGCTTCCACCTGGACCGGAACCAGAGGCTTTGGCGCAGGTTCTTTACCAGATGTGGCTTGGTGCCGCGCTGCTTGCCAAGCTGACCCGTAGCCACATGCCGATGGAGCGGGCCATGGTCGCCACGAAACAGCTTCTGGCTTGTCCGGCAGATCCTACTTTGCAGACGAAAGGAACGGCATAATGAAGATTTTCTACAAAACACGCGCCACGGCCATCGGTGGCCGCTCGGGCCACACGGCGCTGGATGACGGCAGCCTTGCGCTCGACCTGACGGCGCCGAACTCCGGCAAGCCGGGCGCGAACCCGGAACAGCTCTTCGCCATGGGGTATGCTGCCTGTTTTGACAGCGCATTGCACCATGTCGCCCAGGTTCGAAAACTGGCACTGAGCGGCAGCAAAACATCAGCCGAAGTCGGTATCGGCCAACTGCCGGATGGCGGGTTCAAGCTGGACATCGACATCCATGTTAAACTCTCCGGTCTGGATGAGGCCACGGCGCGCGACCTGGTCGAGGCGACGCATCAGGTCTGCCCCTATTCCAATGCGACACGTAATAACATCGATGTGCGCCTGCACGTCACCACTGTGTAATGAAACATCATGCGCGGTAACATTCACACCACGTTTGGCGAACCGGCCGACGTCCTGATCGTGTCGGACAGCGCCATCCCGCAGCCCGGTCCCGGTCAGGTACGCATCAGGACCATCCTGTCGCCGATCCACAATCACGACCTCTGGACGGTGCGTGGCAGCTATGGCTACAAGCCCGAGCTGCCTGCCATCGGCGGCTCGGAAGCGGTCGGCACCATCGACGCCCTGGGCGCGGATGTGACGGGCGTGACAGTTGGGCAGCGGGTCGCGGTCGCGGGCGTTCATGGCGCTTGGGCGGAGTATTTTGTGGCACCTGCCACCGCACTGGTTCCTGTCCCGGACGCCATTTCAGACGAAGCGGCTGCGCAGCTTATCGCCATGCCGTTCAGCGCAATCTCGTTGCTGGAATTTCTTGACGTCAAAAGCGGGGACTGGGTGATCCAGAACACCGCAAATGGCGCGGTTGGCAAGATTCTGGCAAGGTTGGCCACGGCGCGCGGTGTGCATGTCGTCAACCTTGTGCGCCGCGATGCCGGGGTCGACGAACTTTCCGCAGTTGGAATCGGCAATGCTGTCTCAACAGCGACCGAGGGCTGGCAGGACCGCGTGCGGGCGATCACCGGCGGTGCATCCATTCGCGCGGCGGTGGATTCCATCGGCGGCACGGCCAGCAAAGACCTGCTGTCGCTTCTTGGTGAAAACGGGCTGCTGGTGTCCTTCGGCACGATGAACGGGGAACCGATGCAGATCGCCTCGGGCGACCTGATCTTCAAGCAGGCTGTGGTGAAGGGATTTTGGGGCTCCAAGGTCAGCGAGGCCATGCCGACCGACACGAAAATCCGTCTGATCGGCGAGCTGCTACGCCTTGTCGCCACAGGCGAACTGGACCTGCCGGTCGAGGCGGTGTTTGCGTTTGAGCAAATCACCGATGCCGTCAAGGCCTCCCTTGCGCCGGGCAAGAAGGGCAAAGTGCTGCTGAGGCCGTGAACTGCGGTGACGCTCAGCCACCCAATTGGACAAGGTCTGACATGTCTTTCTGGTTGCTGTCGCATTTAGGCCTGTGAGCTGATGGTGCCCCACGCCAGTAACTCAGCTACCATCCTTGTCGACACTGACAAGGATGGTAGCCTGCGTTCGTGGGCAAACGCATGTCGCGTATGAGAGATGCCAGAGGCGATCATTCGGCCTGCAACGGCTAAAGACATGCAGCAGGCCCGCACCGATAACCTGACGATACATCCCGTTTTGGTCGCAACATCGGCTATGCCACTGATAAAGCCCAAGAAGACATCGAGAGCTGTCATGCGCTGCCTATGATCCGGATGCGACAGAACCGTAATAATTTCTTCGGCTTAATCGACATCGCCTGCTTCAGCTTCAGACGTTGCCATTTGTCAACATTGCCTAGCAGGAACAGGGTAAGGCTCCGCCGAGGGCCGCCTGCCGGGGCCTAGTTTCATGACTTACGTCATG
>NZ_VDEK01000050.1:0-14578 GCF_007668225.1 Cereibacter sediminicola | reverse complement strand
GGAATGACTGACCGGATGTTGTCGGAACCGCCGACCGGATGCCTCGGAATGCGCAAACACTGAGTTCCACTTGCCGAAATCCGCCGGCAAGTCGCGCCATGGACAACCGGTCCGGACTATCCAGAGAACCGTCTCAACAAAAAGCCGAGGGGCGGGGCCGGTGCGGCCAGGGTCACATTCCCGGCCAAGGCAATGTGGAGCGATAAGTGCCCATTGTGTGTCGGTCAACGTCGTGCGGATCAAGGTTGCCTCCCATTTGGCAGCCTTGAATCAGCCAGCGATCAGTTTGGAAATCCTCAAACGTCAACACGCCCTAGTCATCTGGAACCGAATTTGCCATCATTGATGGGAGGGGCGTTGTTGCAGAACTCTCGCCGTGAAGGATTCACATCACGAATCCATGCGGTTAGACGGGCGGCATGAGCAAGCCCAAGCCCGCCCGCTACCGCACGACGAACTGGTCAGTCTACAACGCTGCGCTCCGCAAGCGCGGGTCGTTGCTGATCTGGCTGGACAAGGAGATGGCCTGGCACGCGTCGCATGAGGGGCGCCCAGGGCGCCCGCCGGTCTTCTCCAATGCAGCGATCCAGTTCTGCCTGTCGATCAAGGTGCTGTTCAAGCTGCCGCTCAGGCAGACAGTCGGGATGGTCGCGAGCCTCCTGCGGCTCGCGGGATTGGACTGGCCCGTTCCCGACTACTCTACGCTGTGCCGCAGACAGAAGACCCTCAAGGTGCAGATCCCCTATCGCCGTGCCGACGGGCCGCTGAATCTGCTGGTGGACAGCACCGGCATCAAGTTTCTTGGCGACGGCGAATGGCATGCCCGCAAGCATGGTGTTCAAGGCCGCCGCCAATGGCGCAAGGTGCATCTGGCCATGGACACCGCCACCTCGGACATCCGCGCCATCGAGTTCACCCCCAGCCGGGAAGGCGACAGCCCTGTCCTGCCCGACCTGCTCGACCAGATCCCCCAAGGCGAAGACATCGGCACCGTGACTGCGGACGGCGCCTACGACACCCGCCGCTGCCACAGCGCCGTTATCTCGCGCGGCGGCACGGCGATCATCCCAATCCGCAAGAACGGTCGTCCGTGGAAAGAGGACTGCCCGGCGGCCCGGGCGCGCAACGAAACCCTCCGGGCCACGCGCCATTATGGACGCGCGTTCTGGAAGCGCTTGACCGGATACCATGCCCGCAGCCGCGTCGAAGCAAAGATGCGCTGCCTCAAGTCCTTCGGCGAGCGCATCGCCGCGAGAGACCCCGACCGCCAGACCGCCGAAATCCACATCCGCGTCGCCCTCATGAACCGCTTCAACGCCCTCGGAACAGCCGAGATCGTCCGCGTGGCCTGAACCTTACGGGGAAAGGGGCCCTCACGCCTCAGAACGCCGTTCTGCAACAATGCCCCGCTATCGCCTCAATATCCGATTCTCCTGATCGACTGCCCGAGCCCGGCCACGCCGGGCTTTTTGTTGATGGCTGCGGGGGGGGGCATCCCCATAGGCGCTAACTTAAGGGTGGGCACTTGGAATCATGATGCAATTCCTCGGGCAGATGCGAACGACCGATTCCATAAACATTAACTGGCAGGCCCTGATCGGACTGGCAGTCTCTGATAACGCGGCTGTCGCAATCCGTTGATCTCGAAGCGACGGCGCGGGAGACCGGCGTGCGCATGCGGCGGCGTGTCTTTCCATCTGCGGCGAAACTGTCGAATCCGGGTTTCAGGACAGTTCTATCCGCTCTATCCCCTTGAGGAAGCGGTTGATCACGTCGAGTTCGTCGTCGGAAATGCCTTCGATCAATTCGGCATAGCGCGACCGGAGCTGATGGTATGCCGAAAGCAACCGCTCCTGCTGGCCCTCTACGGGTTCGATGATGATGCCGCGCCGGTCGTGGCTGTTGGGAACGCGCCGGACGAAGCCCGCCCGTTCCAGCCGGTCGATCGCCGCGGTCGCCGAGCCGGTCGAGATGCCGAGATAGTCCGACAGCATTGTCGGCGTCACCGGCTCGTCGGCCGTCTCCAGCAATTCCAGCGAAGCGAGATCGGTTCCGTGGATACCCAGCCTGCGTGCGACGGTGGCGTCCAGCCTTAGCACCTTGCGAAGCACCGACCGCAAATCGCGCCGCAACTGTTGCTCCTTTTCCAATCGGGAATCCGCTGCCCTTGTCATGTCGTGCCGTTGCATCTATATGGCTCTACCATAGAGTTACTTGACAGCACATATAATGCCGACTTGCCCACAGCGCCAGATGGATTGTTCCGCATGACAACCGAGAGGACCCCACAGCCTGGAGACGATGCCGGTGACGTTGAACACGCGCCGGCGACACCACTGGTCACCAGGCAAGATGCAAGTGAGCCGGAGCCTGAATCGGCTCCCGTCACCCTCGAGGACGAAGCTGCTCCCAATGCGGAGCCGTTGCCCGGAAATCGAGGAAACCCCGCAAAGAAAATCGCGGCGCTGCTCGTGGTTGTCCTGGCGGTGTTCGTCAGTTGGTATGCGGTCTCGGACCGGCTCGCGCCCTATTCGTCGAGAGGCACGGTGTCGGCCTATGTTGCGCAGATTGCCCCGAGGGTCGCCGGGCAGGTGACCGAAGTCTTCGTCGAGGACAACACGATCGTCGATCAGGACGAGCCGCTGTTCCAGCTCGACCGCCGTCCATTCGAACTGGCGGTCCGTCAGGCGGAGGTTGGTCTGGCGCAGGCCGTTCAGGCGACTGACGCCTCGGCAGCGGCGATCGCCTCGTCTCAGGCACGCGTGTCCCAGGCGCGGGCCAGTCTCGAGAACGCGCGCACCGCCGCCAACCGGACCGCGTCGCTCTTCGAGCGAGGAGTGGTGACCCAGGCGCAGGTCGACAACGCAAGGGCCGAGTTGCGTGTCGCCGAAGCCCAACTCGAAGCCGCCGAGGCCGACCTGCAAAGCGCCCTGCTGCAACTGGGCAAGGACGGCGGCGCGTCAAATCCGCAGATCATGGCGGCGCAACTCCAACTGGAGCAGGCGCAGCTCAACCTTCTCTATTCGACCGTCACCGCGCCGACCCGTGGCGTCGTCACCAACCTGCAACTTGCCATCGGTCAGTTCGCGGCGGCGGGCTCGCCCGTAATGACCTTCTTCGATTCGCGCGGAGCGTGGATCACCGCCGATCTGCGTGAGAACCAGATCGGCAACATCGAACCCGGCGACGAAGTGGAAATCCTGTTCGACGCCATGCCGGGCCAGACCTTCAGGGGGCGCGTCCATTCGATCGCATGGGGTATCGATCCGGGCCGCACCTCGGCCGGCGGCCTGATGCAGAACCGTCCGGAAAACCAGTGGTTCGAGCCGGCCCGCCGCATGCCGGTCCACATCGAGCTTGAGGGCGGCATGCAGGCGTGGCCATTGACCGTCAAGGCAGGCGCCAAGGTCAGCGTCGTCGTCTATGCGGGAGGGACCGGAACGCCGATCTCGGGCGTGGCCTCGACACTTCTCAAGATACAGTCCTGGCTATCCTATCTGTATTGAGGTCGATCCATGTATGTCGCACCGCGCCCGCATGTCGATGACGATCCGCTGTTCGCGGTCCGGCTGTCGAGCGCGGCGGTCGTCGGCTTCGGCCTGGCGATCCTGCTTCAGTCACCGATGCCGATGTTGCCCCCGGCGCTGATCGTCGGCCTGATGGCCGGCATGCGCAAGGCGTTCGATCCGAAGAAGGCGGTCGGCGGGCCTGTGGCGATGATCATCATGGTGATCTTGATATCCGGGCTGGTGGAATTGGCGCGGCCGATGCCGCTGGTTCTCATCACGCTGACGGGCGCGCTGTGCGTTCTGTCCTATTACATCATCCTCAGCACCGGCAACCCGATCGGCATGCTGGTCGCGATCGTCGCGGTTCTGATGTCCGTCATGCGCATGTCGTCCGCCGTGATGATGGACTACATGCGCGACGGCTTCATCGAGGCGAGCCTGTGCGCCCTTGTCGCCATACCCCTTCTCTACGCTGTGTTCCCGCCGCGTGCGAAGGAAATGATGGTCGAGATCTACCAGCCGGCCAGCGAAGGCCATCACGTGCTGCGCGCATTCATCCGGGGCGGCGTCCTGCTGCTCCTGTCGTTCTGGCTCTATGCCGTTCTCGATGCGGCCAATCTGATGCTCGCCGTCGCCGCCGTCTTCGTGCTGGTATTTCCGACACGCGAACAGCTCTATGCCGAGGCGTGGGAACGTACTCTCGCCACGATGATTGGCGCGGCGATCTCGTTCGCCATCCTCTATTCCTTCGACTACATGGCGCACTTTCCCGTCCTGCTGATCCTTGTGTTCCTGGGTGGTCTCTTTCTCGCGAGCCGGATGATGAACGGCTCCCATCCGCCGATGGTCTACCAGTTCGCTTTCTCGGTCATGATCTCGCTCGTGGCCGGCGCGTTGTCGACGCAGAACCCGGTTTCGGCCAGCACGCTGCGCATCGTGCTCACGCTTGTCGGAGCGGTCGGAGCCGCATTCCTGACAGCCCTCCTCGAACGCCTGTTGATCGGCGACGAAGCGCATGACAGGCTGATTGTCCCGGAGCCGTGATTGTCCCGCCAGCATAGCGGCGTGCCCGCGATCGGTGCAGGTCTTCAGCCCGGTGCAGTCGGGTCCAGCGTCATCCGGATCTGTCGCCTGATTGACACCCCTCCGCGAACTACCTACGAAAGGGAAGGCCATGCCCCACAAGCGTTAAGTCAAGGGGATGGTTGCATTCCTTGCATCAGCAGCCTGGTTCTTCCTGCGTCTCGGTGGATCGCAAATGTGGCGCATGATGCCGGCGAAGCTGTTCGAGATTTCGCTCGCCGTTCGCACCGTCAAGATAACGGTGAGGATCGCATGCCGTAGGAGGCTATGCAGCCGCCACAGCGACATGGGCCTGGTTGACCACGGTTTCGTCGTCGCAGGGGGGAGAGTCGAGAACGTCGGTGACGGCCTCTTCGATCATCAGCGCCAGGATAAGATGCGCCGTCAGCCAGGTTCTGGCCAATCGCACGTCCCTGGCCGGAAGCTTGTGGATGCCAAGACCACTCTTGAGACGCTTGAAGGCGAGTTCGATCTGCCAGCGCAGCCGATAGACGTCCAGAACGGCTTTAGCCGTCATGTCGGCTGCCGGGATCGACGTCAGCAACATGACGAACCCCGTCGCCGCGACGGTTGTCGGCAGCATGACCTGACTGGAACGGCGGCGCTGATGTCTACTTATTGCCGACTTCAAGGAGCGTTCCGCCGCTTCGGCATCTTTCCGTTTGATGATGAGCCTTGCCTGAAACAGAGGCTTGCCGCGTCCCTTCTGCTTGTGGCCAGAGTGTTCGATGAAGACATCGATCTCGCGGACTTGGCCAATCCGCATCGGCGCATAAACGGCATTCCAGTCGACCGGATGGCCATCCATAATGACGATGCGTATGGTGCGCCAACCTGAGCGGACGATGAAATCGGCGCCGGCGGCAATCACCTTTTCCAATGACGGCGCACGGGCATAGGCGAAGAGCTTGGCCTGAGGCCCGAGGAAATCCACGCCGACATGCTTCCGGAGGACAAGGTCCGGATGGCTGGCGAACTGGCTGCCCGCGGCAAGGTCGCCTTCGTCGGCGATGGCGTCAATGACGCAGCGGCCCTGGCTCGCGCCGATGTGGGTATCGCTATGGGCGCCGCCGGGTCGGACGTCGCACTGCAGGCGGCGGACGTGGCTCTTCTTTCGGAGGATATGGGGCGTCTTGCGGAAGCCCATCGCCTGGCGCGCCGCACCTCGCGGATCATCCGGCAGAACCTCGCCTTCGCCATGGGTGCGATGGCGATCCTTGTCACGGGCGGCCTGTTCTTCGAGCTTCCCCTACCGCTCGCCGTGATCGGTCGCGAAGGCGGAACGGTTCTGGTGGTGCTCAACGGCCTGCGCTTGCTGAGGGACCCTATCAGGCGCGGCAAAGCCAAGCCAACGTCACGAGATCAGGTCGCGACGGCCGCCAGCATCGTTGCTCCCGTCCAACGGCATGCCTACCGCAGGAAGATCCCGCGGCGCGCCGGTTGAACGCGACGACTCTCCAACTCGTTTCCGACATGGAGAAGGTTGGATATCAGGCCCATCCCCTCCGCCACTTGCCCTCGCGAAAGCGTTCTCCCCATCCAGCTGCGGCCGGATTTTTCCGTTGTTTTCGAGGGTTATGCGGGAGGGGCTGAGCACTGCCCCTGCTGCCAGGAGGCCCGGAAGCGGTCTCTAAGGGCGGATATTCTCCGGACCTGTTGACTGGCCCCACGAAAGTTCAGTTCGCTCAACACGTTGAAATCATGTGAACTTCGGCGGCGCAAAGCTGTTGACTACGACGACAGGGGTAGCAGGCCGAGATGGAACGGAAATCGAACCTTCGCCAGTTCGGCAGGCTGGCGGGCTTTGCACGAATAACGCTCAAGGAGCCGCATTTGCGCCGGGGAGCGGAGCCACCGGCGCCCTTGTCAATCGCGATAGCTGCGGATCGCCTCCTTGTCGAGGTCGCCGGCCGGGACCAGGCGGTAGTGGCGTTCCTCAACCACTTTCACCTCGTCGCCGTCGAGCGCCAGTTCGAACATCGCGACGACCTGATCCTCCATGAACTGCGCGGCGATCGCGCGACAGCGCAAGCCCGGGAAGCGCTGCTCGACGAAGCGGATGTCCTGCGTCGTCTGGACGATGCCGATCTGATCCTTCCCGCCCTTGGCCTGCACCGGAACGACGTAGTGGCAACCGCGTTTGTCGAGCCCGATGTAAAGCTCGTCGATCTCGATCTGGCCGATCCCCTTTACCGTGGTGCGCAGGTGGTTCTGCAAGCTGTAGGTGGTCAGCCCTAGAAAGGTGTCTATCAGCCGGTTGTAGCGGACGATGGCGAGCAGCGCCTGTTCGTCGTCCAGCGCATAGGCCCGGATCAGTTCCGGCGTCGCGTCCGGGATGGCGATCCGGACCAAGTCGGGCCGCGGCAGGATGCGATTGATGCGGACGAGCTTGAAGCGATAGGCGGCCTTGCCGGCGCCTTCGATGATCCACTCCATCCCGGCGGGTTGCGTCGCGAGGATGTCGTCCGGCAGCGCCGTGCGGAACCGGAAGGAATAGATCACGTCGCCGAGGTTCTTCGGCAATCGGATGCCGAGTTCGGACGCGCTGCTTTCCAGCGCCTCGCGCTCGAAGTCGAAGACCGTTGCTCCCTGCGCGTAGCGGTCGAAGAAAATCTTCGAGATCAACGCCTGATAGCGGTTCGATTTCTCAGCCATTGGCCGCCCGCAATGCAACGAGCTCCGCCTCGATCTCGGCCTGCTTGCGCTTTCTGGCGCCGCTCTTGCGGTCGCGACCGGACTTCGGCGGCGCGACGCCGAAATGCGCCGCAGCCGTGCCGACATCCATGTACAGCAGCGCCTCGTCGCCGAGCGGGATCGCATCGGTCGGGCGCTGCGGCGCGACCCCGAGGGCAGCGATCACCTGCGACGCCACCGCGCGGGCGAGCGGCGGCGGGACGGCGTTGCCTATCTGCCGGGCGCCGTGCCACTTGGTGGCGTTGAAGCGGAACCAGTCGGGGAAGCCGTGGAGCCTGGCCATCTCGCGCACGGTGACGCAGCGATCCCGGCGATAATGGATCGGCCGCGGGCTGGTGAAGGCTCCCCGCGCCCCGTCGGTTCCTGCCCGCAGCGTGTTCGACACACCGCCGGCGGGTAGCTTGAACAGGCGGCTGATCGGTTCGACCCGGCCGCCTTCCGTTTCCGAGAACCGGCGGCGCGAGATTTCGGTGTGTTCGGTCCGCGCGCTCGACGTCAGCCGACCGGAATCCCAGATCCGTGGATGCGCGAAATGCCAGGCATCGTTCGTCAGGCATCGCATCTCGGCGGCATAGGGCGAGGCGGGACCGAAGCCGTTCGTTACGACGGCATCCGTTCCGCACAGTTCGTCGAAGGCCTCGGCATCTGGCAGATCGTCCAGCGCATCTGCGCAGGTCGGACCCGACGGCAGTTCGCGGCCGTTCTTCCGACCCGGAATTCGGGTCGTTTCGGCCGGATAGTCGGGCAAGGCGTGCCCCTTCTTGGCGCCGAACAGGATCAGCCTTTCCCTAGACTGCGGCGTGCCGAAGCCGCCGGCATTCAGCACTTTCCAGGGGAGGCGAACCGAATAGCCCCTTTCGCCGAAAGCCGCGACCAGTTCGTGAAGGAATTCCTTGTGCGAGCCGACGGTAAGTCCCTTGACGTTCTCGAACACGAATGTCCGCGCATCGAGTTCCGAGACGATCCGCACGAATTCCAGAACCAGCCGATTGCGCGGGTCGTCGAGCACGCGATGTCCGATCAGCGAAAACCCCTGACAGGGCGCACCGCCGAAGACGCACTCGACAGGACGGTTGCCGATTCCCGCCGCAATGCGGATTTCTCTGCCCGACAAACCCTCGACCGATCTCGGGACGACGGCAGTGCGCGGGAAATTGAATTTGTGGACGGCGCAATGCACCGGATCGATCTCGACCGCCGCCGCGACGTCGAATCCGGCCTGTTCGAATCCCAGGCTCATTCCTCCGGCGCCGGCGAACAAGTCTATTCCGATCGGTCTCATGCCAAATCCGTCTCCTCGTGCTCTTTCAGGATTCTATACAGAGGTCAGGTCCGGTTGTCGATCGGATTCTTTCCCGCGCAGGAACGCGTCGAGCCGCGCGGCGACGTCCTCTGCGCGCCCGATCTCGCACTGCCAGACTGTCAGGACGCGCCAACCTGCCGCTTCGAGCGCCGCACGCTTGGCTGCGTCCCTTTCCCGGTTCGCTGCGATCTTCGGCACCCAATACTCCGTGCGCGACTTGGGCAGGCGCCCTTTGGCGCAGCCGTGACCGTGCCAGAAACAGCCGTGCACGAAGACGGCGACGCGATACTTCGGAAAGACGATATCGGGCGTGCCCGGCAAATCGCGACGGTGCACCCTGAATCGCAGGCCGGCAGCATGCGCCGCCCTGCGAACCGCGCGTTCCGGGGCAGTGTTCTTCCCGCCGACCTTCGACATGAGTCGCGAGCGTGCTTCGACGCTCAGTCTGTCCGCCATGGCCTCCTCTGAACTCGCGCCGATAGGAAGAACTTTGCAGGAACGAGCGGCGGGAGTCCAGATTGCTCCGGGCGCCAACCTGCCTCAGCCTCCGATGCTATCTTGCTGCCTGTCCCACCGCTCCGGGAACCCGTTCATCAGCCGCGCCAGCGTGACTTCCGGCCCTTGCCTGCCGTCGAGGATCGCCTCGATGATGTCGGGCGCGAGCAGTGTGAGGCGCAGGACCCGGGTGAGATAGGAGGGCGAGACTCCCTCCATCGCGGCGAGTTCGGCGATGGTGGCACAGTGTCCCGACTCTAGCGCCCGTTTCCAGCGGAAGGCGCGTGCCAGCGCCTTGACGAGGGCATCGTCGGGGCGATGGGGCGGCGCAATGCCCTCGGGCAACCGCATCTCCTTCCGCCCGCCACGCTTCACGACGCAAAATGGGACGTGGAGCGTGACCGTCTCCGGGATCGGAGCCCCGCGGGTCATGCAGCCTCTCCGATGTCGCCGGCCAGCATCTCGCGGGCCAGACCGCTGAGCCCGTCGACGCGCAGGTGCACGTTGAGCGCGTCCATGCCGATGTCCACCCGTTCAACCAGCAGCGCCACGATGCGGGCCTGTTCTGCGGGGAAGAGTTCGTCCCACAGCGGGTCTAGCTGCTGCAGGGCCGCGCGGGCGTCGGCTTCGGTGATGTTGTCCGCGTGGGAGCGCGCGGCCTTCCATGTCCCCGCCACGATCTCGGGCTGGCGGAAGACGGCGCGCAGCTGTTCGATTACGGCGCCCTCGATCTCGCCCGCAGGCATTCGGCCGACCGGACACGAACCAGCACCATGCTTCAGTACGGTCTGACTGACATAGTAGCGGTAGAGACGATCCCCCTTCCGAGTATGCGTCGGTGAGAACGCGGCGCCATCGGGCCCGAACAGCAGCCCCTTCAGCAGCGCGGGCGTGTCGGCGCGGGTGCGGGCCGCGCGTTTGCGCGGGCTCTCCTGCAGGATGGCGTGGACGCGGTCCCACGTCTCGCAGTCGATGATGGCGTCGTGCTCGCCGGGATAGCTCTCGCCCTTGTGGACCGCCTCGCCGATGTAGGCGCGGTTGCTGAGCATGCGGTAGATGTATTTCTTGTCGATCCGGTTGCCGCGCGGCGTGCGGAGGCCCCGCGTGCCGACCTCCCGCGCCAGTTCCGTGCAGGACCCGATCTCGAGGAAGCGGGCGAAGATCCAGCGCACATGCGCGGCGCTCTCGTCGTCGATCACCAGCTTCCGGTTCTCGACGCGGTAGCCGTAGGGCGGCACCCCGCCCATCCACATGCCCTTCTTGCGGCTGGCGGCGACCTTGTCGCGGATGCGCTCGGCCGTCACCTCCCGCTCGAACTGGGCGAAGCTGAGCAGGATGTTCAGCGTCAGCCGGCCCATGGAGGTGGTGGTGTTGAAGGATTGCGTCACCGAGACGAAGGTAACTCCGTTCCTGTCGAACACCTCGACCAGCTTCGCGAAGTCGGCGAGTGAGCGGCTGAGGCGGTCGATCTTGTAGACCACCACCACATCGACCAACCCGTCCTCGATGTCCTCTAGCAACCGCTTGAGGCCGGGCCGTTCCAGCGTGCCGCCGGAGATGCCGCCGTCGTCATATTGATCGCGGACCAGCACCCAGCCTTCCGACCGCTGGCTGGCAATGTAGGCTTCGCATGCCTCGCGCTGGGCGTGGAGGCTGTTGAACTCCTGCTCCAGCCCCTCCTCGGAGGATTTCCGGGTGTAGACGGCACACCGCAGCTTGTGGACTGCCTTCGATTTATCCGGCGGCTTCGTCATGTCCGCCCCCTGTGGTTCTTGAGCCCGAAGAAGGTCCATCCGCCTCGCCACCATGGCGCGCGAAGGCCGGCCCATCGGCTTCGGCGTCTACGACGATCACGTCGCCAAGCTCCGCAAGGGCGACATCACGCCGGAGCAAGCGCTCCGCGGCGGCCAGCTGATCTGCGGGCTGAACGCCACGCGGCTGCAGATCAACAACGCCATGCGCGCGGCCGCTGGCCTCGGCGGGACCTGGCTGCCCACGGGACCGGCCGAGAAGATCATCTGCCTGAAGAACCAGAACGATCTGGGGCTGATCAATGGGATGTTCGTGACGCTCGAGGACATCGTCGACGAGGGCAGCCTCTACTTCTCCGCCGTCGTCCATGACGAGGACGGGCGCCACATCGGCGAGCCCTATGAGGACGGGCGTCCGGGCCGGCTGCGCATCTACAAGGGGCATTTCGAGGACCATGTCGCCTACGACGACAAGCGCCATGACCGCGACTACAAGGAGAAGCGCCTGCTGACCGAGGCGACCTTCGGATGGGCGATCACCGCCCACAAGGCACAGGGGTCGCAGTGGGAGAACGTGATCGTCTGGGACGACGGGCTGGGCCGCAGCGAGATCGACCGGCGCCGCTGGCTCTACACCGCGATCACCCGGGCCGAACGCGGTCTCGTGCTGCTGGCCTGAGGGGCGCGATGATCGACCTCAACGACATCGCGGTCCCGAAGACCCGGCACGATCTGGCGGCGGTGAAGGAGCGGCTTGCCTGCACCGCGGCCGACTGGCTGCCGGGGCTCTTCCCCGAGGCCCGGCTTGCGCGGGACCGTCGATCCTTGCGCTGCGCAGATCTCTCCGGGCGCCCGCCACGCAAGGAGGGCTCCTGCACCATCCATCTCGACGGGCCTTTTGCCGGCTGGGGCTTCGACTACGCCACCGGCGAGCGGGCCGGTCCCATCGACCTGATCGCGCAGGCGACCGGACTCTGCGACGGCGCGCTCTTCGACGAGGCGGCGCGGCTCGCGGGGATCGACCATCCTGCGCCGCGGTCCGCGCCGACGTCGTCCATGCGCGCTCGCCCCGACCACTCGGCCGAGATCGCGCGTCTGGTCGGTGGGGCCGTGCCGATCGCAGGCACGCCGGGCGAGACCTACCTGCGCGCTCGCAGGCTGTCGGATCCCGGATCGCCCGACCTTCTGTTCCATCCCGACTTGCCGGACTTCGACAGCTGCCGCGGCTGGCCCGGCCTGATCGCGATCCTGCGGCTGCCGGGCGGGGAGCGCGCGCCGGGCATCCACCGCACTTTCCTGCTCGACGACGGCAGCGCCAAGGCGCCCCCGGGCAAGAAGATGCTCGGCAGCGTGAAGGATGCCGTGGTCCGGCTGTTCCCGATGCCCGAGGACTGCCACATCGGTATCGCCGAGGGTATCGAGACGGCGCTCGCCGCCCACGCGCTCTTCGGCACACCGGTCTGGGCGGCGTTGTCGGCCGACGGTCTGGCGCGGTTCCAATGGCCCGAGGGCGCCCGGCGCGTCACCATCTACGCCGATGCTGGAGATGCCGGGCGCCAGGCGGCCGCGACGCTGGCGGACCGCCTGAACCGGGCGGACATCCCGAACGAGCTCGTTGCGCCGCTCCATGGCGACGACTTCAACGACGATCTGCTGCGCGGCGCCCGCGCGGAGGATTACGCGTGCGCGGAGGACACCAAGGCTGAGCCACTGGCCGGGGATCCGGTCGAGCCAGAGACGGCCACGCCCATAGTTGCCTCCGCCGACGATCCGGCGACCCTGATCGCCGCGGCCGAGGCGCTGACCAATCCGCCAGAGTTCGAAGCCCTGTCCACGCTGCTAGGGCGCATCGCGCTCGCAAAGCTCGATCCTCTGCCCGAACGGCAGGTCATCGCGAGGATCAAGTCCGCGACCGGCATCGGCATCTCGGTCCTGACCCAGCAACTGGCCGAACTCGGCCGCCGCGTGAACGCCACCGGCGACCCGCACGCGCCGATCCCGAAGCCCGCCTGGTTCAGGCGCCTGCGGCTCGACCTCGCCGGCGCGCCCGAGCGCAACGAGGCCAACGTCATCGTCGCCCTGACCTCCGATCCGGCCTTCGCCGGGGTTCTCGCCTTCGACGAGTTCGGGCAGGAGATCGTGGTGCGCCAGCCGCTGCCATGGGACAGCGTCGCGTCCCTCCCGCGCCCCTGGGAGGACGCCGACGACATCCGCACCGCCGAATGGCTGCAGCTGCGCGGGATCAACGTGGCGCCGGTGGTCGTGAGCCGCGCCGTCGGCGCCGTCGCCCGCGAGCTGCGCATTCATCCTGTCCGCGACTGGCTCGACACCCTGAAATGGGATGGCACGCCCCGGATCGAGACCTGGACCAGCGCCTATCTCAGCGCGGAACCCACGGCGTTCCATCACACCATCGGTGCGCTCTGGCTGATCTCAGCCGTCGCCCGAATATACCGGCCCGGCGTGAAGGCCGACCACATGCTGATCCTCGAGGGGCCGCAGGGTGCGCGCAAGTCCACAGCGATCAAGGTGCTGGCCGGCGAGGATTGGTTCACCGACGAACTGCCCGAGCTCGGGTCGAAGGACGCGGCTTTGCACATGCAAGGCGTCTGGATCGTCGAGATCGCCGAACTCGACGCCATCGGCCGCGCCGAGGTCTCGCGCATCAAGGCGTTCCTGACCCGCACCACCGACCGCTTCCGCCCGCCTTACGGTCGCTACACCGTCGAGGTCCCGCGCCAGTGCGTCTTCGCCGGCACCGTGAACCCAGACACCTATCTGCGCGACGAGACCGGCAACCGCCGCTTCTGGCCGCTCCGCTGCGGCGCCATCGACATCGCGGGGCTCGCCCGCGACCGGGACCAGCTCTGGGCCGAGGCCGTCCACCGCTTCCGCGCTGGCGCAATCTGGTGGATCGAAGATCCGGCGTTGCTGGCGGAAGCCCGCGAGGAACAGGACCGCCGCTACCAGTCCGACGCCTGGGACGACCTGATCGAACACTGGCTGACGCACGAGATCCGCACCGTCTCGGACGGCTTCCCCGACTACGGCAACTCCCGCACCGAGAGCGTGCCGCGCCCGGAGCCGCTGAGAGATGTATCGGTCGGCGAGATCCTCGAGGAGGCCATCGGGCTCGAACCCGCGCGCTGGACGCGTGGCGACCAGATGCGCGTCTCGGCCTACCTCAAGGCCAACGGCTGGGAGCGGTACCGCCGCCGCGACGAGGGCGGGCGCGAGGCGCCGCGGGAGTGGCGGTATAGGAGAGGTGCTGGGTAGACTCGGGATGAGGTGGCAAACGGCCAAAACCAGACGTAAGCGATGGGGTGGACGCCCCCCGGCGGCATCGATGTGCCATGGTGGCGGGTGTTGAAGCACCGCTACGAAAGGGAGCGTCCATGGAAGAGGTTAGCATTATCGGCCTGGATTTGGCCAAGAACGTGTTTCAGGCGCATGGCGCGGCAGCTGACGGAGCGGTGGTCTTCCGCCGGAAGCTGTCACGGGCGCAGCTGTTGAAGTTCATGGCGGCACAGGCTCCTTGCATAGTGGCTATGGAGGCCTGCGCCAGTGCTCATCACTGGGGTCGGGCGATCGGCGATCTCGGCCACGAAGTGCGGCTGATCCCGCCGGCCTATGTAAAGCCCTTCGTGAAGCGGCAAAAGAACGACATGGCGGATGCCGAGGCGATTGCTTGGTTTTGCCCCCGTTTCACCGGACACTCAGGCGTTTGCGGTTTGGGCTGCGAT
>NZ_VDEK01000004.1:0-218411 GCF_007668225.1 Cereibacter sediminicola | reverse complement strand
ACGGCCGCCATCGGTGATGATCTCTATCTCAGACATAAGCACGTGCTCAGGCATAGACCTGAGCCTCCATGGTTATGCCCAAGTGTCCGGTCGAAACGGGGGCCAGTTCACAAGGTTCTTCGGCTGGAGGAAGTTTCTGCGAAAGATCCTACCCCCCTGCCCCTGCGTCGTCACGCGAGATTTCAAAGCACCGCCGCGCCGCAGGGTGCATGGTCGAAGGAAATGATCAGGGAGGAAGGATCATGAGGATTGGCTGCCCGCGGGAGATCAAGCCGCAGGAATATCGCGTGGGTCTCACGCCCCATGCCGCGCGCGAAGCCGTGGCCCACGGGCATGAGGTGCTGGTGGAAGCCGGGGCCGGCGCGGGTTCGGGCTTTCCCGACGAGGATTACCGCGGCGCCGGTGCCCGTCTGGTCTCCACCGCCGAAGAGCTTTTCGCCGAGGCCGACCTGATCGTGAAGGTAAAGGAGCCGCAGCCCGTCGAGCGCAAGCGCCTGCGCGAGGGGCAGGTGCTGTTCACCTACCTGCATCTGGCGCCCGATCCCGAGCAGACGCGCGACCTGCTGGCCTCGGGCGTCACGGCCATCGCCTATGAGACGGTGACCGACGCACGGGGCGGCCTGCCGCTTCTGGCGCCCATGTCCGAGGTGGCGGGCCGGCTCGCGCCGCAGGTGGGCGCCTGGACCTTGCAGAAGGCCAACGGCGGGCGGGGAGTCCTGCTCGGCGGTGTGCCGGGGGTGGGCCCGGCGAAGGTGGTGGTGATCGGGGGCGGCGTGGTCGGCACCCATGCAGCGCGGATCGCCGCCGGCATGGGCGCCGACGTGACCGTGCTCGACCGCTCGCTGCCGAGGCTCCGCGCGCTCGACGAGGCGTTCGGCACGCTCTTTCGCACCTCCTACGCCTCGAGCGGCAACACCGCCGAGCAGGTGACCGGCGCCGATCTGGTGATCGGGGCGGTGCTGATCCCGGGCGCCGCCGCGCCCCGGCTGGTGAGCCGGGCGCAACTGTCCGAGATGAAGCCGGGGGCTGCGATCGTCGATGTGGCGATCGACCAGGGCGGCTGCTTCGAGACCTCGCGCCCGACCACGCATCAGGACCCGATCTACGAGGTGGACGGGGTGATGCACTACTGCGTGGCCAACATGCCGGGGGCGGTGGCCCGCACCTCGACGCTCGCCCTCGGCAACGCGACCATGCCCTTCCTGCTCGCGCTCGCGGACAAGGGGTGGAAGCGCGCCTGCGAGGAGGACCCGCATCTGCTGGCCGGCCTCAACACCCACGCCGGGCATCTGACCTACTACGCCGTGGGACGCGCGCTTGAAATCGACGTGCTGTCGCCTCAGCTTGCGCTGAAGATGTAAGACCGGGGGCCCGGCCTGACCGTCGTCAGGCCGCGGCGTTTTTCAGAAGATCCCGGATCTCGGCCAGCAACTGCTCCTGCGTGGGTCCGGCCGGCTCGGCCTCGGCCGCGGGCGGGCTCTTGTGCAGGGCGGTCTCCTTCACCCGGTTCACCATCTTCACCAGCAGGAACACGACCCAGGCGATGATGAGGAAATTGATGACCGCGGTGATGAAGGCGCCGTAGGCAAAGACGGGCGCGCCCGCCTCACGGGCGGCGGCGAGGCTCGTGTAGTCGCCGTCGCCGAGGTTCACGAACAGGTTCGAGAAGTCGATCCCGCCGGTGATGAGCCCGATGACCGGGTTGATCAGATCGGCCACGAGGCTCGAGACGATCCCGGTGAAGGCCGCGCCTATGATGATGCCCACTGCCATGTCCATCACGTTGCCCTTGGCGATGAAGGACCGGAACTCGTCGAGAATGGTCATGCCCGTCTCCTGCTGTCGCGGCCGGAGGATGCTCCGGCCTCTCGCGCGACCATAGCGACCCACGGGGCGGAACGGAAACGCCCGCGATCAGACGGACCGCCTCACTGCATCAGCGCTCCGAGCACGGCCATCGCCTCGGGCGAATCCCAGTCGGCGTCCCCGATGAGCCGCGCCACCTCGCGCCCCTCGGGATCGAGGACCAGCGTCACCGGCAGCCCCATCACCCCGATCTGCCGGGCCAGGGCCGACTTCGGATCGCGCAGCACGGGCAGGTGCGTGACCTCGGCCTCCTCGAAGAACTTGCGGATGCCGGGCACGGCGTTGCGGCCGGTGGCAACCGTGACCACCGAGAATCCCTCGCCGCCCAACTCCGCCTCGAGCCGGTCGAGCGTCGGCATCTCCTCGCGGCAGGGGGCGCACCAGGTGGCCCAGAAGTTCGCCACCACCCACCGGCCGCGCCAGTCCGAGAGCGACCGCGGAGCCTCGTCGAGATCGGCCAGCATCACCTCGGGCAGCGGCCGGGCCTCGGAATGGATGACGAGCTTCTTCATGTCCCCGGCCAGGAGAGTGCGCGCCTCGGCCGGCCCCGCCGCCGCGCCGTTTGCACCGAAGGTCAAGGCCGTGTAGATCACGGCAAACAGCAGACGCAGCATTCCACCTCCCGAAGGCTTTCCATGTCCGACGCGCCCGTTTCCTCCTCCGCCGCCAACGCCATGTGGGGCGGCCGCTTCGCCGCCGGCCCCGACGCGATCATGCAGGCGATCAACGCCTCGATCGGGTTTGACAAGCGGCTCTACGCGCAGGATATCCGCGGCTCGCGCGCCCATGCCGCGATGCTCGCGGCGCAGGGCATCCTGAGTTCTAGGGATGCCGAGGCGATCGGGGAAGGGCTTCTCACCGTCTTGTCAGAGATCGAGGCGGGCGGCTTCCCGTTCCGGGTCGAGCTTGAGGACATCCACATGAATGTGGAGGCTCGGCTGAAGGAGCTGATCGGCGAGCCCGCCGGCCGGCTGCACACCGCGCGCTCGCGCAACGATCAGGTGGCGGTGGATTTCCGCCTGTGGGTCCGCGACCAGTGCGACGCGGCCATCACGGGCATCGAGGCGCTGATGCGGGCCTTCGTCGCGCAGGCCGAGGCGGGGGCCGATTGGGTGATGCCGGGCTTCACCCACCTGCAGACGGCGCAGCCGGTGACCTGGGGCCATCACATGCTGGCCTATGTCGAGATGCTGGCCCGCGACCGGTCGCGCTTCGCCGATGCCCGCGCGCGGATGAACGAATGTCCGCTCGGGGCGGCTGCGCTGGCAGGGACCGGCTTCCCCATCGACCGGCACATGACGGCGGCGGCGCTCGGCTTCGACCGGCCGACGGCGAACAGCCTCGATTCCGTCTCGGATCGCGATTTCGCGCTGGAATTCCTGTCGGCCTCGGCGATCTGCGCCCTGCATCTGTCGCGCTTCGCCGAAGAGCTCGTGATCTGGTCCTCGGCGCAGTTCCGGTTCGTCCGGCTGTCCGACCGCTGGACCACCGGCTCGTCGATCATGCCGCAGAAGAAGAACCCCGACGCGGCGGAACTGCTGCGCGCCAAGCTCGGCCGGGTGCTGGGCGCGGCGGTGGCGCTCTTCACGGTGATGAAGGGCCTGCCGCTGACCTATTCCAAGGACATGCAGGAAGACAAGGAACAGGTCTTCGACGCGGCCGACACGCTGATGCTGGGGCTGGCTGCCATGACCGGCATGGTGGCCGACATGCAGGCCAACCGCGAAAGCCTCGCCGCCGCCGCCGCCTCGGGCTTCTCGACCGCGACCGATCTCGCCGACTGGCTGGTGCGCGAGCTGGATCTGCCCTTCCGCGACGCGCACCATGTGACGGGCACGCTCGTCGCCCGCGCCGAGGCCCGCGGCTGCGACCTGCCCGACCTGTCGCTGGCCGAGATGCAGGAGGTCCATCCGGGCATCCGCGAGGATGTGTTCGCCGTCCTCGGCGTCGCGAATTCCGTGCGCAGCCGCACCTCCTACGGCGGCACCGCGCCCGACAATGTCCGCGCGCAGGCCGCGCGCTGGAAAGAGCTGCTGGGAGGCGCCGCATGAGAGCCCCGCTGATCCTTCTTGTCCTCGCGCTGGCCGGCTGCGGCATTGATGGCCCGCCGCTGCGGCCCGGCACCGACCAGCCGGTCGAGGTTCAGCCCGGTCTCACGATCGGCGGCACCGCCGAGTTCGGCATCAGGAGCAACTGAGCAGGATGGGCCGCGCGCTTCTCCTGCTGCTGGCGCTCGCCGCCTGCGCCGATCCGAATGCACCGCATGTCGGGTTGGGCGTCGGCGTCGGACCGGGAGGGGTGAGCGTCCATCCCCGCATGTCCACCCGCGTGGGCGCAACAAGCGTCGGCGTGTCCCCGCACGGCGCCTCGGTGGGCACGGGCATCGGAAACGTAGGCGTCGCCGTTGGAGGAGCTTTCTGACATGTCCCCGCTGCGCATGATCTTTCTGGCCCTCGCGATCTGGGGCGCCATCCACCCGATGTATCACTTCGTCTCCTACATGGTGACGACGGGCGAAGGGTTCGGCGGCCTGATCGACGCCTGGTATGTGAACGCCTCGACCACGGGCCTCGTCTGGGATCTGACCATCGCGGCCATCACGCTCACGGTCTGGATCCTCGCAGAGTGTTTCTCCCGCAGGGCATGGATCGGGCTGGTGGCCATCCCGGCCACCTTCCTGATCGGCGTCTCGTGCGGGTTGCCGCTCTATCTGTTCCTCCGTTCGCGCCCCGCCACCTGAGGCTGCGGCCCTTCCGACCCACGAGACCGAGACATCATGGACCATTTCCTCTACCGCAACGGGTCGCTCCACGCCGAAGAGGTGCCGCTGGCCGATATCGCCGCCACCGTCGGCACCCCCTTCTACTGCTATTCGGCGGCCACGCTCGAGCGGCACTACCGGCTCTTCACCGAGGCGCTGACCCCGCTGCCGCACATGGTCTGCTTCGCCATCAAGTCGCTGTCGAACCTTGCGGTGCTCAAGCTGCTGGGCGATCTCGGCGCGGGGATGGATGTGGTCTCGGGCGGGGAATATCTGCGCGCGCGCGCCGCCGGCGTGCCGGGCGAGCGCATCGTCTTCTCGGGCGTGGGCAAGACGCGCGAGGAGATGCGCCTCGCGCTCGAAGGCGGGATCCGCCAGTTCAACGTGGAGTCCGAGCCCGAGATGCGGGCGCTGTCCGAGGTGGCGGCCTCGATGGGCCTGCGCGCGCCGATCGCCGTCCGGGTGAACCCGGATGTGGATGCCCGCACGCACGAGAAGATCGCCACCGGCAAGAAGGAAAACAAGTTCGGCATCCCGATCGCGCGCGCCTCCGAGGTCTATGCCGAGGCGGCGGCCCTGCCGGGGCTGGAGGTCGTGGGCATCGACGTGCACATCGGCTCGCAGCTGACCGAACTCGAACCGTTCGAGCAGGCCTACCTCAAGGTCGCCGACCTGACCGGACGCCTGCGCGCCGAGGGCCACGAGATCCGCCGGCTCGATCTTGGCGGGGGCCTCGGCATCCCCTACACCCGCTCGAACGAGGCCCCTCCCCTGCCCACCGATTACGGCGCGCTCATCAAGCGTACCGTCGGGCATCTCGGCTGCGAGATCGAGATCGAGCCGGGGCGGCTGATCTCGGGCAATTCGGGTGTGCTGGTCAGCCGGGTCATCTATGTCAAGAACGGCGAGGGGCGCGACTTCCTGATCCTCGACGCGGCGATGAACGATCTCGTGCGGCCCTCGATGTATGGCGCGCACCACGACATCGTGCCGGTGGCCGAGGCCGCGCCGGGCACCAAGGGCCAGCCCTATGACGTCGTGGGCCCGATCTGCGAGACGGGCGACACTTTCGCCAAGGCGCGTCCGCTGCCGCCCATGTCCGAGGGCGATCTCGTGGCCTTCCGCTCGGCCGGCGCCTACGGCGCGGTGATGGCCTCGGAATACAACTCGCGCCCACTGGTGCCCGAGGTGCTGGTGCGCGGGGATCACTTCGCCGTCATACGGGCGAGACCGACGTTTGACGAAATGCTGAGGCGCGATAGCATCCCTGAATGGCTGTGACGCGCGCAGCCTCAGTCAGGCGAGGCGCATGGCCCAGAAGAACCGCGACACCGCCCCGGATCCCGCGACCGAGACGGCCCTTGCCCGTCTGATCTGGCCGCTCCGCCTGACGTGGGCGGGGCTCTGGGCCGAGCGGCTTGCGCGCGGCTTCTGGCCGGTCTGGACGATCCTGATCGCCGCGCTGGCGGCGCTGGTCCTCGGGGTGCAGGATGCCCTGCCGCTCGAGTGGGTGCAGGGTGGGCTGGCGGCGACGGGCATCGGGGCACTGCTCGCCGCGGGCTTCGGCCTGCGGACCTTCCGCAGACCCGGCCGGGCGGAGGCGCTGGCGCGTCTCGACGCTTCGCTGCCGGGCCGGCCGATCTCCTCCATGACCGACGCGCAGGCCATCGGCAGCGCCGATCCCTGGTCACGCGCGATCTGGGAGACCCATCGCCGCCGGATGGCGGAACGCGCGGCCCTCGCCCGGCCGGTCCCGCCGGACCTGCGGCTTGCCCGCCGCGATCCGTTCGCGCTGCGCTACCTGGCGCTGACGGCGCTGGTGGTGGCGCTGATGTTCGGCTCGGTCTGGCGCGTGGCTTCGGTGACGGGGCTTGCCGGAAGCGGGGCCGAGGCGATGGTCGGGCCGAGCTGGGAGGCCTGGGCGCAGCCCCCCTCCTACACCGGCAAACCCTCGCTCTATCTCAATGACATCGACGCGCCCGAGATCACGCTGCCCGTGGGCAGCCGGCTGCAGATCCGCCTCTATGGCGAGGTGGGATCGCTGAGCGTCAGCGAGAGCGTCTCGGGCCGTCCGGCGGGCGAGGCCCCGGCCGGCCCCGCGCAGGATGTCGAGGTGCGCCAGAACGGCGCCGTGACGATCGACGGTCCCGCCGGCCGCGCCTGGAAGGTGATGGCCCTGGCCGATCGCCCGCCGCTCGTCACCGCCGACGGCAACATGGAGCGCGAGGCGGACGGGCAGATGAAGCTCTCGTTCTCGGCGCAGGACGATTACGGCGTGACCGGCGGGCAGGCGACGATCCTGCTCGACCTGCCCGCCGTGGATCGCCGCTTCGGCCTGACGATCGAGCCGGAACCGCGCGAGCCGGTGACGCTCGACCTGCCGCTGCCGATCTCGGGCAGCCGGGCCGAGTTCACCGAGACGCTGGTCGAGGATCTGGCCAGGCATCCGTTCGCCAACCTGCCCGTGGTGCTGAACCTGACGGTGACCGATGCGGCGATGCAGGAGGGCCGGGCCGAGCCGCTGAAGGTGGTACTGCCGGGCCGGCGCTTCTTCGACCCGCTGGCCGCGGCGCTGATCGAGCTGCGGCGTGACCTGCTCTGGAATCGGGCAAACGGTCCGCGGACGGCGCAGATCCTCCATGCCGTCACCCATGCGCCCGCCGGTCTCTTCCGCAACGAGGGCGCCTTCCTGCGCACGCGGGTGCTGATGCGGAGCTTGGACGCCGAGGCCGCCACCCTTGCGCCGGCGCTGCGCGACGAGATCGCCGAGCAGCTCTGGGAGATCGCCCTGATGGTCGAGGAAGGCGATCTCGCCTCGGCACTCGAGGCGCTGCGGCGCGCGCAGGACCGGCTGGACGAGGCGATCCGCAACGGCGCCTCGCCCGACGAGATCCAGCGCCTCATGGACGAGATGCGGCAGGCGCTCGAGAATTACATGCGCGAGCTGGCCGAAGAGGCGATGCGCAACCCCGACCAGCAGCAGTCCGAGAACCGGCAGACGATGGAGATGTCCGGCGACCAGCTGCAGGAGATGCTCGACAAGCTGCAGGAGCTGATGGAGCAGGGCCGGATGGCCGAAGCGGCCGAGCTGATGGAGATGATGCGTCAGCTGATGGAGAACATGCAGGTCACGATGGGCGAAGGCCAGGGCCAGGGGCAGGGCAGCCAGGCGATGCGGGACCTGTCCGAGACGCTGCGCGACCAGCAGGGCCTGTCGGACGAATCCTTCCGCCAGTTGCAGCGCGGGCCGAACGGCCAGCCCCGCGGCGGCGAGGAGGGCGAGGGTGAGGGTGAGGGCCAGGACGGCCGCAGCCTCGCCGACCGCCAGCGCGAACTGGGCGACCGGCTGAACGGGACGCAGCGGGGCGACCTGCCCGGGCAGGGCAGCGAGCGCGGCGAGAGCGGCCGCCGCTCGCTCGACGAGGCGGGCCGGGCGATGCGTGAGGCCGAGCGGGCCCTGCGCGAGGGCGACATGCCCGGCGCGCTCGACCGGCAGGCCGAGGCGATGGAACGGCTGCGCGAGGGGATGCGGGAGCTGGGCGAGGCCATGGCCGAGGAGCAGCGCCAGCAGAACGGCGACGGCCAGGGCGAGGCCTTCGGCCGGGCGGATCCGAACAGCCAGCGCGATCCGCTGGGCCGCGAGCCGGGCGAGACCGGCCGGATCGGCTCGGACCGCAACATGCTGCAGGGAGAGGATGTCTATCGCCGGGCGCAGGATCTGCTGGACGAGATCCGGCGCCGCTCGGGCGATCTTTCGCGGCCCGAGATCGAGCGCGAGTATCTGCGCCGGTTGCTCGACATGTACTGACGGAAGCGGGGGGCTGTCTGCCCCCCGCACCCCCCGAGGATATTTTCACAGAGTGAAGGGACGGCCTGTCAGGCGCCGCCGCGGAGTTGGTCGGCCGCCGCGCGCAGCAGCCGGTCGAGGAGGAGCCGCGCCTCGTCCACCCCCGCCACGTAGCGGCGCAGGGCGGGCTCCGCGCCGGGGATCTCGGCCGCGATCCGGGGCGCCATGACATAGGCCAGCGCGAGCATCAGCGCGGCAAAGATCATCAGGAAGAAACCGGCGCGATGGGCCGCGCGCGACGGGCGAACCGGCGCGGGTGCGGGCAGGAGATCCTCGGCGGGGCGGGCGGCGTTCGACCTGAGGCTGGAATTGATCTCCTCGATGTCGGGGAGAAGATCGCGGCGCGGGCGCGGCATGGGTTCCGCGAGGGCCGGCTCGGGCGGCGGGGGCGCGGCTGGCGCGGCAGAGGGGGCCGGCTCGGGCGCCGGTTCCGGCCGCATGGCTGGCGGACCGGTCACCTCGGCCTCGCGCTGGCGGGCGGCCAGTTCGGCCTCTTCGCGCAGGACGGCCAGGAGGCCCTTGTCGAGGCTGCGGCTGGGCGGCGCGACGGGTGCAGGTTCGGGAAAGCCCGCGTCCTCCTCCTCCTCATCGGGGAGCGGCGGCAGGGGCGCCGCGGGATGCGGCACGGATGCGGGGGACGGCGGCGCCGCCTCTGGCGGGGGGGCCAGGGGGACCGGGTGCTCGGCCTCTGACGCGGGAGTCAGCGAGACCGGGCGATGGAACCAGCCGTGGCCGCAGTTGGAGCACTGGACATCCCGCCCCTCCGGCGGGATGGCATCATCGGACACCTCGTATTGCGCATCGCAATTCGGGCAAATCAGCCGCATGTCCCTCTTCCTGCCGCATGTTCTGGTTCTTGCCCCATCTTGTAGCGCCGTTGGTCGGCCCATCCAAGCCTTTGCGGCCCGCGCCGCACCGAGCCGCATTGAAACCGCGCACAGGTCGGTTAAGACTGCGGCCGCATCGCGGGGACCCGAGGAGAGTGCAGGCGTGATCGCCTTCGACAATGTCGCCTACAGTTACGGCGGGGGGGAACTCCTGTCGGAGATCTCGCTGCGTCTCACGCCGGGGTCGTTCCATTTCCTGACCGGGCCTTCCGGGTCGGGCAAGTCCACCTTCCTCAAGCTCTGCTACGCCGAACTGCTGCCGACGGCCGGCAGCGTCACCATCTTCGACCGCGAGGT
Organism: Cereibacter sediminicola; assembly: GCF_007668225.1. NCBI lineage: Bacteria > Pseudomonadati > Pseudomonadota > Alphaproteobacteria > Rhodobacterales > Paracoccaceae > Cereibacter > Cereibacter sediminicola. The sequence continues at coordinate 208,753 of NZ_VDEK01000004.1, read as the reverse complement.
GCGCAGCCTCGGCCGGGACGAGGTGGCCAGGATGCGTCGGCGCGTGGGCGTGGTCCATCAGGACTGCCAGTTCCTCGACCACCTGCCGCTGGCGGCGAACGTCACCCTGCCGCTTGCGGTCACGGGGCGCGAGACGAACGCGCAGGATCTGGCCGACCTGATGGCCTGGGTCGGCCTCGGGCAGTTGGCGGATGCGCTGCCGCCCGCCTTGTCGGGGGGCGAGCGGCAGCGGGCCGCCGTGGCACGGGCCATCATCACCTCGCCCGACGTGCTTCTGGCGGACGAGCCCACCGGAAACCTCGACTGGGAGATGTCGCTGCGGCTCTTGAAACTGCTGGTCGAGCTGAACCGGATGGGGACCACGATCCTGGTCGCGACCCACGATCTCAACCTGATCCGCAACGCCAAGCAGCAGGTGGCGGCGCGGGTGCTGCGGATCTCGAACCGGCGCATCCAGCTTGCGGGGGCCGACCTGTGACGCTGCGCGAGCTGCTGAGCGAGATCGCCACGCCGGACCGGCAGGCGGACCGGGTGGTGCCGCCCTCGGGCCACACGGCCTGGCTCACGGGGTTCACGGCCGGAACCATGGCCTTTCTTGCCGTCTTCGCGCTCGCCCTGTCGCTGGCGGCGGGGCGGCTTGCGGATCGCTGGGGCGAGGCGCTGGAGCGGACGGCCACGATCCGCATCTCGGCCCCGGAAGAGCAGATGGAGCTGCAGACGCGCGCCGTTCTCGACCTGCTGGCCACGACGCCGGGCGTCGCCTCGGCGCGGGCGCTGACGGACGCCGAGGAACATGCGCTGCTCGAGCCCTGGTTCGGCTCGGACCTGCCGCTCGACACGCTGCCGATCCCGCGGCTGATCGAGCTGCAGGAGGAGGGCGAGGGCTACGACGCGCAGGGCCTGCGCCAGAGGCTGGCGGCCGAGGCGCCGGGCGCGGTGCTTGACGATCACCTGCGCTGGCGCCAGCCGCTGGCCATCGCGGCGTCGCGGCTCAGGCTGCTGGGGGGGGTGTCGATCCTTCTGATCCTCGCGAGCACGGCCGCAATGATCACGCTGGCCGCCCATGCGTCGCTGGCCGCCAACGCCAAGGTGATCGGCGTGCTGCGCCTCGTGGGGGCGCGCGACATCTACATCGCGCGGGCCTTCGTGCGCCGCTTCACGCTGCGCGCGCTGGCCGGCGCGGCGGTGGGCACGGGGGCGGGGCTGCTTGCCGTGGCGCTGCTGCCCTCGGCCGATGCGGCGGGCGGCTTCCTTACTGGGCTGGGCTTTCAGGGCGCGGGCTGGCTCCTGCCGTTGCTGCTGCCACCCGTGGCCGCCGTCACCGCCTTTCTCGCCACCCGCGCCGCCGCCTTCCGCAAGCTCAAGGAACTCACCTGATGCGCACCGCGCTGCAATGGATCCGGTCGATCCTCTTCAACATCGTGATGTATGTCTCGATGATCGCCCTCGCGCTGGCCTTCACGCCGCTGGTGCTGGTGGATCCGAAATGGGCGCCGGTCTGGATGCGGCTCTTTGCGCGCTGGACGCGGTTCATCCTGCGCTGGATCGCGGGCCTGAAGACCGAGGTCCGCGGAGAGGTGCCGACGGGCGCCGCGCTCATCGCCTCGAAGCACCAGAGCTTCCTCGATTCCATCCTGCTCTTCTCGGTGCTGCCGGCGCCGCGCTTCATCATGAAGAAGCAGCTGGCCTGGATCCCGCTGATGGGCTGGATGGCGATCAAGGCGGGCTTCATTCCCCTCGATCGCGGCAAGCGCGGTGTGGCGATCAAGAGGATGATGGCCGATGTCGAGAAGGGCCGCGCCACGCCGGGGCAACTGATCATCTATCCGCAGGGCACCCGCGTGGCGCCGGGCCGGCATCTGCCCTACAAGATGGGCACCGCCGCGCTCTATGCGCAGCTCGAGCAGGACTGCTATCCGGTGGCGGCGAACGTGGGGGTGTTCTGGCCCCGGCACGGGATCTACCGGCGTCCGGGCACCGCGGTGATCGAGTTCCTGCCGCCGATCCCGCCGGGCCACACGGCCGCGACCTTCATGGTCGAGCTTGAAGGCGCAATCGAGACCGCCTCGAACCGGCTGATCGCCGAGGCGCGGGCGGACTGAGGCAGCCTTGGCGGTCAGCGGCCGGCCGGCCTCACCATGGTGATGGCGGCCTTGAAGCCGAAGACATGGCGCAGGGCCCCGATCCCGTGGCTGCGGATCGCAACGAACCCCTGCCGCTCGTAAAGGGCGCGGGCGCGCCAGTTGCTGTCGATCACGTCGAGCCGGACGGACGCGTAGCCGCGCCGCCGCGCCTCGTCGCAGATCTCGGCCAGAAGCGCGCTGCCGATCCCCTGGCTGCGCATGTCGCGCGCGACGCAGATCCCGTCGAGCAGGAAGCGGTCATTGTCCACCTCGCTCTGAAGCGCGCGCAGGATCAGCGCGCGCCAGGTTCCGCCCCAGACGCCATAGACCGCACGCATGTCGGCGAAGGTGCCACCGGCGAACCCGCCCGCGGGCGTCTTGAAGCCCGCGAGCCCCTGCAACCGCCCCTCACCGTCGAGGGCGGCGATTGCATGATCGGCCCGCATCACCCGCTCGAGGAAGGCCAGCGCCCGGGGCTCGGGGCCCATCACCCGGTCGAGCTTGCCGCCGAAGGCCTGCCAGTAGAGTTCGGCCGCCAGCCGCCTCTGCCCCGACGGCAAGCCGCGCCTGAGTTCGATCCTCATATCAGGGCCAGCCGAAGCTGGTCGGCGTGGCCCGCGCCGAGGATCCAGCCCTCTTCCCGGCGTCCGGGCCAGTCGGGCACATCCTCGAGCAGCTCGGAGAGCGAGCCGTCCCGCGCCATGCGCCAGAGCGCGCGCGCCATCAGCCGCACCTGCGCGGAATCCTTGATCTCGCCGTCGCGGGTGGCCTTGGCGATGGCGGGCCCGAGGAGCGACGGGTAGATCTCGGCCACCACGAGCGGCCCCGAGGCCGGCTCGAACGGCCAGGCCTGCGCGTGGAAGCGGCGGCGCAACCGCGAGATCACCGGCAGTCCGAGCAGCGCCTGCGAGCCGACCGAGCCGGTGGTGTAGAGCTTCCAGACCGGATGGGCCCTGGGCACGGCCAGTTCCACCCGGCGCCGCTCGGCCAGGCCGAGCGCGGCATGGTCGCAGAGCTTGCGGTCGGGCAGATGGGCCAGATCGAGCCCGCCCGGCCGGCCCCAGAAGGGCCCCTCGCCGGGAAAGTCGGCGTTGATCCGGTCGGCCAGCTGGAAGCGGTTGTTGGCGTTGTCCGGCCCGTCCTCGATCCGGGCCTCGAGCCACTCCCAGAGCGCGGGCGCGAAGGCCTCGCCCGTCAGACGGGGGGCAAAGCCCTCGGGATAGCCGAAGGGGAAGTCGAACCCCGCCAGCACCCGCCGCCCCGCGACCAGCTCGAAGGCGAAGAGGTCGTTCAGATGCGCCTCGGCATCGGCGCGCGTGCGGTGGTAGCTGACCGTCTCGCCAAGGGGCGAGGCCACGCCGATCCAGATCGCGTCCGACGAGGGCTTGCGCGGCGAGGGCACCGAGGCGCCCGACCAGTCCACCGCGATCACCGTGTCGAAGCCCGACCGCACGAGCCCCGAATCCTTCAGGATGAAATCCGCCACCGCCTCGGTGTCGTCGAGGTCCAGCACCGGCACCGGAAGCGCAAGCGCGGCGTCGCTGGCCACGGCGCGCACCCAAGGGTCCTCGGGCTGGATGAGTGCATGGCCCGCGCCCTCGCGGAAGACCTCGATCCTGGGATGGGGCTCGGTCTTGAACCCCTCGACCAGCACCAGATCGACCGGCGCCATGCGGTCGAGGATGGCCGCCAGACGGGGGGCCTCGCCCCGGTGTTCGTGCGTGAGAACAAAGCGGCCGGGCCCGGCCAGCACCACCTCGGAGGCGCCCGCGATCCGATGGCGGTGGCTGTCGCTGCCGGGCCGGTCGGGATCCACGTCATGATGGCTGTGCTTGACCGTCGAGACACTGAAGCCGCGCGCGCCGATGGCGGCAACCAGCCGCTCCACGAGGCAGGTCTTGCCCGCGCCCTTCCAGCCGATGATCCCGTAGATCCTCATTCACCCTTTCCGCAGCAACGATTCGGCGCGCGCGAGATCCTCGGGCGCGTTGAGGTTCAGGAAGGCGTTTTCATCGGGAAATCCAGCCCGTGCGGCCCCATGCCGCGCCGCGAAGCCCATCACCCGCGCCTCGCCCGACGCGAGCCAGCGGTCAAGATCCTCGGCCAGCGCCACGGGCCAGAGGCCGCAGGCCGGGTGGGTGCGCCCGCCCGCCTCGGCCACCGCGCAGCCGCCGTCGCCCGCCAGCCAGAGCCTCGGCGCCAGATCGCCGGGCAGGAAGGGCGTGTCCACCGGCGCCGTGACCAGCGCATCCGCCCCCGCGGCCGCGGCCCACCGCAGCCCCGCAAGCACGCCCGACAGTGGCCCCTGCGGATGGGCGTCCGGCAGGACCGGCAACCCGAGCGCCGCGAAGCGCGCGGGATCGCCGTTGGCGCTGATGGCCAGTTCCTCGACCTGCGGGGCCAGCCGCTCGGCCACATGCCGCACAAGGGGCCGGCCCGCCAGCGGCACGAAGGCTTTGTCCGTGCCGCCCATGCGCCGCCCCTGCCCGCCCGCAAGGATCAGACCGTAAAGCCTCATCTCAGCCTCCGATTGCATCGCCCGGCGAGAAGCCCTAAGCGCAAGAGTCGCGGCCGACAACCCGAAGGTTCCTGCCATGTCCATCCGACGTTCCGCCTTCCTGCGCGGCCTGTGGGCCGCCCTGCCCTTCTCGCTGGTGATCGCGCCCTTCGGGCTGCTGTTCGGCGTGGTGGGCACCGAGGCCGGGCTCGACATCGTCGAGGTCATGGGCTTTTCCATCATCGTCATCGCGGGCGCGGCGCAGTTCGCAGCCGTGCAGATGATGGCCGACCATGCGCCGACGCTGATCATCCTCGCCACCTCGCTGGCGGTGAACCTGCGGATGGCGATGTATTCGGCCTCGCTCACGCCCCATCTGGGCAAGGCCCCCACCGGGATGCGGGCGCTGATCGCCTATTGCCTCGTGGACCAGACCTACGCCGCCTCGATGATCGAATACGAGCGGAAGCCGCAGCAGAGCCTCGGCGAGAAGGTCGCCTTCTTCTTCGGCACGGTGCTGCCGATCTGCCCGCTGTGGTATGCGGCAACCTACGCCGGCGCCAGGCTCGGCACCCGGATCCCGCCCGAGTTCGCGCTCGATTTCGCGGTGCCGATCACCTTCCTTGCCATGATCGCGCCGCTGTTGCGCACCCCGGCCCATATCGCCGCGGCGGGCGTGTCGGTGGCCCTGTCGCTGGCGCTGGCCTTCATTCCCTACAACGGCGGACTTCTGGTGGCCGCGATGGCCGCGATGGTGACGGGGGCGCAGGTCGAGGCCTGGACGGAACGGAGGCGCGTCGCATGATCGAGAACACCACCCAGGTCTGGACCGTGATGATCGTGCTGGGCCTCGGCACGTTCCTGTTGCGCTTTTCCTTCCTCGGGCTGATCGGCAGCCGGTCGCTGCCGGTCTGGGCGCTGCGGCTGCTGCGCTACACGCCCGTGGCGGTCCTGCCGGGGCTGGTGGCGCCGCTCGTCCTCTGGCCGCCGGCCACCGGGGGCGTCACCGACCCCGCACGTCTGGCCGCCGCCATCGCGACGGTCGGGGTCGGGCTCGTGACGCGCAACGTGTTCGCCGCGATCTTCGGTGGGGCGGCGGTGCTCTACCTCACGCCCTGGCTGATGGGGCTCTGAGAGCGGCCCGTCAGCCCAGCCGCGGATCGCCCTGCTGCACGATCAGCACGCCGTGATTGTCGTCGGCATCGTCGTCGCGGATGGTGCGGGTGGTGACGCCCGGCAGCTTGGCGAACTCCGCCCTGAGCCGGTTCGGGAACCATGTCACGCCGACCTGCTCCAGGCCCGGCGTGCCGTGCAGGATGGTCGAGATCGCGCGCGTGCAGTTGGCCTTGGGCACCGCGCCATAGGCCATCGCCCGCCGCATCACCGTCTCGGCGATCTCGGGCGAGACCAGAACCGTCTGCTCGTGGACGTCAAAGGTCTCGCGCGCGTGATAGTCGATGTAGAAGGACACGACCTTCGGCGTCACGCCGAAATGGACGTCGTTCCGCTCGGGCAGCGCGGGATGGTGCCAGCTGCCCGCGGGATCGAACATGATCACCTGCGAGCCGTTGATCAGCAGCCCCGAATGGGCCCCCGCCCCGTCCTTCACCCGCGTCACGGTGAAGAGGGTGATCGAGGTCGGCTCGCCCGAGACGAACCGGGCGCGGGTCACCTGGTCGTCCGGCGCCCAGACGGGCTCGGCACCGCCACAGGCGGCCAGCGCCAGGAAGGCGACGCAGAAGAGGAAATGGCGCATGATCTGTCCGGTGTGCGTCGCCGCGGGAGGCGTCAGACGTTGGCGAGAGCGAGGAAGATCAGCACGGCGACGATGATGACCGCGCCCCACGAGACCATGCGGATGAAGGCCGCAAAGGTCTTCTGCTGCTCGCGGATGTCCATCGTGCCGGGCACATGCCCGTGCGCGGGGTGCGTGTGATCTGCCATCGGTCCGGTTCCCTTGTTGTCTTTCGCCATCTATCCGACTTCCTCGCTTCTGTCACGCGGTTCGGGCCCTGGGGCGGCGGATCGGACGGCGGTCAGTTCCCCGCCCGCTGCCAGATCCACGCGCCGTCCGGCCCGCGCCTGCGCACCGCCTCTCCGCGGTGCCAGAGGTGGTTCAGATGCGCCACCGCCTCGACCAGCCCCATCCCGTAGGCGGTGCCGGTGAGCTCGCGCCCGAACAACGGCACAAAACACTGAACGGCCGTCCGAGGTTCCACGAGATGCGCGCGCAGCCGGTCGAGCGCGCCCTCGTGGTTCTCGATCATCTGGCGCAGGCGGAGCGGCAGGCCCGTGAAGGGCAGCTTGTGACCGGGCAGGACCAGATGCCGCGACTCCGCATGCGTCTGGAAGGCCCGGCAGGAATCGAGCCAGTCGGCCAGCGGATCGGCCTCGGGCTCGGAGGCATAGACCCCGATGTTGGCCGAGATCCCCGGCAGAAGCTGGTCGCCGCCCAGCACGAGATCGTCGTCGAGGCTCCAGAGCGTGGCATGTTCGGGCGCGTGGCCGTGCCCGATCCGCACCCGCCAGCGCCGCCCGCCCGCCACGAGTTCCGAGCCTTCGACGATGCGGGTGAAGCCCAGCGGCAGCGGCGCCACCATGTCGGAGAAGTTGAAGGGACGCTCGGCCGCGCGCTCGGCCAGCATGGCGGGCGGCATGCCTGCGCCGCGCCAGAAATCCAGCGTCTCGGCCGCGGGCACCGGCTGCACATCCAGCACCAGCATCCGCGCGTAAAGCCACGAGGTGCGGGTCGTCACAAGCTCGGCCCCCATCGACTGGAACCAGCCGGCGAGGCCCACATGATCGGGATGGTAATGGGTCACGATCACCCGCCGGACCGGCCGCCCGCCCAGCGGCCCCGCCATCAGGCGTTCCCAGATCGCGCGGCCCCGCCGGCTGTCGAAGCCGGTATCCACCAGCGTCCAGCCGTCGCCATCATCCAGCGCAAAGACATTCACATGGTCGAGTTGCATCGGCAGCGGCAGGCGCAGCCAGAACACCCCCTCGGCCAGCGGAATGGCGGCGCCCTCTTCGGGAGGGTTTCCGAAGGGCGTGCGGATCTGGCAGGTCACGCCGCAAGATCCTCGGGCGAGAGCGCGTAGAGACCCGCCGCCCCCTCGCGCACCTGCGCCAGCAGCGCCGCATGTTCGGGCAGAAGCCTGCGGATCGCCACCCGCGCCAGCGGCTCGCGCGCGGGATCGGCCACGGCGGCGGTCAGGTGATAATGCGCGCCCAGCACGCGGGCGAAGGCGCGCAGGTAGGGGACCGCGCCGGCGAAACGGTCCTGCATCTCCTGCCCCACCAGCAGTTCGGTCGCCTCGCGCAGCGCCTCGGTCGCGGCCCAGACATCGTTGGCAAGCTCCGGCCGCGTGTGGCGCGCGGTCTCGGCCGCGTCCTCGATCTCCTGCAGCAGGCGGAAGGCGGCCTCGCCGCCGTCCATCATCTTGCGCCCCACGAGGTCCATCGCCTGGATGCCGTTCGTGCCCTCGTAGATCGCCGTCACCCGCACGTCGCGCAGGAACTGCGCCGCGCCGGTGCCCTCGATGAACCCCGTGCCGCCGTGGACCTGCACGCCCATCGAGGCGACCTCGATCCCCACGTCGGTGCCGTAGGCCTTGGCGATCGGCGTCAGCAGCGCCGCCCGCGCCTGCCACTCGACCTGACCCGTCGCGCGGCCCATGTCGATCGCCACCGCACAGGCCAGCGCGATGGCGCGGGCCGAGAAGGTCTCGGCGCGCATCACCGCCAGCATCCGCCGCACGTCGGCGTGGCCGATGATGGTGCCCTGCCCGCCCTGCCGCCGCTCCATCGCGTAGGCCACGGCGGCCTGAGTCGCGGCCTCGGCCACGCCCACGCCTTGCGCCCCCACTCCCAGGCGGGCGTTGTTCATCATGGTGAACATGGCGGCCATCCCCTTGTGCGGCGCCCCCACCAGCCAACCCTTCGCTTCGGCGTAGTCCATCACCGCCGTGGGCGAGCCATGCAGGCCCAGCTTCTCCTCGAGGCTCACCACCGAGACCGCGTTGCGGGGCCCCGGATTGCCGTCAGCGTCGGGCAGGAATTTCGGCACGAGGAAGAGGCTGATCCCGCGCGTGCCGGGCTCGGCGTCCGGCAGGCGCGCCAGCACCAGATGGCAGACGTTCGCGTTGAAGTCGGTGTCGCCCCAGGTGATGTAGATCTTCTGGCCGGTGATCGCATAGGTCCCGTCCGCCAGCGGCTCCGCCCGCGTCCGAACGGCCCCCACGTCCGAGCCCGCCTGCGGCTCGGTCAGGTTCATGGTGCCGCTCCACTCGCCCGAGATGAGTTTCGGCAGATAGAGCGCCTTCAGCTCGTCCGAGGCGTGGTGCTCGAGCGCCTCGATCTGGCCCTGCGTCAGCAGCGGGTTCAGCTGCAGCGACAGGCAGGCCGCCGACATCATCTCGTTCACCGCCGTCGTCACCGTCATGGGCAGGCCCATCCCGCCGTGCGCGGGATCGGCCGCGATGCCGACCCAGCCGCCCTCGGCGATGGCGCGGTAGCCCTCGGCGTAGCCCGGTGAGGTGCGCACGACCCCGTTCTCGAGCCGCGCGGGATGCATGTCGCCCGGCCGCTGCAGCGGCGCCAGCACCTCCTCGCAGAGCTTGCCCGCCTCGGTCAGCACCGCCTCGACCGTTTCGGGCGTCGCCTCGGCAAACCGCTCCGTCGCGGCCACCTGATCGAGGCCGACCACATGGCCCAGAAGGAAGCGGTAGTCTGCCAGGGGGGCGCGATAGGGCATTGGGTCCTCCGGGAGGGGCTGCCTTGGCAAAGGCGCCGGACGGGTCTAAGTCAGCCCGAAGCCTACCTTACGCGCCTCCATCCTCAAGCTCGAACGCTGCGTCACGCGATGATTGACACCCGCCTTCTGCCCGCCACGCCCGAAGGTGTGGCCGAAGCCGCCCGGATCCTGGCCGGGGGCGGGCTCGTGGCGCTGCCGACCGAGACGGTCTATGGCCTCGCGGGCGATGCGCGCAACGACCGGGCCGTGGCGCGCATCTTCGAGGCGAAGGGCCGGCCGCAGTTCAACCCGCTGATCGTCCATGTGCCGGATCTGGAGGCCGCCCGCCGTTACGCCCGGTTCGACCCCGAGGCGCTGCGGCTGGCCGGGACCTTCTGGCCCGGCCCCCTGACCCTCGTCCTGCCGCTCGAGGGCGAGCCGGTCTCGCCCCTCGTGTCCGCGGGCCTTCCGACGGTGGCGATCCGGGTGCCCGCCCACCCGCTTGCCCAGCGGCTGATGCGCGCCTTCGGGGGCCCGCTGGCCGCGCCCTCGGCCAACCCGTCGGGCCGCGTCAGCCCCACCCGTCCCGAACATGTGCTGGAAGGGCTGGCCGGGCGGATCGAGGCCGTGCTCGACGGCGGCGCCTGCGAGGTGGGGGTGGAATCGACCATCGTCGCGCCGGGGGACCCGCCGCTCCTGCTCCGGCCCGGGGGGCTGCCCGTCGAGGCGCTCGAGGACTGCACCGGCCAGCCGCTGATGACGGGCGGCGATGCCGAGCGTCCATCGGCCCCGGGCCAGCTCTCCTCGCACTATGCGCCCGACGCGCCCGTGCGGCTGGGCGCGACCGAAGCCGGGCCGGACGAAACCTGGATCGGCTTCGGGCGCACGGGCGGTCCGCTGAACCTCTCGCCCGGCGGCGACCTCGTCGAGGCGGCGGCCAACCTCTTCCATCTCTTGCGGCAGGCCGACCGGCTGGGCCGGCCGATCGCCGTCGCCCCGGTGCCCGAGCGGGGGCTGGGCCGCGCGATCAACGACCGGCTGCGCCGGGCGGCCTCGCCGCGTCCCTGACGCCCTTCAGGCCTCGGCCAGCCGGGCGCAGCGGTCATGCGCCGCGCAACTCACGAGATGGTCGTTCACCATGCCGGTGGCCTGCATGAAGGCATAGGTGATGGTCGCCCCGCAGAACCGGAAGCCGTTGGCCCTCAGCTCCTTCGACATGGCGCGCGCGGCGGCCGTCTCGGTCGGGATCTCGGCCATGGTGGCGAAACGGTTCTGCACCGGCCGCCCGTCCACATGCTTCCAGAGGAAGTCCGAGAACCCCGTCTTCTCTTCGACCGCAAGAAAGGCGCGGGCGTTGCCGATGGTGGCCTCGATCTTGCCACGATGGCGCACGATGCCCGCATCGCCCAGCAGCCGCGCCACCTCGGCCTCGCCCCAGGAGGCGATCGTGAGAGGATCGAACCCTTCGAAGGCGTCTCGGAACGCCTCTCTTTTTCTCAGAATGGTAATCCACGCGAGGCCCGCCTGAAAGCCGTCGAGGATGAGTTTCTCCCAAAGCGCGCGGGAGTTCCACTCGGGAACGCCCCATTCCGTGTCATGATAGGCGGTGTAAAGCGGATCCTGTCCGCACCAGGGGCAGCGTATGGGGTTCATATCCGAATGATAGAATTGGGTGTCTGAACGTTTCCTTTACGGTTGTGGCTGCAATCTGTCATCGGATTTCGCATGGGGTTGGGCGCCGGGATGACACAGGAACGCAAGCTGGATGCGGCTTCGCCGGGCGAACCGCTTGATCTCGCAACGGACGAGATCGAGAGGCACACCCTGCGGATGGTGGAACAGGCCCTGCGGGCCGACCGGCTCATGATGGCCTGGCAGCCCGTCGTGGTGGCGTCCGAGCCGGCACGCGCCGTCTTTCACGAAGGGCTGATCCGGGTTCTGGACGAGACGGGCCGCATCGTCCCGGCTCGCGACTTCATGTCGGCCGTCGAGACGCTGGAACTCGGTCGGCTCATCGACTGCGCGTCGCTCGAGAGGGGTCTGGCCGTCCTCGCGCGCAATCCGGCGCTCAGGCTCTCGGTCAACATGTCGGCGCGCTCGATCGGCCACACCCGCTGGATGCAGATCCTGCAGGGCGCCCTGCGCGCCGAGCCGAGCCTCGGGCCGCGGCTGATCCTGGAGATCACGGAAAGCTCGGCCATGCAGGTGCCAGAGCTTGTCGTGCCCTTCATGGACGAGTTGCAGCGCGCAGGCATCGCGTTCGCCCTCGACGACTTCGGGGCAGGCTTCACCGCCTTCCGCTATCTCAAGGACTTCTTCTTCGACATCATCAAGATCGACGGCCAGTTCATCCGCAACATCCACCGCGATCCCGACAACCAGGTGCTGACCCTGGCCATGCTGTCGGTCGGGCGGCACTTCGACATGCTCACGGTGGCCGAATCCGTCGAAACCGCCGAGGAGGCCGAGTGGCTCCGCGCGGCCGGTGTGGATGGCCTGCAGGGCTACCTCTTCGGCAGACCCTGCACCCAGCCTGCGTGGGCGCCCGCGGGCACGCGCCTGATCGCCTGACCCCCGCCCCGGCCGGTCCTTGGCGCCCGGCAGCGCAAACATCTTGCGCAATGGCCCTCCGGTGCTTACCCGTTTTCTGCACAGCGGCGGAGAATGCCCTCTGCCGACACCGGCTCAAGGGAGAGGATAGGACATGACCAACGTGGTAATCGTGTCGGCGGCGCGCACGGCCGTCGGCAGCTTCAACGGAGCCTTCGCCAACACGCCGGCCCATGATCTCGGCGCCGCCGTGATCGAGGCCGTGGTCGCCCGCGCCGGTATCGACAAGTCCGAAGTGAGCGAGACGATCCTCGGCCAGGTGCTGACGGCCGGCCAGGGCCAGAACCCGGCCCGTCAGGCCCACATCAAGGCCGGCCTGCCGCAAGAGAGCGCGGCCTGGAGCATCAACCAGGTCTGCGGTTCGGGTCTGCGCGCGGTGGCGCTGGCCGCCCAGCATGTGCAGCTTGGCGACGCCTCGATCGTCGTGGCGGGCGGGCAGGAGAACATGAGCCTCTCGCCCCATGTCGCGCATCTGCGCGCCGGCCAGAAGATGGGGGATCTGAACTTCATCGACTCGATGATCAAGGACGGGCTGTGGGACGCCTTCAACGGCTATCACATGGGCCAGACCGCCGAGAACGTCGCCGCGAAATGGCAGATCAGCCGCGACATGCAGGATGAGTTCGCGCTGGCCAGCCAGAACAAGGCCGAGGCCGCCCAGAAGGCGGGCAAGTTCGCCGACGAGATCGTGGCCTTCACCATCAAGACCCGCAAGGGCGACGTGACGGTGGACGCCGACGAATACATCCGCCACGGCGCGACGCTCGACGGGATGACCAAGCTGCGCCCCGCCTTCATCAAGGACGGCACCGTGACCGCGGCCAACGCCTCGGGCATCAACGACGGCGCGGCCGCCGTGCTGGTGATGAGCGCCGACGAGGCCGAGAAGCGGGGCCTGACGCCGCTGGCCCGCATCGCCTCGTACGCCACGGCGGGGCTTGATCCGTCGATCATGGGCGTGGGCCCGATCCACGCCAGCCGCAAGGCGCTGGAGAAGGCGGGCTGGAAGGTCGGCGACCTCGATCTGGTCGAGGCCAACGAGGCCTTCGCCGCGCAGGCCTGTGCGGTGAACAAGGACATGGGCTGGGATCCGTCCATCGTGAACGTGAACGGCGGCGCCATCGCCATCGGTCACCCGATCGGCGCGAGCGGTGCGCGCGTGCTGAACACGCTCCTGTTCGAGATGAAGCGGCGCGACGCCAGGAAGGGCCTCGCCACGCTCTGCATCGGCGGCGGCATGGGCGTCGCCATGTGCCTCGAACGCCCCTGATCCCTTCGCAGATGCAGAAAACGGAGGCGCAATTTAATTGCGTCTCTGAGCTTCAAACGATAACAGTCTTTCACGGGCAGATCTGCTGAGGAGGAATCATGTCGAAAGTCGCTCTGGTTACCGGGGGTTCGCGGGGGATTGGTGCCGCCATCTCGCTCGCTCTGAAGAACGCGGGCTACACCGTCGCCGCGAACTACGCGGGCAATGACGAGGCCGCGCAGAAGTTCACCGCCGAAACCGGCATCAAGACCTACAAGTGGTCGGTGGCCGATTACGACGCCTGCGCCGAGGGCATCGCCAAGGTCGAGGCCGAGCTCGGGCCCGTTGCGGTTCTAGTGAACAACGCCGGGATCACGCGCGACTCGATGTTCCACAAGATGACGCGCGAGCAGTGGAAAGAGGTGATCGACACCAACCTCTCGGGCCTCTTCAACATGACCCATCCGGTCTGGTCCGGCATGCGCGACCGCAAGTTCGGCCGGATCATCAACATCTCGTCGATCAACGGGCAGAAGGGTCAGGCCGGCCAGGCCAACTATTCGGCCGCCAAGGCCGGCGACCTCGGCTTCACCAAGGCGCTGGCGCAGGAAGGCGCGCGTGCCGGGATCACCGTCAACGCGATCTGCCCGGGCTACATCGGGACCGAGATGGTCCGCGCCATCGACGAGAAGGTGCTGAACGAGCGCATCATTCCGCAGATCCCGGTGGGTCGCCTCGGCGAGCCCGAGGAGATCGCCCGCTGCGTGGTCTTCCTGGCCTCGGACGATGCGGGCTTCATCACCGGCTCGACCATCACGGCCAACGGCGGCCAGTATTTCACCTGAGCCCGCCGCAGAACGGCGCAAGCCGCGCAGGTCCTCCTGCGCGGCTTTTCATTTCCTCAGGTCGGGATCAACCGGCGGCTGAAGCACCCCGCGCCGGAGGGGAAAGGGGCACCGGACCCGAAGACCGGCGCCACGCACTCAGCACGCCTGCGACAGACGGGAGATTTCCTCTTTAAGCTTCAGCTTCTGTTTCTTCATCTCGGAGATCTTCAGGGCGTCGATGGCGGGGTTTCGCTGGGCTTTCTCCACGCTTTCCGACAGAGTCTCGTGCCTGCGGCGCAGTTCCTGCAGATGCGAAGCGACAGTCATTCTCGTCCTCCTGTGCATGATCCGAGTGTCATGAGTTCATCACAAAGGACGAGTCGTGTCACGCGAACTCGGGCCTCTTGGCGGATCCTCGCAACCGCTCAGATCAACCTGAACGGGAAATCGCCTCCGTTGCGCAGGATATGGGCGGCCGCGGGGGTAAAGCTCTCGCCATCGCCGTCATGGCAGGCACCTTCGTGCAGCAGGAAGGGGGGCAACAGGCGGAACGGGGCCCTGCCGCCCTTGCGGGATTGAAGGATCACCCTTTTCGCCGTGCGCCCCTCGCGTGCCTGCAACGGCAGCACGGCGGTTGAGCCCATGCGCGCATCGAGGGCCGAGAGCGCATCCGGCAGGCGATCAGCCCCGAAGATGAGCGACAGAATGCCGCGGGGGGCCAGCCGGCGCACCGCCGCCTCGATCCAGAGCGCAAGCGGCGTCTCTTCGCGCATCGCGCGCTCGCGGCCGGGGTCGGCGGCCCCGGTGCCGCCGCCCGCGGGGTAGTAGGGCGGGTTCGCGATCACATGGTCGAAGCTGCGGCGCAGGACGGGCGGCATCGCCGCCAGATCGCCCTCGACCACCTCGAGCGCCACGCCGTTGCGCGCAGCGTTCCCGCGCGCCAATTCGGCATAGGCGGGCTGCACCTCCAGCCCCGCAAGGCGCAGGCCGGGCACGCGGGCAGCAAGACAGAGGCTCGCCACCCCTGCCCCGCAGCCAAGCTCCAGCACGCTCTGCCCCGGCCGGGCCGGCACCGCGGCGGCCAGGAATACCGGATCGGTCGCCGCCCGATAGCCGCGCCGGGGCTGCAGCACCCTCAGGCGCCCGCCGAGGAATCCGTCGTCGGTCAACTCGTCCGGGGCGAACATCAGGGGGTCGTGGGGATGCCGTTGTCGGCCATCACGCGGCAGGCCCGGGCCCAGTCTTCCTCCGGGACAAACAGCCGCCGCGGCAATATGCCGATCGAGCCTTCGAGGACGCTCATGTGGACGTCCACGGGAAAGGCGTCTATATCCTCGCCCTGAAGGAGCGCGGTGGCGAAGGCGATGATCGTCGGATCGGTCGAGCGTAACAGTTCCTTCATGTTGGGAACATTGTCGGCAACGCTTCAATTTGTCGAGCAGGTTGCAGGATCGGGATGGGATTGGACGAGGTTTCGCAAAAGCCGCATGAACGGCTCGCAGCGTGGCTGGCCGGGGACATGGCCGCCGTCAACGGGCTGATCCGCGAACGGATGGCCTCGAAGCACGCGCCCCGCATCCCCGAGGTGACGGCGCATCTGGTGGAGGCCGGCGGCAAGCGGCTGCGGCCGCTGCTGACGCTGGCCGCCGCGCGGATGTGCGGCTATGACGGCCCCTATCACGTCCATCTGGCGGCGACGGTCGAGTTCATCCACACGGCGACGCTCCTGCATGACGACGTGGTGGACGAAAGCCACCGCCGGCGCGGCAAGCCCACGGCCAACCTCCTGTGGGACAACAAGTCCTCGGTGCTGGTCGGCGACTATCTGTTTGCGCGCAGCTTCCAGCTGATGGTCGAGACCGGCTCGCTTCGGGTCATGGACATCCTCGCCAATGCCTCGGCCACGATCTCGGAAGGCGAGGTTCTGCAGCTGACCGCGGCGCAGGACCTGCGCACGACCGAGGACATCTACCTGCAGGTGGTGCGCGGCAAGACGGCGGCGCTGTTCGCCGCGGCGACCGAGGTCGGCGGCGTGGTCGCGGGCGTGCCCGAGGCGCAGGTTGCGGCGCTTCACGCCTATGGCGACGCGCTGGGGATCGCCTTCCAGATCGTCGATGACCTGCTCGACTACGGCGGCGCGGATGCCCAGATCGGCAAGAACACCGGCGACGACTTCCGCGAGCGCAAGCTGACCCTGCCCGTCATCAAGGCCGTGGCCAAGGCCGATGCCGAAGAGCGCGCCTTCTGGCAGCGCGTGATCGAGAAGGGCGACCAGCGCGAGGGCGATCTTGCGCAGGCCCATGCGATCATGGCGCGGCACGGCGCGATGGAGGCCGCGCGGCAGGACGCGCTGCATTGGGTCGCGGTGGCGCGCGAGTCGCTCACGCAGCTGCCCGAGCATCCGTTGCGCGACATGCTGCACGACCTTGCGGAGTTCGTGGTCGAGCGCATCGCCTGACCGACGGCGCTGGCCGCAGACCGCAAAGGCGCCCCTCGGGGCGCCTTTTTTCAGCCCATCATGCGTGCGGGCTCGATCCACCAGCCCGGATGCGCGGCCCGCAGCGCCTCGGCCGCGGCACGGGCCGGGCGCTCCTCGGCAAAGAGGCCGAAGCAGGTGGCGCCGGAGCCCGACATGCGCGCGATCAGGCAGCCGGGCTCGGCCGCCAGCGCGGCACCGGTCTCGGCGACCTCGGGGGCCAGCGCGATGGCCGGCGCCTCGAGGTCGTTGCGCATGGCCGCGAGGAAGGCCGCAAGCTCTTCGGCGGAACCCCAGCCGGGCAGTCTCTCGGGCATCGGAGGGTTGTCCCGGCGGGCGAGGGCCTTGAAGACCGGCGGCGTCGGCACCGAAACGCCGGGGTTGGCGAGCACCAGCCAGGCCGGCGGCAGCGACGCCGAGAGCGGCTCGAGGATCTCGCCCACGCCGGCCATGCGCACGGCCCGCCCCTCGAGGCAGACGGGCACATCCGCCCCGAGCCCGAGCACCACACCGGCGTCGGGCAGGGGCAGCTGCCAAAGCTCGGCCAGCGTCTTCAGCGTGGCGGCCGCATCGGCCGACCCTCCCCCAATCCCCGAGGCCACCGGCAGGTGCTTTTCGAGCGTGATCCGCGCGCCCTGCCCGCCCATCGCGCGCGCGGCTCGCAGAACAAGGTTGTCGTCCGAGACCGGCAGGTTCGCGGCCTGCGGGCCCGTGCTGGTCAGGCTGAGCGCCTCGGCCGGCTCGGCCCGCACCCGGTCGCCCACATCGGCAAAGACCACAAGCGAATCGAGGAGATGGTAGCCGTCCGGCCGCTGGCCGGTGACATGCAGGGTCAGGTTGATCTTGGCGCGGGCAAAGGCTTCAGTCATTCGCTCTTACGGCTACGGACAAGGGTTTTGCGCCTTCCTCCGCCAGCAGCGCATCGAGGCCGACCTCGAGCTTGCGGCGGATGCGTTGCGCCTCCTTTTCCTCCGGGTCGAAGGAGAGCGCGCGGCGCCACTGGAAACGGGCCTCGAGCTTGCGCCCGACGGCCCAATAGACATCACCGAGGTGATCGGTGACGATCGGATCGACCGGCTCGAGGAGCGAGGCCTTCTCCATCGGCGCGACCGCCTCCTGATAGCGGCCCAGACGGAAATAGGCCCAGGCGAGGCTGTCGATGATGTAGCCGCTTTCGGGGCGCGCGGCGACGGCGCGCTCGATCATCGAGAGCGCCTCCTCGAGGTTCTCGCCCCGGTCCACGAAGGAATAACCGAGGTAGTTCAGCACCTGCGGCTCATCGGGGTTGAGCGCGAGGGCCTTGCGGAAGTCGGCCTCGGCCTCGGTCCAGTGCGACAGCCGCTCGTGGCAGATGCCGCGGCTGTAGAAGAGCGGCCAGTGCTGCCGCTCGGGCGTGGCGACGCGGGCAATGGCGGCGTCATAGGCCGCCACCGCATCGGCGTAGCGTTCCTCACGGCGCAGCGCATCGCCGAGCGCGAGATGGACCTGCATGAGATCCGACCGGCTGCGCGCGATCGCCTGCAGCACCTCGAGCGCGGCCTCGGTCTTGCCATCGGCCCGGAGCGCCTCGGCGCGGCCGATCTCGGCCACGAAGAACATCGGGTCCGAGGTGGGAATGCGCGCGTAGGTCTCGGAGGCGAGCTGGTGCTGGCCCTGATTGTCGAGGATCTGCGCCGAGAGCAGCAGGGCCTCGGTATGGTCGGGCCGCAGGAAGGTCGCCGTGCGGGCATAGAGCAGGGTCGAGCCGTCATCCACCTCGCCGCTGAGGGCGCCCGCGAGGGTGAAGAAGATCTCGGCCATCCCTTCGGTGGCGTTGCGCGCCACATCGTAAGGCAAGGTCTCGCCGGCCAGAAGGCGCGCCTCGAGCGCGTCGATGCCGGCGTCGGCGTCGGTCCCGAAGCTCCGCTTAAGCATGGCCACCGCATCGGCGTTGCGGTCGAGCTGGCTCAGGATCTGCGCGTGGGCGATCGAGCCCCGGCGCATGACGCGCAGAGCGTTGCCGTCGCGCCCCGAGAGGATCTCGTCCGCGCCCTCGAAGTCGCCCGCCGCGGCCAGCGCAAGCGCCTTGTGATAGAGACCGAAGGCCTGAAGCCCCTGCGCCGTCGCAAGCTCGTCGAAGGCTTCGAGCGCCTCGGACATGCGTCCCGCGCCGAAGGCCGCCCAGGCAAGAGCCAGCCGGTCCACGAGCGGACCGAGCCCGGTCGCATCCGCGGTGAGGATCGCCTGATAGTCTTCGCGGCCCGCGCGGTCCGCAAGCAGCACGAGGGCCGCCGCCTGCGACCCGGCCCCCGCCTCGGTGAGGCGCGAGGCCAGGGGTACGGCCTTGCCCAGCTCGCCCAGCGAAAAGTCCGAGATCAGCGCGCCTTCGATCAGGCTCTGGTTGTTGGGATCGGCCGAGAGGGCGCGCGTGAACCAGTCGGAGGCGGCGCGGTAGTCGCTGCTGGCCGCGGCGACGCGGGCCGCGAGATAGGCCCCTGCATCCTGTTGCTGTCCCTGCGCCGTCACCGGCAGAAGCGCCGCCAGCGCCAGAGCCAGAACCGGCCGCATCAGGATGTTCGCCATCGTCACTCGCCTCCGCTTTCCGGCAACGCTAGTCTTGCCACAGGGGCAAGGCAATGCAGGCAGGGGCGGAACCGCGCTGCTCTCGCAAATGTCAGACGCTCACATGTTGGGATAGTTGGGACCATCCCCGCCCTGCGGCGTCGCCCAGTCGATGTTCTGGCTGGGGTCCTTGATGTCGCAGGTCTTGCAGTGGACGCAGTTCTGGAAGTTGATCACGAAGCGCGGATCGCGTCCGGCCTCGCTCACCACCTCATAGACACCGGCGGGGCAATAGCGTTGCGCGGGCTCTGCGAACTTTGGCAGGTTGACCGCGATCGGCACCGACGGATCGCGGAGCTTGAGATGCGCGGGCTGGCTCTCTTCGTGGTTGGTGAAGGAGAAGGCCACGTTCGTCAGCCGGTCGAAGGACAGGACGCCGTCGGGCTTGGGATAGTCGATCGGCGCGAAGTCCTTGGCGAGCCCGGTGTCGGCGGCATCGCTCTTGTGATGCTTCATCGTGCCGAAGAACGAGAAGTTGAACAGGCTGTTCGTCCACATGTCGAGCCCGCCCAGCGCCATCGAGGCATAGAGCCCGAGATGCGACCAGATCGGCTTGACGTTGCGGACCTTCCAGAGATCCTTGCCGATCGGGCCGGTGCGGACCTGCTGCTCGTAATCCGACAGCTCGTCGCCCTGACGACCGGCCTTGATCGCGGCATGGGCGGCCTCGGCCGCGGCCTTGCCCGACAGCATCGCATTGTGGTTGCCCTTGATGCGCGGCACGTTGACCATGCCCGCCGAGCAGCCCAGGAGCGCGCCGCCCGGAAAGACCATCTTCGGCAGCGACTGGAAGCCGCCCTCCGAGATGGCGCGCGCGCCGTAGGCCACCCGCTTGCCGCCCTTCAGCAGCTCGGCCACCATCGGATGGTGCTTGAACCGCTGGAACTCCTGATAGGGGTAGAGGTGGGGGTTCTCGTAGTTCAGGTGGACGACGAGGCCGATGAAGACCTGATTGTTCTCGGCGTGGTAGATGAACGACCCGCCGCCCGCATTCTTGCCCAGAGGCCAGCCCATCGTGTGCCAGATCCGGCCCGGCTTGTGCTTGGCCGGGTCGATCTCCCAGATCTCCTTCATGCCGAGGCCGTATTTCTGCGGCCCATAGCCATTGCGCAGGTCGAACTTCGCCATCACCTGCTTCGAGAGCGAGCCGCGCACGCCTTCGGCCAGCAGCACATACTTGCCCAGAAGCTCCATCCCCGGCTCGTAGTTCGGGCCGGGCGTGCCGTCGGCGTTCTTGCCGAACTCGCCCGCCACGACGCCGCGAACCTCGCCAGCCTCGCCATGGACCAGCTCCGAGCAGGCCATGCCGGGGAAGATCTCCACCCCCAGCTCCTCGGCCTGCGTGGCCAGCCAGCGGCAGACGTTGCCCATCGACACGACGTAGTTGCCGTGGTTGTCCATCAGCTTGGGCACCGGCCACGAGGGCAGCATGGTCTGGCCCGCGGGGGTGAGGACGAAGAAGTGATCCTCGGTCACCGGCGTGTTCAGCGGCGCGCCCTTTTCCTTCCAGTCGGGAATCAGCGCGTTCAGCCCCACCGGATCGAGCACCGCCCCCGAGAGGATGTGCGCGCCCACCTCGGACCCTTTCTCGAGCAGGACGACAGACAGATCCGGGTCGAGCTGCTTCAGACGGATGGCCGCCGACAGGCCTGCAGGACCGCCCCCCACGATGACGACATCATATTCCATCTGCTCGCGGGGGGTCTGGTCGGTCATCAGGCGATCCTCTGGCGGGCCTTGCGGTCCGGCTGGAAAAGGCTGTTGGGATGGCAGCGGCTGTCAAGACGTCCGTCGTTCCTGCAACATGGATGGCGCAAGGTCAATCGTGACGCGGCGATCCGCCCTCCGCGTCACCGCGACAAATGCTGCGAACGCGCGGTGCTCCGCCCTCGGGGAATTGACCCCCTTGCAATCGTCGCCCCCATCGGATCAGGTGAGGGGAACGCAAGCGCAAGGTCATGGCCCCGCCCGGGCCGTGGCTTTCTGTTTTTCTGGTGAAGGCAGATGGAAAAGATCCCGATGACCCGCGCAGGCTTCGCCGCGCTCGACGACGAACTCAAGCTGCTGAAGACCGTGGAGCGCCCCGCCGTCATCCGCGCGATCGCCGAGGCGCGCGAACACGGCGACCTGTCGGAAAACGCCGAATACCACGCCGCCCGCGAGAAGCAGAGCTTCATCGAAGGCCGCATCAAGGAGCTGGAAGCCCTTCTGTCGCTGGCCGAGGTGATTGATCCGGCCCGGCTGTCGGGCTCGATCAAGTTCGGCGCGACGGTGACGATCCTCGACGAGGAGACCGAGGAGGAGAAGACCTACCAGATCGTCGGCGAGGCCGAGGCCGACATCGAGAACGGTCTGCTCAACATCAAGTCGCCGCTCGCCCGCGCGCTGATCGGCAAGGACGAGGGCGACTCGATCGAGGTCAAGACGCCCGGCGGGGAGCGCGGGTACGAGGTGGTCTCGGTCCGGTTCGTCTGACGAGGGCGCCATGGCCGAGCCGCAGGACAAGCCCGTCGATCTGGGGTTCTACGCCCGCGAGCGGCTGGCCGCGCTCTCGCCGCTCGAGGCGGGCGTGGCGGGCGCGGGCCTGCTCTGGACCTTCTCGGTCGCGCTCCACCTGATCTTCCGCGGCGGGGAGAGCGTCTTCGCCCATGTTCTCGCCATTCTCGCCGTGCTGCTGCCGCTGGTCCTGACGGTGGCGATGGTGCAGTTCCTGCGCATCATCCGCCAGTTGCGGGCCGAGAACGAGCGGATGGCGAGTGCGGTCGATGCGATGCGCAAGGCCCACCTCGTGAGCCAGCAGGGCGGGGCCGCCCGCGTGGCCCTCGAAAAGCGGGTCGAGGAACTGGCCGTGGCGCAGCACCATTTCGAGATGCAGCTGTCCGCGCTCTTCCCGCCCGAGGAGCCTGCCCCGGCTTCGGCCCCGGTTGAGCACCAGCCGGCGCTCGAGCTGGGCGGGCCCCGCAAGCGCGCGGCGCTCACCATGGCCGATCTGGTGCGGGCGATGAACTTCCCCGAGAGCGCCGAGGACCGGGCGGGCTTCCGCGCCCTGCGCCGCGCGCTCGAGGATCCGGCCTCGGCCAAGCTCATCCGCGCGGCGCAGGATGTGCTGACGCTGCTGAGCCAGATCGGCCTCTTCATGGAGGATCTCGCCCCCGACCGGGCCCGCCCCGAGATCTGGCGCCGCTTCGCCGAAGGAGAGCGGGGGCGCGCCATCTCGGATCTGGGTGGCATCCACGACAAGGATGCGCTGGCCTCCGTGACGGGGAAGATGCGCGAGGATCCCGTCTTCCGCGACGCGGCCCACCATTTCCTGCGCGCCTTCGACCGGACGGTGTCGCAGTTCGCCGCCACCGCCAGCGACGGCGACTTAGCCGAGATGGCCGAGACCCGCACCGCCCGCGCCTTCATGCTGATCAGCCGCGCCTCGGGCACCTTCGACTGAGACCTCAGCCCTCCGGCGTGGCGGGCGTCACGCGGAGGATCTCGCCGTCAGCGGCATCGATCAGCAGCAGAAGCTCGCCCTCGGCGGTCTCCTCCACGTCGCGCACACGGCCAACGTCACGCAGCAGGTGCTCCTCTCCGGCCACCCGGTCTCCGTCGATCTCGAGCCGCACGAGCCCGCCGGGGCTGAGCGAGCTGACCAGCAGGTTGCCCTGCCACCCCTCGAACGCCGAGCCCTGGTAGAAGACCATGCCCGCAGGCGCGATCACGGGATCCCAGTAGTAGGCGGGTTCGGTGAAGCCCTCGCCGCGCGGCTCGCCCGTGCCGACGGGCGTGCCGTCATAGTTCACGCCATAGCTCACCTCCGGCCAGCCGTAGTTGGCGCCCGCCTCGATCAGATTGAGCTCGTCTCCGCCCTTGGGGCCGTGCTCGATGATCCAGAGCCGCCCGTCGGGGGCGAAATCGGCGCTCTGGATGTTGCGGTGACCGTAGGTCCAGATCGTCTCGAGCCCCTCGCCCTCGGCGAACGGATTGCCCTCGGGCACCGAGCCGTCCAGCGCGACGCGGATCACCTTGCCGTAGCTTGTGCCCAGATCCTGCGCGCGGTCCCGCTCGGCCTCGATGGAATGTTCGCCCGTGGTGATGAAGGCATGACCCTCGCCGTCAAAGACGATGCGCGAGCCGTAGTGCATGGCGGCCGCCGAAGGAGGCTCCTGCACGAAGATGTCCTCGACCTCGGTCACCTCGGTGAGATCGTCCGAGAGGACGCCGCGGGCGGCGGCCGTGACGGTGCCGCCCTCGACCGACTTGGCGTAGGTCCAGTAGATCCTGCGGTCATTGGCGAAGTCGGGCCCCACGGCCACGTCCAGCAGCCCGCCCTGTCGGCGCGCATCCACCTCGGGCAGGCCCGAGACCGGATCGGACAGGTCGCCGTCGGCCGAGACCACCCTGAGCCGCCCCGGCCGCTCGGTCACCAGCCAACCGCCCTCGGGCAGCGTGGCAATGCCCCAGGGATGTTCCAGCCCGCCGACGAAGCTCCGGGCCTCCACCTCGGTCTCGGGCAGGGCCGGGGCTCGGGTCTGGTTCTCGAACGCCGGCTCGAAGTCGGTACTGGCGGGCCCCTGCTCCACCGGTTGCGCGAGAGCGGTTGCGGGGGCGAGCAGAAGGGCAAGTGGCATCAGGCGCTTCATCGTGACGTCTCCCTGTCGGTTTCGCCCCGGCAACGGGCCGCATCGGGCCGGGTTCCAGCGTCTCACCCGCTCGTGACAGGGCGAACGGCGCGGCGCAGCCGGATCAGGGGCCGGGCACCCCCTGACGTTCGGCCGACGGCCTGCCGCGGAACAGCGGCTCGCAGCCGAAGAGGATGCGACGCCGCGCCGAGGCGCAGAGCAGGTTCTCGACCAGCAGGGCCGCCCCGTCATCGAGCACGAGGCGCGTGGTCGCCACGGGCCTCTCGGGCTGGCGTTGCGTGACACCGCGGCCAGTGACCAATGCCACCGCGGGGACGAGCGCCTCCTGCGGACGCGCGCCCTCCTGCCGACGGCCGGAGAGGACAAGACGTTGATCCGGCAGCACCAGCAGCGCGGCTGACGGCACATCCGGGCCCAGCGCGCCGGCTGCAATCCGAACCGGCCAGAGGCGCGGGTCCCCCAGAAGTTCGGGTTGCAGGACCCGACGCTCCAGCGCCTTGAGCGGCAGGTAGCGCCTTCCGCGGCACCACAGCAGATCCCCCGGACAAAGGGCGCCGACCGCGCGAAGGCCCCGGTCGGTCAGAACCCGCGCCTCATCGGGAAAGAGCCCCTCGGCCTGCGCGGCGGCCTCATCCTCTTCCGGTACCCACCGGAAGGTGAACCTGCGCCCGTTCCAGACCTTTGTGAACATTCCAAGCCTCCGCTTCCGCGGCGAAAGCTCGCAGGGGGAAGTTTCGGGAAGGTTGCTGCCCCGGCCCCCAGTGCATCGAATTGTCGGAAACCAGCCGCCGCCTCAGGCGAGCTTGAGCGCCACGATCCCCGCCACGATGAGCGCGATCCCCGCGAGCCGGAGCGGAGAGGCGGGCTCGCCGAACAGCGCCATGGCGAGGAGCGCCGTTCCCACGACGCCGATGCCCACCCAGACCGCGTAGGCCGTGCCGACGGGCAGGCTCTTCATGGCCAGACTCAGAAGCCAGAAGCTCGCCAGCGCGCCGGCGACGGTCAGCACGCTCGGCAGCGGGCGGGTGAAGCCATCGGAGTATTTCAGGCCCAGCGCCCAGCCGGTCTCGAGCAGGCCCGCAACCAGCACCAGAAGCCAGGGACTCAAGCCGCGAGGCCCTTCGACCCCATGTCGAGGAACTTGTTGCGGCGGTCCTTGATCAGCCACTCGGGCTTGCGGCCCACCAGCTCCTTCAGCATCATCTCGATGGCCTTGCCCACGGCCTCGACCGTCTCGCGCCGGCCGCGTTGCGCGCCGCCCAGCGGCTCCTTGATGATCCGGTCGATCACGCCCAGCTTGTGCAGGTCCTGCGCGGTCAGGCGCAGCGCCTCGGCCGCTTCGCGCATCTTCTCGGCGTCCTTCCACAGGATCGAGGCGCAGCCCTCGGGCGAGATCACCGAATAGACCGAATGTTCCAGCATCGCGATCCGGTTCGCCGTGGCCAGCGCCACCGCCCCGCCCGAGCCGCCCTCACCGATCACCACCGTCACCAGGGGCACGCCGATTTCCAGACATTTCTGCGTGGCGCGCGCGATGGCCTCGGCCTGTCCGCGTTCTTCGGCGCCCTTGCCGGGATAGGCGCCGGGCGTGTCCACCAGCGTGATCACCGGCAGACGGAACCGGTGGGCGAGATCCATCAGGCGGATCGCCTTGCGATAGCCCTCGGGGCGGGCCATGCCGAAGTTGCGCTCGATCCGGGTCTTGGTGTCGTGGCCCTTCTCCTGCCCGATCACCACCACCGGGTTGTCGTTGAACCGTGCGAGCCCGCCCATGATCGCATGATCGTCGGCAAAGTTCCGATCCCCGGCGAGCGGCATGTATTCGGTGAAGAGCCCCTCGATATAGTCCTTGCAGTGCGGACGGTCGGGGTGGCGCGCGACCTGGCACTTCCGCCAGGGCGTCAGATCCTTGTAGAGGTCCTTCAGCAGCGCCTCGGCCTTGCGGTCGAGCGCCGCCGCCTCCTTCTCGACGTCCATCTCCTTGTTGCCCCGCGCGAGCGCGCGCAGCTCCTCGGCCTTGCCCTCGATCTCGGAGAGAGGCTTTTCGAATTCGAGATAGTTCATCGCGGACACTCCGTGCGGACCGGCACGGTATATGCAGCCGGGCGGGGGCAAATGCAACATGAGGACCGGGAGGCTGCGACACAGGCAGCCGGTGCACCGACGCCGCAGCAGGGGCTTTGACGCGCGGGCCGGTCAAGATGCCACACGAGCGAGGGCCGCGAAATGGGCCAACATGGGCCGGTGTCCGTGACGAGTTGAGGAGCCAAGGCCATGTACCCCGTGCATATCCGTGAAAAGACCCCTCGCCGCCTCGCTGCCCTGCGCCATGCCGGCGCGTTCGAGGAGATCGGCTGCACCTTCGGCCAGACCTGCCAGATCCTCGAGGAGCGGGGCCTGCTGTCGCAGGCCGGCTGCATGATCGGCATCTACTGGGACAATCCCGTCTCCACGCCCCCGGGCGCGCTGCACAGCCATGCCGCGATCCAGGTGCCCGAGACGATGCCCATCGCCGCCCCGCTCGAGGAGCTGCGCCTGGCCGGCGGGCGCCATGCGGTCCTGCGCTACACCGGGCCCTACTCGGGCCTTGCCAATGCCTACCGCTACCTCTTCGACGAATGGCTGCCCGCCGCCGGCGAGTTGCAGACCGAGGGGCCGGTGATCGAGATCTACCGCAACGCGGCGATGGATACGCCGTCGAACGAACTGGTCACCGAGATCTGCGTGCCGCTGCTCTGAACACAGCAACGCCCCGGACCGGGGTCCGGGGCGTGCGTCCTCCCGATTTGCTGCGGCTTGCCTCCCAACTCACCGCAGCTCCGGTATGGCTCAGGCTGAGATCATTTCCGCCTGCCTTACGATCACTTCTGCCTGTTTGATGGACGCGATGTCAACAAGTCTTCCCTTGTAAACCGTCGCTCCTTCCCCGCGCGCCTTGGCGGCTTCCATCGCGGCGAGGATCTCGCGCGCCTCGGCTACCGCCTTGTCGGAGGGGGTGAATACCTCGTTCGCCAGAGCCACCTGCTTGGGGTGGATCGCCCACTTGCCCACCATGCCAAGGGTGGCCGAGCGGCGCGCCTGGGCGCGGAAGCCCTCATCGTCCGAGAAGTCGCCGAAGGGGCCATCCACTGGCAGGATCCCGTGCGTGCGGCAGGCCGCCACGATGGCCGCCTGCGCCCAGTGCCACGGATCGGACCAGTGCTTCTGCCCCTCATGCAACATGTAGTAGTTTTCCTGCGTCCCACCGATACCAGTGGTCTGCATTCCCATCGAAGCGGCGAAATCGGCGGCGCCCAGGCTCATGGCCTGCAACCGCGGAGACGCGGCGGCGATCTCCTCGACATGGGCGATGCCGGCGGCCGATTCGATGATCACCTCGAAGCTGACGGGGTTCGTGCGGCCTTTGGCTCGCTCGACCGCCGTCACCAGCGCATCGACGGCATAGACGTCCGCGGCGCAGCCCACCTTGGGGATCATGATCTGGTCGAGCCGATCGCCCGCCTGCTCGAGCAGGTCCACCACGTCGCGGTACCAGAAGGGCGTGTCGAGCCCGTTGATCCGCACCGAGAGATATTTCCTTCCCCAGTCGAGCGTGTTGATCGCCTCGATGATGTTCAGGCGGGCCTGAGGCTTGTCGTCGGGCGCAACCGAATCTTCCAGATCGAGATTTATGACGTCCGCCGCCGAGGCCGCCATCTTCTCGAACAGGGCGGGCCGCGAGCCGGGACCGAACAGCTGGCAGCGGTTCGGACGGGCGGGCGGCGGAGGCTGAAGTCGGAAGCTCATCGGATCTCTCGGCAATGAAGTTTCATCTCTCTGGCGAGATTGGTTATTATATTGCGCTGCGCAGCGCAAGTCCGTTTCGCGGTTGCAGAAAACTCCGGCCGGCGGATCAGAGATTGCGCCAAACCGATCAGTGGCGCGTCATTCTTCGGCCAATACGCCTTCTGGCCGAACAATCTTGTTCACATGTTGCCTCACGAGGGATGAATTGCGATGCAATTCGCAAGAATGCCGCGCATGATCCCGAGGACACTTTCAAGGATGCCCGACATGATCCAGACACCCTACCTTCTCTTTCTCGGCGATGCGCCGGACGCCCTGGCCGCCAAGGTGGCGCAGGGCATCAAGGACTGGCGCCCCGAGTTCGCGGTGGGGCAATACCGGATGGAAGGGTGCAAGGCCGACATGGGCCTGCCGGACATGACGCTGGCCGAGGCGAAGGCGGCGGGCTGCAGGACGCTGGTGATCGGCGTGGCCAACCGCGGCGGCGTGATCTCGCAGGCCTGGAAGAAGGTGCTGATCGCGGCACTCGAGGAAGGGTTCGACCTCGCCTCGGGCCTGCACAACCTCCTGCGCGACGAAGAGGATCTGGCCGCCGTCGCCCGCGCCACTGGACGGGCTCTGCATGACGTGCGCGTGCCGGAGGTGGATTATCCGATCGCCAACGGCCGCAAGCGCAGCGGCAAGCGGATGCTGGCCGTGGGCACCGACTGCTCGATCGGCAAGATGTACACGGCGCTCTGCATCGACCGCGAAATGCGCGAGCGCGGGCTGAAGTGCAGCTTCCGCGCGACGGGCCAGACCGGCATCCTCATCACCGGCGACGGCGTGCCGCTCGACGCGGTGATCGCGGATTTCATGGCGGGCTCGATCGAATATCTCACGCCCGACAACGACGCCGACCACTGGGACCTGATCGAGGGCCAGGGCTCGCTCTTCCATGTCAGCTACTCGGGCGTCACGCTGGCCCTGATCCACGGCGGGCAGCCCGATGCGCTAATCATCTGCCACGAGCCGACGCGGACCCACATGCGCGGCCTGCCCGACTACACCCTGCCCTCGATCGAGCAGGTGCGGGACGCGGCGCTCGCCATGGCGCGGGTGGCCAATCCCGCCTGCGTGGCGGTCGGCTGCTCGATCAACACCCAGGCCCTCTCGGACGAGGAGGCGCGGGCCTATTGCGCCGAGGTCGAGGCCCGCACCGGCCTGCCGACCGTCGATCCCTTCCGTCATGGCGCCGGTCGTCTGGTCGATGCGCTGATGGCCGTGTAGCCTCCGCTTCCGCAGGGCCTGCGCCGGCCGGGCCCGTCCCGGCCGGTCCGCGGCCCGCCCCGCCTGCGGGTCCGCCCGCAGCCCTGGACACGCACGGCCGGAGGAGCCGCCATGATCACCGTCACCCCCGAGAGCTTCCGGCTCGCGGAAACCTTCACCATCTCGCGCGGCTCGCGCACCGAGGCGCATGTGCTGACCGTCACGGTCACGCGCGAGGGCCTCAGCGGGCGGGGCGAATGTGTCCCCTACGCCCGCTACGGCGAGACGCTGGACAGCGTCGCCGCCCAGATCGCCACCCTGCCCGAGAACCTGACGCGGGCCGATCTCCAGTCGCTGCTGCCCGCGGGTGCTGCGCGGAACGCGGTGGATTGCGCGCTCTGGGATCTCGAGGCGAAGGATTCCGGCAAGCGCGTCTGGCAGCTTCTGGGCCTGCCTGCGCCGCAGCCGCAGGTCACGGCCTTCACCCTCTCGCTCGACACGCCCGAGAAGATGCAGGCCGCGGCGGCGCGGAACGCGCACCGGCCGCTCCTGAAGATCAAGCTCGGCACGCCCGACGACATGCCCCGGCTCGAGGCGGTGCGCCGCGGCGCTCCTGCGACGCGGATCATCGTGGATGCCAACGAGGGCTGGACCGCGGATGTCTATTCCGACCTCGCCCCGCATCTGCTGCGCCTGGGCGTCGCGCTGGTCGAACAGCCGCTGCCGGCCGATCAGGACGAGCTGCTGGCCGAGATCGCCCGCCCGCTGCCGGTCTGCGCCGACGAATCCTGCCACGACCGCCACTCGCTGCCCGGCCTCAAGGGCAAGTATGACGTGATCAACATCAAGCTCGACAAGACCGGCGGGCTGACCGAGGCGCTGGCGCTGCGTGAGGCGGCGCAGGCCGAGGGCTACGGGCTGATGGTCGGCTGCATGGTGGGCAGCTCGCTTGCGATGGCGCCGGCCACGCTTGTTGCGCAGGGTGCGTCTTACGTCGATCTTGACGGCCCTCTGCTTCTGGCAGAAGACCGCGAGCAGCCGCTCGTCTTCGACGAGGCCGGCATCCATCCTCCATCCGCCGAACTCTGGGGTTGAACATGAGCCGCACCGTCTATGTGAACGGGGAGTATCTCCCCGAGGAAGAAGCCACCGTCTCGATCTTCGACCGGGGCTTCCTGATGGCCGACGGCGTCTATGAGGTCACCTCGGTCCTCGGCGGCAAGCTGATCGACTTTGCCGGCCATGCCGCGCGCCTCGAACGCTCGCTGAACGAGCTGGAGATGGCCACTCCCATGAGCACCGAGGAGCTGCTCGAGGTTCACCGTGAACTGGTGGCGCGCAACGGGATCGAGGAGGGGATGGTCTATCTCCAGATCACCCGCGGCAATCCCGGCGACCGCGACTTCGCCTTCCCGCCGGCCGACACGAAGCCGACCGTGGTGCTCTTCACCCAGTCGAAGCCGGGCCTCGCCGCCAATCCGGTCGCCCGGGTCGGCATCAAGGTCATCTCGATCCCCGACATCCGCTGGGGCCGGCGCGACATCAAGACGGTGCAGCTGCTCTATCCGTCGATGGCCAAGATGGCGGCGAAGAAGGCCCATGTCGATGACGCCTGGTTCGTCGAGGACGGGTTCGTGACCGAAGGCACCTCGAACAACGTCTATATCGTGAAGGGCGGCAAGATCGTCACCCGCGACCTGTCCAACGACATCCTGCACGGGATCACGCGCGCCGCCGTCGTCCGCTTCGCGCGCGAGGCGCAGATGGAGGTCGAGGAGCGCCCCTTCACCATCGAGGAGGCGCAAGGCGCCGACGAGGCCTTCTTCACCTCGGCCTCGGCGTTCGTGCTGCCGGTGGTCGAGATCGACGGCAAGGCGGTGGGCACCGGCACGCCGGGCCCCGTGGCCGCCCGCCTGCGCGAACTCTACCTCGAGGAAAGCCTGAAGGCCGCCGTCTGAGCGGCGCCCCTGCCAGCGGAACCGTGCGGGCGGCCAGGGGCCGCCCGTTCTCATTCCGGGCAGGCGGCGAGCACCTCCTCGAGGATCGGCGCCAGCCTTTCGGCCCAGCCCGCCTGCTCGGCCTCGTGCCGGATCAGGTCGTGGCGCAGCTCGATCAGCGTGTTCAGACGGCCGCGCTGCAGGGCGTGCCGGTCGATGGAATCCCCCGGCAGATGGCCGAGATAGGGCTGGTTGTCGCCCACGCAGAGATCGGGTTCGGCCCGCAGCCTCTCGATCAGCGCCCGACTGAAGCGGTCGTTCAGCGGCGAATGCAGGATGCCCACATGCCAGGGCCGCGGCCCCCTGCCCTGCAGCCGCGGCGTGAAGGAATGGATCGCCACGATCACCGTATCCGCCCGCCGCGCCGCCAGCCGGGCCAGCGCCGCGTGATAGGGCCGATGGAGCGTCTCGAGCCGCCGCTCGACCTCGGCCGAATCCACATGCCGGTTGGCGGGGATGATCGTCCCGTCATAGAGGCGCATCACCAGCGTCGGGTCCTTCTCGCCCCGGTTCGGATCGATCACCAGCCGCGAGAAGGTGGAAAGCACGCACGGCCCGTCCAGCCGCTCGGCCAGCGCCCTGGCCACGCCGGCCGCGCCCACGTCATAGGCGATGTGCCGCTCCATCTCGGCGGGCGGCAGGCCCAGATCGCCCCCCGCCACCTCGGGCGGCACGCGGTTCGAGGCATGGTCGCAGGTCACCAGCCAGCGCGAGGGGCGCTCCGCTCCCACGATCTCGAAGGCGTCCATCAGCCACTCCGTCACATCCATGTCAGCCTCCCGGTTTAGGACGCATTGGCAAAAAGCGCCAGTTGCCGCGCCCCCGGCTTTCGGCCATAGAGGGACCGGCCCACCACGACATCGACAGAACGACAAGGAAACGAGGCAGGATGAGACGCCTTCGCAATGTAAAGATCGTGGCCACACTGGGGCCGGCCTCCAACGACTATGCCACCATCCGCGCGCTGTTCGAGGCCGGAGCGGACGTGTTCCGGCTGAACATGAGCCACGGATCGCATGACGACATCCGCGCACGGCACCAGACGCTGCGCCAGATCGAGGCGGACACGGGAACGCCGGTCTGCATCCTCGCCGACCTGCAGGGGCCGAAGCTCCGCGTCGGCACCTTTGCCAACGGGTCGGAAGAGCTGGTCGAGCGCGCCCGCTTCCGGCTGGATCTGGACCCCGCGCCGGGCACGGCCGAGCGGGTGAACCTGCCCCATCCCGAGATCTTCGCGGCGCTGGAGCCCGGCTCGTCGCTGCTGGTGAACGACGGCAAGATCCGGCTCGAGGTCGCCGAGTGCGGCCCCGACTTTGCCAATTGCATCGTGACCGTGGGCGGCACCATCTCGAACCGCAAGGGCGTGAACGTGCCCGACGTGGTGCTGCCGCTGGCCGCGCTGTCCGAAAAGGACCGCCGCGATCTCGAGTTCGTCTGCGAACTGGGCGTGGACTGGCTGGCGCTGTCCTTCGTGCAGCGTCCCGAGGACGTGGAAGAGGCGCGCAGCCTCGCCCGCGGCCGGGCGGCGATCCTGTCCAAGATCG
Organism: Cereibacter sediminicola; assembly: GCF_007668225.1. Taxonomy (NCBI): domain Bacteria; kingdom Pseudomonadati; phylum Pseudomonadota; class Alphaproteobacteria; order Rhodobacterales; family Paracoccaceae; genus Cereibacter; species Cereibacter sediminicola. The sequence goes on along the minus strand of NZ_VDEK01000004.1, from coordinate 176,429 downwards.
AGAAGCCCGCGGCCGTGAAGGCCTATGACGCGATCCTCGCGGTCTCCGACGGGATCATGGTCGCCCGCGGCGATCTGGGGGTGGAACTGCCAGTGCAGGCGGTGCCGCCGATCCAGAAGCGCCTCGTGCGGGGCGCCCGCGCGGCGGCCAAGCCCGTGATCGTGGCGACCCAGATGCTCGAGTCGATGATCGACTCGCCCATGCCCACCCGCGCCGAGGTCTCGGACGTGGCGACGGCCATCTACGAGGGCGCCGACGCGGTGATGCTGTCGGCCGAATCCGCCGCGGGCTCCTACCCGATCGAGGCGGTCACGACGATGAACAACACCGCCATCTCGGTCGAGAGCGACCCGGTCTATCGCGACATCATCGAGGCGAGCCGCTCCGCCCGCCGCACCAGCGTCGCCGATGCCATCGTGGCCGCCGCCCGCGAAATCGCCGAGAACACGCCGATCAAGGCCATCTGCTGCTTCACCCAGACCGGCACGACCGTGTCGCTGGTGGCGCGCGAGCGGCCGCGGGTGCCGATCGTCGCCCTGACCCCGCTGGTCGAGACGGCGCGTCGCCTCTCCTTGACCTGGGGCACCCACTGCGTCGTGACCGAGCCGCAGGAGCGGTTCAAGGGCGCGGTGATCTGCGCCGCCCGCACCGCCCTCGCCGACGGCTTCGCGCGCGAGCACGAGCAGATCGCCGTGGTCGCGGGCGTGCCCTTCAACGTGCGCGGCACCACCAACATCCTGCGCGTCGCCCCCTGCGACGAGCGGCTGATCTACAGCGGCGACCCCGAATAGGGCTTTCCGCTTGCGCACCGGCCCGCTCCCGGCTATGGGAGCGGCCTTCAAACCCGCACGGCCGGCCGGAGAGGCATGCCGAGTCGTGCTTGACCACTCGCAAGAGGAGATGGAAATGCCCAAGATGAAGACCAAGTCCGCGGCGAAGAAGCGGTTCAGCTTCACCGCCACCGGCAAGGTGAAGGCCGGCCCCGCCGGCAAGCGCCACGGCATGATCAAACGCTCGACGAAATTCATCCGCGACGTCACCGGGACCATGATCCTGTCCGACGCCGACGCGAAGATCGTCAAGAAATACATGCCCTACGACCGGTAAGGAGAGCTTCACATGTCCCGCGTCAAGTCCGGCAAGGTCACCCACGCCCGCCACCGCAAGGTCATCAAGGCCGCGAAGGGCTACTACGCCGCCCGCTCCACCAACTTCCGCACCGCGACCCAGGCCGTCGACAAGGCCAACCAGTACGCGACCCGTGACCGCAAGGCCCGCAAGCGCAGCTTCCGCGCGCTGTGGATCCAGCGGATCAACGCCGCCGTCCGGCTGTTCGACCTCGAGATGACCTACTCGCGCTTCATCAACGGCCTGTCGAAGGCCGGTATCGAGGTGGACCGCAAGGTGCTCGCCGATCTCGCCGTGCACGAGCCCGAGGCGTTCAACGCCATCGCCGCCCGCGCGAAGGCCGCGCTGGCCTGAGGCCCGCGACAGTTCCCGGAAAGGCCCCGCACCCTCCGGGTGGCGGGGCTTTTTCATGTCACGCCCCGGCGAGGATTGCTGCTCTGGACAAAGCGTCCCTCGCCCGGTAGCACCCGCTCACCTGCACCGGAGGCTGACATGACCGCGCTCGACACGCTCAGAGGCAAATATATCGAGGCCATCGCCAGCGCCGCCGACGAGGCCGCGCTCGAGGAGGTCCGCTTGGCGGCTCTGGGCAAGAAGGGCGAGATCAGCCTCAAGATGCGCGAGCTGGGCCAGATGTCGCCGGAAGAACGCCAGACCACCGGCGCCGCGCTGAACCGGCTGCGCGACGAGATCGACGCAAGCCTGCGCGCCCGCAAGCAGGGGCTGGCCGATGCGGCGCTGGATGCGCGACTGAAGACCGAGTGGCTCGACGTGACGCTGCCCGGCCGCCCGCGCCGGATGGGCACGATCCATCCCGTGAGCCAGGTGATGGCCGAGTTGACCGCGATCTTCGCCGACATGGGCTTCGCCGTGGCCGAAGGCCCGCAGGTCGAAAGCGACTGGTTCAACTTCGACGCGCTGAACATCCCGCCCGAGCACCCCGCCCGGCAGGAGCATGACACCTTCTTCATGGCGCGCGCCGAGGGCGATCCCCGCCCGCCGCACGTCCTGCGCACCCACACCTCGCCGGTGCAGATCCGCGCCATGCAGGCGCAGGGCGCGCCGATCCGGGTGATCGCGCCCGGCCGCGTCTACCGCATGGACATGGACCAGACCCACACGCCGATGTTCCATCAGGTCGAGGGGCTGGCCATCGACCGCGACATCTCGATGGCCAACCTCAAGTGGGTGCTCGAGGAATTCTGCCGCGCCTTCTTCGAGGTGCCGAGCGTCGAGCTGCGCTTCCGCGCCTCGCATTTCCCCTTCACCGAGCCGTCCGCCGAGGTGGACATCCGCTGCTCGTGGGAGGGCGGACAGCTGAAGATCGGCGAGGGCGACGGCTGGCTCGAGATCCTGGGCTCGGGCATGGTGCATCCCAAGGTGCTGGCGGCGGCCGGCGTCAACCCTGACGAGTGGCAGGGTTTCGCCTTCGGCATGGGGATCGACCGCATCGCGATGCTGAAATACGGCATCCCGGATCTGCGCGCCTTCTTCGAAAGCGACCTGCGCTGGCTGCGTCACTATGGCTTTGCCGCTCTGGACATGCCTGATCTGGCAGGGGGGCTCTCACGCTGATACCCTGACCGGATCATGGTAAAGGGTCCGGTCATGGTTAGTGTGCACCAAATCGTCACGATCCAGAACGTCATCGCGGCGACCCTCGTCGTCTGGTATTTCGCCGCGATCTACTATCTCGAGTTGCGGCGCCAGTTCCGCTACCCCGAATATCCCGCCGCACGGCGCTATCCGATGTGGCGCAGGCGCTTCCAGCTTTACGGCCAGCTTCAGGCCAACGCGCCGGGCAATGTCACCGACCGCAGCCCCGAGGCGCAGGAGGTGCTGCAGTCCTTCCTCCGCAAGGTCGAGATCCGCAGCGCCACGCTGGTCGCGCTCTGGGCCGTGCTGCTGGGGGCCGAGCTGACCTTCGCCTTCTCGATCCCGAGCTGGCAGCCGGGGCGGCTCCTGCTGATCGGCCTTGCCGTCTGCTGCCTGCCCTTCGTGCTGCGGCTGGCCTTCGGCCTCTCGCCGGTGGATCAGATCGAGACGCACCGCATCCTGACCAACAGCACGGATGATGCGACAGCCGCGCGCCGCCTGCAGGATCAGCTGATCGAGGATCTCTACCGCAAGGAGCTGGCCTTCCGCTTCTCGGCGCAGGGGTTCCGCCTGATGCTGCTGGTGCTGGCCATGCTGACGGTCGGCTATCTCTCGACCTACATCGACTGGGCGGCCGTTCGGGCCCATCTGCCCGAACTGACGATGCCCAGCTTCTCGCTGCCCGAGCTGAGCCTGCCGAGCCTGAGCCTGCCCGAGTTCTCGCTGCCGAAGATCGGCTTCTGATCGGACAGGCCTGACAGGCCAAGGTCATCGCCCCGCCGGCGCCTGTGGTGCTGGCGGGGTTCGCATGTCCGGCCCCCGCAGGGACTGCAGCCCCAGCAGCGCCAGCAGCGCGAGCAGCAGACAGAGCCGAAAGGGCCCGATCAGAGATCGGCGGTTCGCGGGAAGAGCAAGCATCTTGTCCATCCCCTCAACCTCCACGCGATTCCGGGCAAAAGAATGGCGCCGGCCGACGGTCTTCCGAACAGGCCGTTTCCCGCCCGGAAACCCCGGCCTTCCCCTTCGCGCCCGTTTGCGCTAAGGCCCGAACCGCAATCATTTCCGAGGGGCGCCCGATGAAATTCACCCTGTCCTGGCTGAAGGATCACCTCGAGACCGAGGCCCCGCTCGACGAGATCGTGACCGCCCTGACCGACCTCGGCCACGAGGTCGAAGGGGTCGAAGACCCGGCAAAGGTGCTCGGCGCCTTCCGCATCTGCCGCGTGATCGAGGCCCAGCCGCATCCGAACGCCGACCGGCTCCGCCTCTGCCGGGTCGAAACCTGGCCCAACGGCCCTGACGCCCCCTCCGAGGAGGTTCAGGTGGTCTGCGGCGCGCCGAACGCCCGCACCGGCCTCGTGGGGGTCTTCGCGCCCGTCGGCACCCATGTGCCCGGCACCGGCGTCGATCTGAAGCCCGGCGTGATCCGGGGCGTCGAGTCGAACGGCATGCTCTGCTCCGAGCGGGAACTGATGCTGTCGGATGATCACGACGGCATCATCGACCTGCCCGCGGACGCGCCGCTCGGCGTGCGCTTCATCGACTACAAGGGCGTGAACGATCCGGTGATCGAGGTGAAGATCACCCCGAACCGGCCTGACGGTCTGGGCGTCCGCGGCCTGGCACGCGACCTCGCCGCCCGAGGCCTCGGCACCCTCCGGCCGCTTCCGATCGAGCCGGTGGCCGGTCGCTTCCCCTCGCCCGTCAGCGTGACCATCGCGCCCGAGCTGAAGGAGAAGGGCTGCCCGCTCTTTGCCGGTCGCACCATCCGCGGCGTGAAGAACGGCCCCTCGCCCGACTGGCTGCAGGCACGGCTGCGCGCCGTGGGCCTGCGCCCGATCTCGGCGCTGGTGGACATCACCAACTACTTCACCATCGGGCTGAACCGCCCGCTGCACGTCTTCGACGTCGCCAGGATCAAGGGCGGCCTGCGCATCCATGCCGCAGAGGGCGGCGAGGAACTGCTGGCGCTGGACGGCAAGAGCTACACCGTGCGCGCGGGCCAGATGCTGATCTCGGACGATGAGCAGCCCGAGTCGCTGGCCGGCATCATGGGCGGCGAGCTTTCGGGCTGCACCGAAGAGACCACCGAGGTCTTCCTCGAAAGCGCCTACTGGGACCCGATCACCATCGCGGCCACCGGCCGCGCGCTCAAGATCGTCTCGGACGCCCGCTACCGGTTCGAGCGCGGCGTGGACCCGGCCTTCACCCTGCCGGGGCTCGAGCTGGCGACCCGGATGATCCTCGACCTCTGCGGCGGCGAGGCTTCGGAGGTGGTGATGGACGGTGCGGTGCCCGACACGTCGCGCGCCTATCGCTTCGATCCGAAGCGGGTGGTGAGCCTCGTCGGCATGGACATCCCCGCGGCCGAGCAGCGCGCCACGCTCGAGGCGCTCGGCTTCACCTTCGAGGGCGACATGGCCGCCCCGCCCAGCTGGCGGCCCGACGTGCAGGGCGAAGCCGATCTGGTGGAAGAGATCGCCCGCGTGGCCTCGCTCACCAAGCTGAAGGGCAAGCCCCTGCCCCGCGCGCAGGCCGGCGTGCCGAAGCCGATCCTCACCACGCTCCAGGTGCGCGAGCAGACGGCGCGGCGGACGCTGGCCGCGCTCGGCTACAACGAATGCGTCACCTACAGCTTCATCGACGAGGCCGCGGCGAAGCTCTTCGGCGGCGGGACCGAGGCGGTGCGGGTCGAGAATCCGATCTCGTCCGAGATGACCCACCTGCGCCCGGACCTGCTGCCGGGCCTCTTGCGGGCGGCGGCCCGCAACCAGGCCCGCGGCTTTGCCGACATCGCGCTCTGCGAGATCGGGCCGGTCTTTTCGGGCGGCGAGCCGGGGGAGCAGCAGTTGCAGGCGACGGGCCTTCTGGTGGGGGCCGTGGCCCCGCGCGATCCCTTCGGCTCGCGCCGCCCCGTCGATGTCTATGACGCGAAGGCCGATGCCGAGGCGGTGCTGGCCGCCGTGGGCGCGCCGGCCCGGATGCAGATCAGCCGCAAGGTGCCGGGCTGGTGGCACCCCGGCCGGTCGGGGATCGTGGGCCTCGGGCCGAATGTGCTGGCCACCTTCGGCGAGGTCCATCCCCGCATCCTGCGCGAGATGGACGTGAAGGGGCCCGCGGTGGCCTTCACCGTCCTCGTGGCCAATGTGCCGCTGCCGAAGGTCAAGACGCCCACGCGGCCCGCGCTGAAACTCTCGGACCTGCAGGCGGTCGAGCGCGACTTCGCCTTCGTGGTCGATGCTTCGGTCGAGGCGCTGGCGCTGGTGAATGCCGCGCAGGGCGCCGACAAGGCGCTGATCGAGAGCGTCCGGGTGTTCGACCAGTTCACCGGCGAGAAGGCCGAGGCGCAGATGGGGCCGGGCAAGAAGTCGCTCGCGCTGACGGTGCGGCTCCAGCCCACCGACCGGACGCTGAACGACAAGGACATCGAGGCGGTCTCGGCCAAGATCGTCGAGAAGGTCTCGAAAGCCACGGGCGCCACGCTGCGCGGCTGAGAGGCGCGGTCCTCACATCAAAAGGCGCCTGGGTCCCTGCCCCGGCGCCTTTTCCGTCCTCTCTGGCCGCGGCCTTCGGGCCCGCCGCAGGATCAGCTTCTCAGAGACCGCATCCAGGCCTTGAAGCGGCCCACGTTGGTGCGGGCGCGTTTCCGGGCGAGGTCGGATCGGGTGTCCCAAGCATCCCCCATGTCCTCGAGCGCGGGATCGATCGTGCGCTCGCGGAACTGCATCCACATGCCCCGCACGAGGATCGCCAGACCGGCCAGCGCAATGAAGAAGAAGATGTTGAACCACGGGATCACGGTGACCTCCGGCCCCTCGACCTCGCGCAGTTTCACCGCGTTGGGGAACATGCTCAACACCTGCACGCGCCAGCCGTAGCGCGTCACCACGACCCAGGTCGGATCGCCCGCGGTCGAGGTCAGATCCTCGGCCTTGGCCTGTATGTCGGAGCTGTTGAACTTGAAATAGGGCGGCCAGCCCCATTCGGTATCCTCGTTGCGGTAGACCATGGGCTTCCCGTCGGGGAAGATCGCGTAGATCACGTTGCCGAAGGTCGCGCCCGCGCGCGAGTCCGCCCCGGAGTTCAGGGTGCCGAACACCCTCGTGTCGCCGGGATCGATCCGCTGGATGTTGGTGCCCACGATCCGCACCACATCATGCCGCGGCAGGTTGTAGTGCAGCGCGGACACGACAAGAACCGCCCCCAGCGCCAGAAGAGCCCATTTCAGATAACGCATGACAACCTCACGAGTAATTCAGGGTCCAGAACACGACCGTGAAGATTATGGCCGGAATGATATAGACGAGCAGGATCAGCTTCTTGCGCAGACCCTTCTCGTACTTCTTCATACCGGCCTCGATATAGGCCTCACGCGGTCCGTCGCCATACCCCTCGTCATACTCCTTCTCCAGCGCCTCGCGCCGCAGCGAGCGCGAGTAGATGGACAAAAGGACGTAGAACACCGTCAGCACCACGGCGCCGATCAGTGCGACGCGGAGGAATCCGAGGATCATCGCTTTCTCCTTCCCGGCCCGGAGGGGCCGCTGCGCCGTTCTAGCGCGGGGCGGAAAGTCGCGGTATCGGGCAGATGGCCGCGCTGTTGCCCTTCGGCCTCGGGCGGGGCACTCTGCGGACATGAAGGACAGCCGCCTGATCGCCGAAGTCGAGTCCCGCCGCGCCGATCTGATCGCTCTGGCGCAGGAGCTGGTGCGCATCCCGACCCTGAACCCGCCGGGGCGCAACTACCGCGAGATCTGCGAGACGCTGGCCGCGCGCCTCGCGCCGGCCTTCGATGTCGAACTGATCCGCGCCGAGGGCGCGCCGGGCGATTCCGGGACCCATCCGCGCTGGAACCTGATCGCCCGGCGGGCGGGCGCGCGGCCGGGCGACTGCGTGCATTTCAACTCGCATCATGACGTGGTCGAGGTGGGCCACGGCTGGACGCGCGACCCGTTCGGGGCCGAGGTCGAGGGCGACCGGCTCTATGGCCGCGGCGCCTGCGACATGAAGGGCGGCCTCGCCGCCTCGGTGATCGCGGCCGAGGCCTTTCTTGCCGTCTGCCCGGACTTTGCGGGCAGCATCGAGATTTCGGCCACCGCCGACGAGGAGTCGGGCGGCTTTGGCGGCGTGGCCTACCTCGCCGGGCAGGGCCGCTTTGCCCATGTCCAGCATGTGCTGATCCCCGAACCGCTGCACAAGGACCGGATCTGCCTCGGCCATCGCGGCGTCTGGTGGGCCGAGGTCGAGACCATGGGCCGGATCGCCCACGGCTCGATGCCCTTCCTGGGCGAGAGCGCGATCCGGCACATGGGGGCGCTGCTCTCCGAGATCGAGGAGCGGCTCTATCCGCTGCTCGCCGGCCGCACCACCGCGATGCCGGTGACGCCCGAGGGCGCGCGGCAATCGACGCTCAACATCAACTCGATCCACGGCGGCGAGCCGGAGCCGGAGCCCGGATACACCGGCCTGCCCGCCCCCTGCGTGGCCGACCGTTGCCGCATCGTGATCGACCGCCGCTTCCTGATCGAGGAGGATCTGGCCGAGGTGAAGGCCGAGTTGCACGCCCTCGCCGCCCGGCTGGCCGAGAGCCGCCCCGGCTTTGCCTTCGAGATCCGCGACCTCTTCGAGGTGCAGCCCACCCTGACCGACCGCGAAGCCCCCGTGGTGCGCTCGACCGCCGCCGCCATCGAGCGGGTTCTGGCGCGGCAGGCGGATTATGTGGTCTCGCCCGGCACCTACGATCAGAAGCACATCGACCGGATCGGCAAGCTGAAGAACTGCATCGCCTACGGGCCGGGGCTGCTGCATCTGGCGCACCAGCCCGACGAGTGGGTGGGCATCCAGGACATGCTGGACAGCGCCAAGGTCATGGCGCTGGTGCTGGCCGACCTGCTCGACCCTGCGTGACGCGCGCGGCCCGGAGCGGCACCCCGCGCGCGGTTGACAGCTGGCAACCGCCTCAGACGGGGATGTTGTCGATCAGCCGCACGCCCTCGAGCGTGGCCGCCGCCAGCAGCCGGCCCTCGCCCTGAAGCCGCTCCATCGGAAGAAGCAGATCCGCCGTGCGCAGCTCGAGATAATCCACGGCCTCGAAACCCGCCGCCAGCACCTCGGAGCGGGCCTGCGCCAGCGCCTCGGGGACCGGCAGGCCGCCGCGCATTGCCGCCGCCGCCGCCTGCATCGCATGGCAGAGCGCCGGCGCCCGCGCGCGCCCCTCGGCCGACAGGCGGACGTTGCGCGAGGACATGGCCAGCCCGTCGGGCTCGCGCACCGTGGGGCAGCCCTCGATCCCGATCGGAATGTTGAGATCGGCCACCAGCCGCTGCACCACCATCAGCTGCTGCCAGTCCTTCTCGCCGAAGAAGGCACGGTCGGCGCGCGTCATGCCGAAGAGCTTGGCCACCACCGTGGCCACCCCGTCAAAATGGCCCGGCCGGTGCGCGCCTTCCAGAGGCTCGCTGACGCCCGTCACCGAGACGGTGGTGGCAAAGCCGCGCGGATAGACTTCCTCAGGCGGCGGGGCGAAGACCGCATCCACCCCCACCTGCGCCAGAAGCGCGGCATCCTGCTCTTCGGTCCGGGGGTACTTGTCCAGATCGGACGGGTTGTTGAACTGGCGCGGGTTGACGAAGATCGTCACGATCACCCGGTCGCAGGAGGCGCGAGCCCGACGGGCCAGGCTCAGGTGCCCGTCATGCAGCGCGCCCATCGTCGGCACGACCCCCACTGTCGCGCCCGCGGCCTTCCAGTCGGCAACGCGGGCGCGCAGCTCTGCCACCGACCGAAGAACGGTGGGCGTCACGGCTGCTTCCCCTTCAGCTCGTCGGGAAAGACATGATCGGGCGCCGGAAAGCGGCGCGCGCGCACCTCGGCCGCATAGGCGGCGATGGCCTCGTCGGCCGCCGTGCCGAGTTCGCCATACCGCTTGACGAACTTGGGGCGGAAATCGGTAAACAGTCCCAGCATGTCGTCGAGCACCAGCACCTGCCCGTCGCAATGGACCGAGGCGCCGATGCCGATGGTGGGGATCGCGATCCGCTGGGTGATGCGCTGCGAGAGCCCATCGGGCACCTTCTCGAGCACGACCGAGAAGGCCCCGGCCTCGGCCACGGCGATGGCATCCTCCATCACGCGGTCCGCGTCGGCGCCACGGCCCTGAACCTTGTAACCGCCCAGCGCATTGACCGCCTGCGGCGTGAGCCCGACATGCGCCATGACCGGAATGCCCCGCTCGACGAGGAAGCGGATCGTCCCGGCCATGTGTCGGCCGCCCTCCAGCTTGACCGCCGCGCAGCCGGTCTCGGCCATCAGGCGGCGGGCACTGGCGAAGGCCTGCGCGGGGCTTTCCTCGTAGCTGCCGAAGGGCATGTCGATCACGAGCATCGCGCGCGAGGTGCCGCGGGCGACCGCCTTGCCGTGCAGGATCATCATCTCCATCGTCACGCCGAGCGTCGTGGGCAGGCCGTGGACCACCATGCCGAGGCTGTCGCCCACCAGCGTGATGTCGCAATGGGCATCGACCAGACGCGCCATCGGCGTCGTGTAGGCGGTGAGGCAGACAAGCGGCTCGCCGCCCTTCCGCGCCAGAATGTCGGCCGCCATCACCGGACGGACGGGGCTGTTCACGCTCATCGCTCTGCTCTCCCCCCAGAGGAACCATCGGCTTGGGTATAAAGGCCAAAGACCGGAAGGGCCAGAAGGCAAGTGCCGGAGGAACCGCGGCTTCTTCCGGCTCGGGACCGCCGTCGGCGGCGCCTCAGCGGGCGGTGGCCGGGATGCCCGAGAGAAGGACGCGCTCCTCCTCGGTCAGGGGTTCGCCGGGGCCGGCGGCGATCCGGCCGAACTCGTCATCATGGAACGGCCCCTCCAGCTCGAGCGACTCGGCCTGCGTGCGCACCTTGACCGGCGTGCCGATGCGCGTGCGGTCGTAGAGGTCGATCGCATCCTGATTGAAGAGCCGGATGCAGCCCGCCGACGTGGCGTGCCCGATCGAGGCGTTCTGCACCGTGCCGTGGATGCGGAACATCGTGTCCCGCCCCCCGCGGTAAAGGTAGAGCGCGCGCGCCCCCAGCGGATTCTCGAGCCCGCCGGGAAGGCCCGCGGCGTAGGGGGCATACATCTCGGGCTGGGTGCGGACCATGTTGGCGGTGGGTTGCCACGAGGGCCACTCGCGCTTGCGCTGCACGGTGGCCGAGCCGCGGAAGGCCAGGCCCGCGCGTCCCACGGCGATGGCGTAGCGCATGGCCCGCCCCTCTTCGAGCACATAGTAGAGCCGCCGGGCGAAGGTATCGACGACGATGGTCCCCGGCCGTTCGGGCCCGGCATAGGGCACCTCCTGCCGGATGGCGTCGGGCGTCAGGTAGCGCATCGGCACCGGCTCGATGAAGAACTCGCCATCCTGGATGCCGGGATAGAGCGGATGCTCCTTCGGCCCCTCCAGCGGAGCGGGCGCCTGAGCGCAGGCAGCGAGGAACGGCAGAAGCGCCATCAGCGCGAAGGAGAGGATGCGGCCGGTCACGTTGAACCCATCTGGCTGGAGGACATGCCGTTGATCGGACATGGCGCAGCGGATCGCGTCAAGGGTGTGGGAACGGAAAGGCCGCAGGCGTGGCGCCAGAGGATCACTTCCGCCCGCCGGGCCCGCAGATCGCAGGCCCGGCGACCGTTGCCGCCGCGCCTGCGTCAGGCGATCACGTTGAACCCCGGACCATAGGGATAGCCGGTGATGTTCTCGTTCCCCTCGTCGGTGATCACGAGGATGTCGTGCTCGCGGTAGCCGCCGGCGCCGGGCTGGCCGGCGCCAAGCGTCAGCATCGGCTCCATCGAGATCACCATGCCGGGCTCGATCACGGTCTCGATATCCTCGCGCAGTTCCAGCCCCGCCTCGCGGCCGTAGTAGTGCGAGAGGATGCCGAAGGAATGGCCATAGCCGAAGGTGCGGTAGCGCAGCAGGTCGCGCTCCTCGAGGAAGGCGTTGATCTTCGCCGTCACCTCGGCACAGGAGGCGCCGGGCCTCAGCAGCGAGATGCCATACTCATGCGCGGCGACGTTGGCCTCCCAGATCCGCAGGCTCGCCTCATCCACCTCGCCCAGAAAGAGCGTGCGCTCGAGCGCGGTGTAATAGCCCGAGATCATCGGAAAGCAGTTGAGCGAGAGGATGTCGCCGCGTTCGAGCGCCCGGTTCGTGACCGGGTTGTGCGCGCCGTCCGTGTTCAGGCCGGACTGGAACCAGACCCAGCTGTCGCGGTACTCGGCCTCGGGGAACCGCAGGGCTATCTCGCGCTCCATCGCGTCGCGGCCGGTCATCGCGATCTCCAGCTCGGTCGCCCCCACGCGGATCGCGTCGCGGATGGCGTAGCCGCCCGCATCCGCCACCTGCGCGCCCTGACGGATCAGCGCGATCTCGGCCGGCGACTTGACCATGCGCTGCGCCATCGTGCCCGGCGCCACATCCATGCCGCGTCTGGGCTTGAGGAAGGCGTTCAGCTTTTCCGCCTGAACCATGGTCAGATGGTCGGCCTCGCAGCCGATGGCCTTGCCGGTGCCGGCGACCGCGGCCACCGTGCGCCAGAAATTGTCGCGCTGCCAGTCGGTGTAGGTGATGTTGTCGCCGACGCTGCGCCGCCAGGGCTGGCCCGCGTCGATGCCCGCGCTGATCGTCACGCAATCGGTGGGCGTGACGACGCAGGCATAGGGCCGCCCGAAAGAGCAATAGAGAAAGCCGGAATAGTAGGCGACATTGTGCATCGAGGTCAGCACGACCGCATCGAGCGAATGCAGCTCCATCAGGTCGCGCAGGCCTTCCAGCCGGGTCGCGTATTCTTCGGCCGCGAAGGGCAGGCGTGCCTTCTCGCCGTTGTGGAAGCGGTAGTTTTCGGGACGTTCCATCTCGGACCTCATCGGATGGGGCCCGGTGATCGGGACCCCGCAGGAGTCCCGGCGTACAGGACGGATGCGGGTTGCCCCGCAAGCACCGGAGGGGTGCCCCCTCCCACGGCGACGCCATCGCCGCTTGCGCATTCCCGCCGGGACTTCCCCGGTCGTCGGGTCCGACGCCTCCTTCCACGCGGGGCACCGGCCTCCGCCAGGAAGGGCCTCCGCGAAGAAGGGCCGCGTCGGGCCCGTTCTTCCCGTTTCTTCCCGCGCCGCCCGCGTCCTGTCAAGCGGGGCGTCCGCCGTGAGGATCAGGCGCCGCCGGGGGCGCCGGTGAAGGACACGGTCACATCCTCGTCGCGGGCGATGAACTGGCAGGCCAGCCGGTAGCGCGGCGGCATGTCGAGAACCTCGGCATCCTGGATCTCCTGCGCGGTGATCTTGCCCAGCTCGCGCAGCTTGGCCTTTTCCTTCTCGGTGAGGGTGATGCCCTTCTTCACCGTCGGATCCGCATAGGAGACCTCGATCAGGCACGAGGCGCAGTTGCCGTCCTTGCACTCGAAGGGGATCGGGATCCTGTGCTCTTCGGCGACCGCGAGGATCGTCTTGGTGTCCCCCGCGACGGCATAGACGGTCTTGGGTTCGTGCATGATCGGCGAGGTGAAGGTGATGTTGGCCATGTCGCTTGTCCCTTGCTGAGCACCCGTCCACCGCGTCACGCGACGGGCGAGGCTGGTCTCGTGGGAAAACCATAGCCAAGGTTACGGAGCGGTAAGACCTTGCCCGCCGTCGCATCTGCGCGGCGGGCGCCATTCGAGTCCCGCCCGCCGAACGGGCAACGGGACGAAAAAGGCGCCACCCTGATGGGTGGCGCCCATGTTTTTGGCAAGAAGCGCCGCGCGCGGCTGCGGCGTCAGTGCCCGAGGATCTGGCTCAGGAAGAGCTTGGTGCGCTCGGACTTCGGGTTGCGGAAGAACTCGCCCGGCTCGTTCTGCTCGACGATCTGGCCCTGGTCCATGAAGATCACCCGGTTCGCCACCGCCTGCGCGAAGCCCATCTCGTGGGTGACGCAAAGCATGGTCATCCCCTCTTCGGCCAGCTCGATCATCGTGTCGAGCACCTCCTTGATCATCTCGGGGTCGAGCGCCGAGGTCGGCTCGTCGAAGAGCATGATGCGCGGCTTCATGCAGAGGCTGCGCGCGATCGCCACCCGCTGCTGCTGCCCGCCCGAGAGCTGGCCCGGATACTTGAGGGCCTGCTCGGGGATCTTGACCTTCTTGAGGTAGTGCATCGCCACCTCCTCGGCCTCCTTCCGGGGCGTCTTGCGGACCCAGATCGGCGCGAGGGTGCAGTTTTCCAGGATCGTCAGATGCGGGAACAGGTTGAAGTGCTGGAACACCATCCCGACCTCGGAGCGCACCTTGTCGATGTTCTTGAGGTCGGAGGTCAGCTCGATCCCGTCCACGACGATCTGGCCGGACTGGTGCTCTTCCAGCCGGTTGATGCAGCGGATCAGCGTGGACTTGCCCGACCCCGAGGGGCCGCAGATCACGATGCGCTCGCCCTTGTGGACGGTCATGTTGATGTCGCGCAGGACGTGGAAGCTGCCGTACCACTTGTTCATCTGGCTGATCTGGATCGCGACCTCGTCGCTCACCTGCATGTGGCTGCGGTCAATCTTGCGTTCGATGACTTCGGACATGGGTGGCTCCTAGCGGTGGTCGGTCTTCAGCCGGCGCTCGAGATACATCGAATAGCGCGACATGGCGAAGTTGAAGATGAAGAAGATGAGGCCGACGAAGATGTAGGGCTCCCAGTAGATGCCCTTCCAGTCGGTCGAGGCGCGGACGGCGTCGGTGATGCCCTTCAGCGGATCGAGAAGCCCCACGAAGACCACCAGCGTCGTGTCCTTGAACATGCCGATGAAGGTCGAGACGATGCCAGGGATCGAGATCTTCAGCGCCTGCGGCAGGATGATCAGCCGCTGCGCCTTCCAGTAGTCGAGCCCGAGCGCGTCGGCGGCCTCGTATTGTCCGCGTGGCAGCGCGGCGAGGCCGCCGCGGATCACCTCGGCGATGTAGGCCGCGGCAAAGAGGGTCACCATGATGATGACGCGCAGGATGATGTCGAAGGTCGTCCCCGGCGGCAGGAAGTAGTTCAAGAGCAGCGAGGCGGTGAAGAGCAGCGTGATCAGCGGCACGCCGCGGATGAACTCGATGAACGAGACCGACAGCGCCTTGATGAGGAACATGTCCGACCGCCGCCCCAGGGCCAGCATGATGCCAAGGGGCAGCGACAGGGCGATCCCCGACACCCCGATCGTGATGGCAAGGACGAAGCCGCCGAACTTGTCCGAGCGCACCGGCTCGAGCCAGAGCGGCGCCGACCGGCCCAGCAGCCCCGCAAGATCGCGCGAGACGTCGCCCGCAAGGAACAGCCACCAGAGGATCGGGATCAGCACGGCGCCCGCGACGGCCGCGATCGTGCCGAAGCGGTGGAGAAGCGCATAGGCGGCCCAGCCGATGGCGAAGCCCGCCGCCGCCGCGATCGGAAGGAAGATCGACCCGCCCCAGAGCAGCCAGAAGGCCAGGAACGGATAGGCGAGGCTGAACCACATGAGCTTGCGCGGCACCGCCGAGAAGAGCACCGGCGCCAGCGCCACGAACAGCAGCGCGAAGGCCAGCGTCGGCCGCCAGTAGAGATGCTGCGGGTAGAAGCCATAGAGGAACTGCGGCCACCGCTCGCGGATCACGGCCCAGCAGGCGCCGGTGGCCCCGGCGCCCCAGCGTTCGGCGACGATCTGGCGGCATTGGGCGATGTTGTCCGCCTCCCAGACCGAGCGCATGAGCCAGGGCACGATCCCCTGCAGCAGGTAGTAGATCGCCAGCACGCCCAGGATCGTCAGGGCGATGTTGAGAGGGCCGGAGAACAGGTTCTGGCGCAGCCAGCTGACCGCCCCCGCCTCGTTCGTGGGGGGCTGCGCCGGGGGCAGCATCGTCTCGCGGACGAAGGGCACCGTCTGGGCGTGGGTATCGCTCATCTCAGCGCTCCTTCAGCTTCACGGCGGCGTTGTAGACATTCATCACCGCCGAGATCACGAGGCTGATGGCCAGGTAGATCAGCATCATCAGGAGCACGCATTCCAGCTCGCGCCCGGTCTGGTTCAGCGTGATCCCCCCCAGCGTGCCGCGCAGGTCGAGGTATCCCACCGCAATGGCGAGCGAGGAGTTCTTCGTCAGGTTCAGATATTGCGAGATCAGCGGCGGGATGATGACCCGCAGCGCCTGCGGCAGGATCACCAGGTTCATCGTCCGCCCGGGGCGCAGGCCGAGGGCAAAGGCCGCCTCGGACTGGCCGCGCGAGATGGCGAGGATGCCCGCGCGCACGATCTCGGCGATGAAGGCCCCGGTGTAGAGCGACAGCGCAAGCCAGAGCGCCATGAAGGAGTTCGAGACGTTCAGGCCGCCCACGAAGTTGAAGCCGCGCAGTTCGGGAAACTCGAGATGGAAGCCGAGCGCCAGCAGCACCGCGACCGGCAGCCCCAGAAGCAGCAGGAGCGACGACCACCAGGTTGCGGGCCGCACCCCGGTCTCGTTCTGGATCCGTGTGGCGCGCGCCTTCACCATCCGGTTCAGCCACCAGCCGAGCACAACCGCCGCAAGGACCGCAAGTACGTCGATGTTGACGTAGAAGAGCCCGAGGTCGAGCCAGCCCAGCTCGCGGCTGAAGACCGGGTTCGGCACCGCGGTGTAACGGTTGGTGATGGCGATCGCGTCGAGGAACATCGAGCGGTCGGCGATGCCGGTCTCGGGGTTCGGGCGGAAGGCGTTGGGCGCCGGCGTCGCCTCGGTGAAGACGGCGTAGATCAGCAGGATCCACAGGAGCAGCGGCACGTTGCGGAAGATCTCGACATAGACGGTCATCAGCCGC
Source organism: Cereibacter sediminicola (assembly GCF_007668225.1). Lineage (NCBI taxonomy): Bacteria > Pseudomonadati > Pseudomonadota > Alphaproteobacteria > Rhodobacterales > Paracoccaceae > Cereibacter > Cereibacter sediminicola. The sequence continues at coordinate 159,902 of NZ_VDEK01000004.1, read as the reverse complement.
CCGACGAGCCAGTTCTTCGACAGGCGCAGGACACCCACGACCACGCCGATCACGGTTGCGGCGATGCAGCCGAGGAGGGCCACCAGCAGCGTGTTCAGCAGGCCCACCAGCATGGCCCGGCCGTGCGTGCTGTCGTTGGTGTATTCCACGAGCCGCTGGCTGATGTCGTAGCCCGCGCGGTTCCACAGGAAGCCGAAGTTGAAATCCTTTCCCAGCGCCTCGAGGTTGCGCATGGTGTTGTCCACCAGCCAGGCGGCGCCGGCCATGAACAGGAAGAAGACGAAGACCTGTATGGTCAGCGAACGATACCGCGTATCGTATAGCAGCATGCTGAGCCGAAAGGAGTCCTTCGGCGCGTCCGCGACGTTTGCCATGCGGTGATTCCCCATTGCTCGGATTGCGGGGCCGGCAGGTCCGGCGGGTTGGCGTCGTTGCGCCCCTCGCGTTCCGATCGTTGTTGCCCCGCCCGGTGCGGCGGGTTGTGGAAAGGGGCGCCCGGTCGGGCGCCCCTCGTCAGATCAGCGGAACGGCGGGGCGTAGAGCAGGCCGCCCTGCGTCCATTGCGCGTTCAGGCCACGGGCCAGCCCGATCGGGGTGGCCTCGCCGATGGTGGCGGCGAAGATTTCGCCATAGTTGCCGCCCACGGAGATGGCGCGCTTGGCCCAGTCCTTGTCCAGACGGATCATCGGGCCGAGGTCCCCCTCGACGCCCAGAAGGCGGCGGATCTCGGGGTTCGGCGAGTTGGCGGCCAGTTCCTCCATGTTGGTGGAGGTAACGCCATATTCCTCGGCCGCGATCAGCGCGTTCAGCGTCCAGCCGACGACATCGGCCCATTCGTTGTCGCCGTGGCGCACGGCCGGCCCGAGGGGCTCTTTCGAGATGATCTCGGGAAGGATGACATGGTTTTCCGGGTCGGCGAAGGCTGCGCGGGTGGCGGCAAGGCCCGAGGCGTCGGTGGTGTAGGCGTCGCAGGCGCCGGCGGCATACTGCTGCTCGCCCTCGGCGTTGGTCTCGACCGCAACCGGCGTGTAGCTCAGGTTGTTGACCTTGAACCAGTCGGCCAGGTTCAGTTCGGTCGTGGTGCCGGTCTGGATGCAGACGGTGGCGCCGTCGAGTTCCTTGGCCGAGGTGACGCCAAGATCCTTGCGCACCATGAAGCCCTGGCCGTCATAGTAGTTCACGCCGACGAAATCGAGTTTCAGATCGGTGTCGCGCGAGAAGGTCCAGGTCGAGTTGCGGGCCAGCATGTCCACCTCGCCCGAGGCGAGCGCGGTGAAGCGGGTCTGGCCGGTGGTCGGCACGAACTTGACCTTGGTGCCGTCGCCAAGGACGGCGGCCGCCACGGCACGGCAGAGGGAAACGTCGAAGCCGGTCCAGTTGCCGTTGGCATCGGGCAGCGAGAAACCGGTCAGGCCGGTCGAGACACCGCAATTCAGTTCGCCACGCGCCTTCACGTCATCGAGCGTCGCCGCCGAGCCGAGCCCGGCCGCAAGGCCCGCCACGGTCAGCGTGCCGAGAAAAACGGATTTTTTCATGCGTACCTCTTCCTGATTGCCGCCCGGTTGCAGGGCGGTTCTTTGATCCCCGGTGAGCGGGGACGTCTCTTGTGGAGGACAGCTTCCTCACAGTGGCCGTCAGTGTCGACCGAAGCCGTTTCGATCGTCAAGTCAAACCGCAGAAGCGTCGCTTTTCGCAGCAATTTCACTCTATTGCGAAGCAATTGTGCAAAGTTGCGAAGGTGCCTGCGAGAGTGCCGGAGGATTGTTACCCGCACAATGCGTAGAATCGCGCGGCCTGAAGGAAGGCGGCGCGTCTGGCAGCCTCAATCTCGGCCGCCTCCTCGTCCTCGCCCCACTGCTCGACCTGCCATGTCTCGTCGATGCGCGACAGCTCCCACGCCTCCTCCGCAAGGAGGCGTCCCTCGGTCACGCCGAAGGCGAGGACGAGCGAGTTGGAGATCGCCACGAGGTCGTGGAAGGCCGCAACCTGGAAGGGAGACAGGGCGCCCACCCTCTCGGCAAGGCGCCGGAGGCTCTCTTCGGGCTGGGGCCGGTGCATGACGCCCACCGTCGGCTCGAGCGGCGCGCCGAGGGCTTCGGCCGCCCATGCGAGGAGCGGATCCCAGGCCTCGGCCTGCCGCGCGGTCAGGGCGGCCGGCGCGGGGGCGCGGTAGCAGAGCAGGTCCGTGCCGCCATAGGCCGCCAGCATCGCGGCCACCTCGTCGAACTGGGGCACAACCTTGTCGAGCGCGGAATTGGCCGAACGGGTGAAGGGCATCGTCCGGGGCCGGACCTCGCCCTCCTGCGCCCGCCACTCGTCCGCCACCGCCTCGGCCAGCGGACGGGTGGGCAGGATCAGCGGGCGCTTGGCGGGCGTGCGCAGGGCCCGCTCGTCGAGGAGGACGGCAAAGCCCCCCGCGTCTTCCACGACCGAGACGTCCTTCCAGAAGCGTTTCGCAACCCAGCCCGCCATCAGAAGGCTCCGAACGGATCTTCCGGCACGTCCCCTTCCTTCCAGTCGAGGAGTTTCCAGGTCTTGGTCATGTGCGGGGGAAGCGGCGCGGTGAAGGTCACGAGTTCCTTGCGGATCGGATGTTCGATGGTCAGGCTGCGGGCGTGGAGATGCAGCTTGCGGCTGACCTCGCCGCCGATCTGCGCCCCCCAGCCGTCGCCGGCGTTCTCCTGGCTGGAGCCACCGTATTTCCCGTCGCCCACGATCGGATGGCCGAGTTCGGCCATGTGGGCGCGGAGCTGGTGCGTGCGCCCGGTGATCGGCGACAGCGCCATCCAGGCGCACCGGCTGCCGAGGAACCAGAGGGTGAAGAAGTCGGTCTGGGCCCGCTTCGCCTCGGGGTAATCGGCGACCTTGGCGGGGTGGATGCAGAGCATCTTCTCGCCCTCGCCGCCGCGGCCATGCCCCGGCGCCTTCATCAGCGCATATTTGATCGAGCCCTGCTTGGGGCTGGGCACGCCCGCGACCAGCGCCCAGTAGATCTTGCGCGTGTTGCGATGGCGGAAGGCCTCGGACAGCGCCCGCGCCACCCGGTCGGTGCGGGCCAGAACCAGCACCCCCGACGTGTCCTTGTCGAGCCGGTGCACCAGCTTCGGCCGCTCCTTGTAGCCGAACTTCAGCGCCTCGGTCAGCCCGTCCACATGCCGCTCGCCCTGCCCCGAGCCGCCCTGCGAGGGCAGGCCCGCGGGCTTGTTCAGCACGATGATGTCATTGTCCCTGTAGATCACGCAGTCCTGGATCATCTGCTCGTCGGACTTCGTGACCCGCGATGCCTGCGGCCGCGGCGCGTCGGGGTCGGGCAGCGGGGGGACGCGGATCTCCATCCCCTCGGCCACGCGGTCCGAGGCCTTGGCGCGCGCACCATCGACGCGCACCTGCCCGGTGCGGCACATCTTCTCGACCGCGCCTTGCGTCACATGCGGAAAGCGGCGCTTGAACCAGCGGTCGAGCCGCTGCTCGCCCTCATCGGCCGTCACCTTCAGAAGCTGCACGCTCTTCATGCCGGGAACCTCACCTGCGGAAGGAGTGCGCGCGCGGTGTTCGCACCGATGGCACAGGACGAGACGGGCACGGAGCGGACGCCGCCGGAGGAAGGGGCAGAGCCGGACGGGCGCAGGGCGCCATCGGTCGGGCAGCGCGCCGAGGCGCCACCGGGCGCCACCTGAAGAAGAGAGCTGATCATCGCGCTTCTCTGTTCTCCATGGTGCCCATTGTCAACCGCCCTGCCGCTTGGCACGCAGCTTGGCGAAATAGTCGGTGCGCTTCTTCAGTTCCCGCTCGAAGCCACGCTCCTGCGGCAGATACCAGACCGGGCGCTTCATGCCCTCGGGGAAGTAGTTCTGGCCCGAAAAGCCGTCCTCGGCGTCGTGGTCATACTGGTAGCCCGAGCCGTATCCGATCTCTTTCATCATCTTCGTGGGCGCGTTCAGGATGTGCCTGGGCGGCGGCTCGGAGCCGGTCTGTCTCGCCGCCGCCCGCGCGGCCTTGTAGGCGGTATAGACCGCGTTCGATTTGGGGCTGAGCGCCAGATAGACCAGCGCCTCCGCCAGCGCCAGTTCGCCCTCGGGCGAGCCGAGGCGTTCGTAGGTGGCCCAGGCCTCGAGGCAGATCCCCTGCGCCTGCGGATCGGCCAGCCCGATGTCCTCGACCGCCATGCGGGTGATGCGGCGGGCAAGGAAGCGGGGATCCTCGCCCCCCTCCAGCATCCGCGCGAACCAGTAGAGCGCGGCATCCGGGTCCGAGCCGCGCACCGATTTGTGGAGCGCCGAGATGAGGTTGTAATGCTCTTCGCCCGACTTGTCGTATTTCGCGGCCCGACGCATCAGCCGCGTCGCCAGCTGGTCGCGGTCGAGGTGGCCCGTGACCTTCCAGGCCATCACCTGCTCGACGAGGTTCAGAAGCGCCCGCCCGTCGCCGTCCGCCATCTCGAGCAGCGCCTCACGCGCGGGACCGTCGAGCGGCAGGGCGCGGCCGGTCTCATGCTCGGCCCGCTGGGCCAGACGCTCCAGATCGGCAAGACTGAGCCGTTCAAGCACGATCACCTGCGCCCGCGACATCAGCGCCGCGTTCAGCTCGAACGAGGGGTTCTCGGTCGTGGCGCCCACGAGGAGGATGGTCCCGTCCTCCATGTGGGGCAGGAAGCCGTCCTGCTGGGCCTTGTTGAAGCGGTGGATCTCATCGACGAAGAGCAGCGTCCCCTGCCCGTTCGCCCGACGCAGCCTTGCCGCCTCGAACACCTTGCGCAGGTCCGGCACGCCGGTGAAGATCGCCGAGATCTGCACGAAGGCCAGATCGGTCTCCTTGGCCAGCAGGCGCGCGATCGTCGTCTTGCCCACGCCGGGCGGGCCCCAGAGGATCAGCGACGAGAGGCTGCCCGAGCCCAGCATCGCCCCCAGCGGCCCGTCGGCAGACAGCACCTTCTCCTGCCCGATCACCTCGTCAAGCGCCTTCGGCCGCAGCCGGTCGGCGAGCGGTCGGGGCGCATCGGGCTGCGCGGGCGCGGGCTGTCGGTCGAACAGGTCGGACATGGGCAAAGCCTACGCGCGCCGCGATGGCAGGGAAAGGGTCACAGACGGAAGCGGAGACGCAGCGACTGGCCGTCGCGCAGCACGTCGATCTGCCACCAGCGCGACTGCTCCCGCGCCGCCACCAGCACATCGCGCGGCCGCTCGATGCGGCGGCCGTTGATCTCGAGAAGGAGATCGCCCTGCCGAAGCCCGGCCCGCGCCGCCGACGCCTCGGCGCCCCGCACCACGACACCGTCCAGCGTCAGCGGCAGGTTCATCTCGGCCCGGACGGCGGGGTTCAGCCGCTCGACCGTGAGGCCCGCAAGCACCGTCTCGCGCAGCGCCAGCGTCTCACGCGGGGGACTGTCGGGCGGCGCCATCAGCGCAACCTCGGCCTCGCGCGGCTGGCCGTCGCGCAGATAGGTGACCGTGGTGCGCGAGCCGATCCCCATCGAGGACAGGCGGAACATCACCTCCTGCGGACTGTCCGTCCGCTGGCCGCCAAGCGCCACCACCACATCGCCCGACCGCAGGCCCGCCGCGCGGAACGGACTTTCGGGATCGAGTTCGGTCAGGACGACCCCCTCGGGCCGCTCGAGCCCCATCGCCTCGGCCATCGCCGCATCGACCACCTGCCCGTTCACCCCCGCCCAGGGGCGCTGAAACCGGCTCTCGCCCGCCTCGGCCTGCGTCAGGAAGCTGCGCACCAGGTTGGCGGGGATGGCAAAGCCGATCCCGTTCGATCCGCCCGACTGGGTCAGGATCGCGGTGTTGATGCCCACGAGCCGCCCGGCCGTATCGACCAGCGCGCCGCCCGAGTTGCCGGGGTTGATGGCCGCATCGGTCTGGATGAAGTAGCCCCGCCCGCCGTCGATCGAGAGGCCCGACCGGGCGAGCCCCGAGACGATCCCCTGCGACACCGTCTGGCCCACGCCGAACGGGTTGCCGATCGCGAGCACCAGTTCGCCCACCTCGATCCCGTCGGAATCGCGCAGCGACAGATAGGGCAGATCGTGCGCATCCCTCAGCTTCAGCACGGCAAGATCGCTGTCCTGGTCGGCCAGCATCACCTCGGCCTCATACTCGCGGCGGTCGTTCAGCACGACACGGATCGCATCGGCCTGCCCGACGACATGATGGTTCGACACCACGATCCCGTCCGCCGAGACAATCACGCCCGAGCCGAGCGAATTCTGAACCCGCGGCTGGCGGCGTCCGAAGTCGCGGAACAGCTGGTCGAAGAACGGGTCGGCCGCAAAGGGGCTCACCCGCTGGGCCACGACACGCGTTGCATAGATATTCACCACCGCCGGGGCCGCCGAGCGGACAACGGGGGCAAAGGTCAGCGAAATCTCGGCCGCGCTTTGCGGCACCCGCGTCTCGGCAAGGATCGGCAGGGGAAACAGGGCGGCGGTCAGAAGGAGGGCAAGGAAAGCCTGGCGCATGGGAACCTCTCGGGACGGGCGATATGTAAGCCGCCCCCGCGCTGGCGCAAGCGTCAGATCAAGCCGTAATCCTTGGCCCGCTGGATCGCCTCGGCCGTCGTCCGCGCGCCAAGCCGCTGCCGTGCGCCCGCAATCCGCGCCTTGAGCGCACTCTCGGAAATGCCGAGCTTTTGCGCCGCCGCTGCATGCCGGTCGCCGTTGCCGATGCAACGCAGCGCGTCGATCTGCGGCTGGGTCAGCTCGTCCGGCGGTAGGGTAAGCTCGTGAACGCGCTGGAACAACGCGAAGACCAGTTCAACCTCACGGTCGGTAAACTCACGATCCGAGCGCGCGAAACTGCCGATGCTGCGCTTGCTGCCCGAACCCCACGAGCAACTCACGCCAAATCTGAGGCCGAATTGCGCCGCCTCTGTCAGAACACCGCGCGGATCGCTGTCGACGAAATCGCTCCACCGCCGGGTGCCATTCTCGGACAGCCCCCATTGGATCGAGGGATCAAACAATACATATCCCTTTTCCGTGTAATATTCGACCCAGTCTTCGCGGTATGATTGCAAAGAGACGAGGGGCGATGCGAAACGGATATGCAGGCCCATGTAGTAACCCGCGGTGGCCACCCTCCGCAGTTGGCTGAGTTCCAGATCGAGCTTCGAATTTATCGTCATTGGGGAAACAGTCGCAATGAAAACCGGGTTGGATGGAAAAGCCGAGTCAAAATGATCGGGCCTTGGCGCCAATCTCTCACACAGCTTTATTGCAACCATCTCTTGAAGCAAACACGTTTTTTGGCAATGGTGAATCCGGCTCCACTGCCCTGCCTTTAGCCAAGGCTACATCCCTTCGTTGGTGGCGCAAAAAACCGAAGGCGTAAAAAGTAATAGGCCCGCCTCCGAAGAGACGGGCCCGAATTGTCCGACCGAACGAACGGTCTCAGTCTTCCAGGGCTTCTTCCGCAAGCACACGAGCCTTGTCGGCGGCGCCCTTGGCATTCGGATCGCGATCGACGAACTCGATGATCGCCATCGGGGCCATGTCGCCGTAGCGGAAGCCGGCCTTCAGGACGCGGACATAGCCGCCGGCGCGCTCGGCGTAGCGCGGGCCGAGGATGGCGAACAGCCGCTCGACGTGACGGTCTTCCTTGAGCTGGGCCGCGGCCTGCCGGCGGGCGTGCAGGTCGCCGCGCTTGGCGAGCGTCACCAGCTTCTCGATGATCGGGCGCAGTTCCTTGGCCTTGGGCAGGGTCGTCTTGATCTGCTCATGCTCGATCAGCGAGCCGGCCATGTTGGCGAACAGCGCCTTGCGGTGCTCGTGGGTGCGGTTCAGGCGGCGGTAGCCGCGGGCGTGACGCATGATGGTCTCCTATGCTTTGTCTTGCCCTTCGTGCGTAGCGACGGGCTTCGTTGGGGCGGGATTGCCCGGGAGTTTCCAGAGGGGGCCGAGGCCCCGCCCTCAGAACTGGTCTTCGAACCGCTTGGCGAGGTCTTCGATGTTCTCCGGCGGCCAGTCCTCGACATCCATGCCGAGGTGGAGGCCCATGCCCGAGAGCACTTCCTTGATCTCGTTCAGCGACTTGCGGCCGAAGTTCGGCGTGCGCAGCATCTCGGCTTCCGTCTTCTGGATCAGGTCGCCGATATAGACGATGTTGTCGTTCTTGAGGCAGTTGGCCGAACGGACCGACAGCTCCAGCTCGTCCACCTTCTTGAGCAGGAGCGGGTTGAACTCCAGCCCATCCTCGACGTCGTGGCGGGTGGCCGATTCCGGCTCCTCGAAGTTCACGAAGATCGACAGCTGATCCTGCAGGATGCGCGCGGCGTAGGCCACCGCATCTTCCGGAGTCAGGCCGCCGTCGGTCTCGACGCGCATGGTGAGCTTGTCATAGTCCAGCACCTGCCCCTCGCGGGTCGGGGTGACTTCGTAGCTCACCTTCTTCACCGGCGAGTAGATCGCGTCGATCGGGATCAGGCCGATCGGAGCATCCTCGGGACGGTTCTTGTCGGCCGCGACATAGCCCTTGCCGGTGTTCACGGTCAGCTCCATGAACACGTCCGCGCCCTCGTCGAGGTGGCAGATCACGTGATCCTTGTTCAGGATCTCGATGCCGTTGGATTCCGAGATGTCGCCGGCGGTCACCACACCCGGCCCCTTGGCCGAGATCGAGAGACGCTTCGGACCCTCGACTTCCATCTTGATGGAGACGCCCTTGAGGTTCAGCACGATGTCCGTCACGTCCTCACGGACGCCCGCGACGCTCGAGAACTCGTGCAGGACGTTGTCGATCTGGACGGAGGTGATGGCGGCGCCCTGGAGCGACGACAGCAGCACGCGACGCAGGGCGTTGCCCAGCGTCAGACCGAACCCGCGCTCGAGCGGTTCGGCAATCACGGTGGCGACCCGTGCCGGATCGGCGCCCGGCTTTACGACCAGCTGCGTCGGCTTGATCAGCTCGGCCCAGTTCTTGTGGATCATGCGTTTGCCTCCATACCTGTCGCCGGCCCATGTCCGTTAGCCAGCGACGCCCGAGGATCAGAACAAGTCGATCGGGCCGCGCCAGATGGCACGGCCCGACCCGATGGATCTGCTGTCAGACGCGACGACGCTTCGGCGGACGGCAGCCGTTGTGCGCCATCGGCGTCACGTCGCGGATCGAGGTGATGTTGAGCCCGGCGGCGGCCAGCGCGCGCAGCGCCGATTCACGCCCCGAACCCGGGCCCTGCACTTCGACCTCGATGGTCTTCATGCCATGCTCCTGCGCCTTCTTGGCGGCATCCTCGGCGGCCATCTGGGCCGCATAGGGGGTAGATTTCCGCGAGCCCTTGAAGCCCATGGTGCCGGCCGACGACCACGAGATCGCGTTGCCCTGCACGTCGGAGATCAGGATCTTGGTGTTGTTGAACGAGGAGTTCACATGAGCAACGCCGGCGGCGATGTTCTTGCGTTCCTTGCGCTTCATGCGGGTCTTGTCACGTGCCATGGTTCAGCGCCCCTTATTTCTTCTTGCCAGCGATGGCTTTCGCCGGGCCCTTGCGGGTGCGGGCGTTGGTGTGGGTGCGCTGGCCGCGGACCGGCAGGCCACGACGATGACGCAGGCCGCGGTAGCAGCCGAGGTCCATCAGGCGCTTGATGTTCATCGACGTCTCGCGGCGAAGGTCGCCCTCGACGGTGACGTTCGCGTCGATATATTCGCGGATCGCCAGCACTTCGGCATCGGAGAGCTGGTTCACGCGACGGGCGCGGTCGATGCCCACGGCGTCGCAGATCTGCTCGGCCACATGGTTGCCGATACCGTGGATGTAGGTGAGCGCGATCGGAACCCGTTTCGCGGTCGGGATGTTGACGCCAGCAATACGTGCCAAACGTGTCTTCCTTATGTTGCGGTCCCGTAATTCCAGGACCTTTTTTCACAACCACCGGAGCCGGCAGTCGCTCCGGACTGTTCGTCGCAGGGAAGAATCCCCGCATTCGGACGATTCCCTTGCGGGACGCCGTGATCTATGGGGTTTTGCTCCGGCCGTCAAGGCCGGAAGCCACTTCAATCGCGCTTGTCAAGGACCTTTGCGATCGCAGCCGTCACCTCGTCCATCTCGGCCAGGCCGTCGACGGTCGAGAGCTGGCCCTTGGCGTAATAGTAGCCAATGAGGGGCGAGGTCTTCTTGTAATATTCCATCAGCCGCTTCGACAGTGCCTCGGCCGTGTCATCCGCCCGCCGCCGCAGGTCGGTGGAGCCGCAGACGTCGCAGACGCCCTCGACCTTGGTCGGCTTCGTCTCGTCGTGATAGACCGCCCCGCAGTTGCCGCAGGAGTAGCGGCCGGTGATGCGTGCCACCAGCGCCGCATCGTCCACCTGCATCTCGATCACCGCATCGAGCCCCTGCCCCATCTGGGCAAGCAGTTCCCCGAGGGCATCCGCCTGCTTCAGCGTGCGCGGAAACCCGTCAAAGATGAAGCCGCCGGCAGCCGGAGATTGCAGCCTTTCGCGAATCAGGCCGATCACGATTTCGTCGGTGACAAGCTCGCCGCGGTCCATCACCTCGGCCGCGCGGCGGCCCATCTCGGAGCCCGAGGTCTTGGCCTCGCGCAGCATGTCGCCCGTCGAGAGCTGCACCATCCCCCGGCTCTCCTCGAGCCGCTTGGCCTGCGTGCCCTTGCCCGCACCCGGCGGCCCCAGAAGTATCACATTCACCATCACTCTTCCCTCAACGACGGGTCGGAGTCTTCGCTCCGTACCGTTTTCTCCCTCTCAGCTGCGACCGCTCGATCAGCCCCTCATACTGGTGGGCGAGCAGATGCGACTGAACCTGGTTGATCGTGTCCATCGTGACCGACACCACGATCAGGACCGACGTGCCCCCGAAATAGAACGGGATGCCAAACTGGTCGCGCAGCACCTCGGGCAGCAGACAGACCGCCGCGAGATAGGCCGACCCCAGCACGAGGACCCGGTTCACGACATATTCGAGATATTCCTCGGTCTTCTTGCCCGGCCGGATGCCGGGGATGAAGCCGTTCTGGTTCTTGAGGTTCTCGGCCACGTCATCGACCTTGAAGGCCACGTTCGCCGTGTAGAAATAGGCGAAGAAGATGATCATTCCGGCGAAGAACAGCAGGTAGAGCGGCTGTCCGGGCCCGAAATAGGCCAGGATCGTGGACATCACCGGACCCGTCTGGGCCCCCGAGAAGGTCGAGATCGTCACCGGCAGCAACAGGAGCGACGAGGCGAAGATCGCCGGGATGACGCCCGCCGGGTTGACCTTGACCGGCAGGTGCGACGAGCCGCCGTCGTAGATCTTCATGCCGACCTGACGCCGCGGATACTGGATGTGGATCTTGCGGAGCGCCCGCTCCATGAAGACCACAAAGGCGATCACGGCGACGACCATGACGATCACACCCACGATCACCGCGGGGCTGATGGCGCCCGAGCGGCCCTGGCTGAAGAACTGCGCGAGGGCCGCCGGAATCTCGGCCACGATCCCCACGAAGATGATCAGGGAGATCCCGTTGCCGATGCCGCGCGCGGTGATCTGCTCGCCGAGCCACATCAGGAACATGGTGCCGCCGACCAGCGTGATGACGCAGGCGGCGCGGAAGAACATCCCCGGATCGGTCACCAGATCGCCGGCCTCGAGGCTCATGGCGATGCCCCAGGCCTGGAAGGTGGCCAGGAACACGGTGCCGTAGCGCGTGTACTGGTTGATCTTCTTGCGGCCCTGCTCACCCTCTTTCTTGAGCTGCTCGAGCTTCGGCACCATCGAGGCCATCAGCTGCACGATGATCGAGGCCGAGATGTAGGGCATGATGCCGAGCGCGAAGATGCCCATGCGGCTGATCGCGCCGCCGGTGAACATGTTCAGCATGCCGCCGATGCCGGCGGTCGCGGTGTCCATGAACTCGCGCAGGGCCGAGCCGTCGATCCCCGGAACGGGAATGTAGGTGCCGAGGCGATACACCATCAGCAGGCCGATGGTGAAGAAGATGCGTTGGCGAAGGTCGGTGGCCTTGCCGAGGGCGCCCCAACTCAGGTTCGCCGCCATTTGCTCTGCAGCAGATGCCATGCCCGGTCTCTTTCATGACGGCGCCGCCGATCCGTTCTCCGGGTCGGCGGCGCGGGAAAACTCGCAGGTGATGTATGCGCCCTGAGGCGCAGTCACAACCTTATTCTGCGCTGGCCGCCGCAGCCGGAGCGGTCAGCGTGATCGAGCCGCCGGCCTTCTCGATGGCTTCCACCGCCGACTTCGAGGCGCCGGAAACGGTCAGGGTCAGCTTCGCGGTGATCTCGCCCTTGGCCAGCACGCGGATGCCGTCGCGCTTGTGCGAGGTCACGCCCGCGGCGACGATCGCGTTCTCGTCGATCGGCTGGCTGGCGTCCAGCTTGCCGGCGTCGACGAACTTCTGGATCAGGCCGAGGTTGACCACCGCATATTCCTTGCGGTTCGGCTTCGAGAAGCCGCGCTTCGGCAGACGCCGGTAGAGCGGCATCTGGCCGCCTTCGTAGCCGTTCAGGGCCACGCCCGAACGCGACTTCTGGCCCTTGATCCCGCGGCCGGCGGTCTTTCCCTTGCCCGAGCCCGGGCCGCGCGCCACGCGCTTCTTCTTGCGGGCTGCGCCTTCGTTGTCGCGGAGTTCGTTCAGTTTCATGTCGCTATCTCCTGGCCGGAACCCCTCCGCCAGCGACGGATGGAGGGAACACGGCGTTTCTTGATTGTTGGGCGGCGAGTCGCCTCACCGCGCGCCTGATATGGGGAAAGGGCGCCCGGTGCAAGCCCGCGCGCCCTCGGATCGTTCGAGCCCGGCCTCAGCCGCGCTCTTCGATGATCTCGACCAGATGCGGGATCTTGGCGACCATGCCGCGAATCGACGGCGTGTCCTCCAGTTCCCGGGTCCGGTGCATCTTGTTCAGCCCGAGGCCCTTCAGGACCGCGGTCTGCACGGCCGGACGGCGCGCGGCCGACCGGACCTGCTTCACGATGATCGTTTTCGCCATGGTGCGGACTCCTTACGCTTCCGCCACTTCGGCTTCGGGCTTCTTCAGGATCTCGGCCACCTTCTTGCCGCGACGCTGCGCGACCTGACGGGGGCTGGATTCCCGCTTGAGCCCGTCCATCGTGGCACGGATCATGTTGTAGGGGTTCTGCGAGCCCATCGACTTCGCGACCACGTCCTGGATGCCGAGCATCTCGAACACGGCGCGCATCGGACCGCCGGCGATGATGCCGGTCCCGGGAACGGCGGCGCGCATCACGACCTTGCCGGCGCCGTGGCGGCCTTCCTGGTCATGGTGCAGGGTCCGGCCGTCACGCAGAGCGACGCGGATCATCTGCCGCTTGGCCTGCTCGGTCGCCTTGCGGATCGCCTCGGGCACTTCCTTGGCCTTGCCCTTGCCGAAGCCGACGCGGCCGCGCTGGTCACCGACCACGACCAGAGCCGCAAAGCCGAAGCGCTTGCCACCCTTCACGGTCTTGGACACGCGGTTGATCGCCACCAGACGATCGGCGAATTCCGGGGTCTCCTCGCGCGAACGATCGTCGCGACGGTCCCGGCGGTTCTCTCTTTCTGCCATCGTCTTACTCCTCAGAACTTCAGGCCGCCTTCACGGGCAGCGTCGGCCAGGGCCTTGATCTTCCCGTGAAAGAGGAAACCGCCGCGGTCGAAGTAGCATTCCTCGATCCCGGCCGCCTTCGCCCGTTCGGCGATCGTGCGGCCCACGGCCGCCGACGCCTCGACGTTGTTCTTGCCAAAGAAGCCCAGGCCCTTCTCGAGGGTCGAGGCGGCGGCCAGCGTCACGCCATTGGCATCGTCGATCAGCTGGGCGCTGATGTTCTTGCTGGAGCGGTGGACGGACAGCCGCAGCCGCCCGTTCGCCGAGGCCTTCAGTTTGTTCCGGACGCGCAGGCGGCGCTTGAGGAACAGCTCTCTTTTCGTGTTCGCCATTGTCGCGCCCCTTACTTCTTCTTGCCTTCCTTGCGGAAGATGAACTCGTCCTTGTAGCGGATGCCCTTGCCCTTGTAGGGCTCGGGACGCCGCCACTCGCGGATGTTCGCCGCCACCTGGCCGACCAGCTGCTGGTCGATGCCTTCGATGGTGATCTCGGTCTGCTTCGGGGTGGTGACGGTCACGCCCGCCGGCACCTCGAAGTTGACGTCGTGGCTGTAGCCCAGCGACAGTTTCAGCACGTTGCCGGCCATCTGCGCGCGGTAGCCCACGCCGGTGATCTCCAGCTCTTTCTTGAAGCCGGAAGTCACGCCGGTCACAAGGTTCTCCACCTGCGACCGCACCATGCCCCACTGCTGGCGGGCGCGCTTGGAGGTGCCGCGCGGCGTCACCTTCACCGAGCCCTCTTCCAGCGCGATCGTCACGTCGTCGGTCGCCGAGAAGGTACGGGTGCCCTTCGGCCCCTTCACCTCGACGGTCTGGCCCGAGATCGAGGCCGTCACGCCCTTCGGCAGCGGGACGGGTTTCTTGCCAATACGAGACATTGAACCCTCCTCAGAACACGGTGCAGAGCACTTCGCCGCCAACATTGGCGGAGCGGGCGCTCGCATCGGACATGACGCCTTTCGGCGTGGAGATGATCGACACACCGAGGCCGTTGCGGACGCTCGGCAGGTCCTTGGTCGCCATGTAGACGCGGCGGCCGGGCTTGGAGACGCGCTTGAGCTCACGGATGACCGGGGCGCCCTCGAAGTACTTCAGCGAGATGACCAGTTCGCCCTGGCCGTTCTCGGTTTCCTTCTTCTCGTAGCCGCGGATGTAACCCTCGGCCTGCAGCACGTCGAGCACCCAGGCGCGCAGCTTCGAGGCTGGCGTCGAGACGGTCGACTTGCCGCGCAGCTGCGCGTTGCGGATGCGGGTCAGCATATCGCCGAGCGGATCGTTCACAGACATATCCCGATCTCCTTACCAGCTCGACTTCACCATGCCGGGGATCTGGCCGAACGAGGCCAGTTCACGCAGCATGATCCGCGAGAGTTTCAGCTTGCGATAATACGCATGCGGACGGCCCGTCAGCTGGCAGCGGTTGTGGATCCGCGTGGCCGACGAGTTGCGCGGAAGTTCCGCCAGCTTCAGCTGCGCCTTGAAGCGCTGCTCCATCGGCAGGTCCGCGTTGGTGGTGATCTCTTTCAGCGAGGCGCGCTTGGCAGCGTATTGCTGCACCATCTTCGCGCGCTTGATCTCGCGTTCGATCATGGATTTCTTCGCCATTCTCTTCTCCCTCCCGCGATCAGCTGACGAACGGCATGTTGAACTGCTTCAACAGCGCCTTCGCTTCCGCGTCGGTCTTCGCGGTGGTGCAGATGATGATGTCCATGCCGAGAACCTCGTCGACCTTGTCGAAGTTGATCTCGGGGAACACGAACTGCTCTTTCAGGCCCATCGCGTAGTTGCCGCGCCCGTCGAACGAGTTGCCCTTGACGCCGCGGAAGTCGCGGACGCGGGGCAGCGCGATCGTGATCAGACGGTCGAGGAATTCATACATGCGGTCGCCGCGCAGCGTGACCTTGCAGCCCAGCGGCATCAGCTCGCGCACCCGGAAGCCGGCGATCGACTTCTTCGCGTGCGTGATGACGGCCTTCTGGCCGGCGATCATCGACAGCTCTTCCGCG
The DNA here is from genome assembly GCF_007668225.1 of Cereibacter sediminicola. Classification (NCBI taxonomy): domain Bacteria; kingdom Pseudomonadati; phylum Pseudomonadota; class Alphaproteobacteria; order Rhodobacterales; family Paracoccaceae; genus Cereibacter; species Cereibacter sediminicola. The sequence continues at coordinate 144,338 of NZ_VDEK01000004.1, read as the reverse complement.
GCGGTCTTCACCTTCTTGGTGTCCTTGACCGCCTCGCCGACGCCCATGTTCAGGACGATCTTGTCCAGACGCGGGATCTGCATGTCGTTCTTGTAGCTGAACTGCTCCTTCAGCGCCGCGCGAACATTGCTGGCATAGAGCGACTTCAGCCGCGGGGTGTAGTTGGTCTGGTCGAGCATCAGATGACGTCCCCCGTGGTCTTGGCGTAGCGGACCTTCTTCTCGCCCTCGAAGCGGAAGCCGACGCGCGTCGCCTTGCCGTTGGCATCGATCAGCGCGAGGTTCGACAGGTCGATCGGCATCGCCTTGGCAATCCGGCCACCCTGCGACGTCGGCGTCTGCTTGGCGTGACGGATGGCGATGTTCACGCCCTCGACCACGGCCTTGTTGTCCTTCGGCATCACCGAAGTGATCTCGCCCTGCTTGCCCTTGTCCTTGCCGGCCAGCACGACGACGCGGTCACCCTTTTTCAGCTTCGCAGCCATCAGAGCACCTCCGGCGCCAGCGAGATGATTTTCATGAAGTTCTTAGCACGCAGCTCACGCACGACCGGCCCGAAGATACGGGTGCCGACCGGTTCGCCCTGGTTGTTCAGGATGACGGCAGCGTTGCGGTCGAAGCGGATGGTGGTGCCATCCTCACGACGGACTTCCTTGGCGGTGCGCACGACGACGGCCTTGCGGACATCGCCCTTCTTCACGCGACCGCGCGGGATGGCTTCCTTGACCGACACCACGATGATGTCGCCGACGCTGGCGTAGCGGCGGTGGGAACCACCCAGAACCTTGATGCACTGCACCCGGCGAGCACCCGAGTTGTCAGCGACATCCAGATTGGTATGCATCTGGATCATTTGGTTTCTCCCGACCTTTGGGGACCGTCAGATCCCACGGCCCCAGGGTTTCGTTCAGGCAGGCAGGTCAACCTCAGGCCGTTACGGCTTCGGTCACGACCTTCCAGCGCTTCGTCTTCGAGATGGGCGCGCATTCCTCGATGCGGACGACGTCGCCGACCTTGAACTGGTTCTCCGGGTCATGCGCCCGGTATTTCTTCGACAGGCGGACCGTCTTCTTCAGCAGCGGATGCTTGAAGCGGCGCTCGACGAGGACCGTCACGGTCTGCTCGTTCTTGTCGCTGGTCACGGTGCCTTGCAGGATGCGTTTGGGCATGGAATCCCCCCTCTCAGTTCGCAGCGGCCGAAGCGGCCATCTCGTTCAGGACCGTCTTGATGCGGGCGACGTCGCGACGGACGGCACGCATGCGGGCGGTGTTCTCGAGCTGGCCGGTGGCCTGCTGGAAGCGGAGGTTGAAGGCTTCCTTCTTCAGCGCCACGAGCTGGTCGCGGAGCTGGTCCGGGGTCTTGGACCGCAGTTCCTGGGCGTTCATCGCCGGTTCCTTTCTTCAATCACCAGAGGGCCCCCGACCGTTGTGCAGGGTCACCTTGAACCTGGTGGATCAATGACAAATCCGCGAATCCGGTCGCCCGGAATCCGCAGGATGCAGCCTGCTACAGGAGACCGGCCCGAAGGGCAAGCAAAAGATTCGCAGCAGACCTTATCCTCATGAAAGGCCCCCGGATGCACGCGCATCCGGGGGCCCTTCGATCCCTGCCGGGGTCCGAGAACTTACCAGTCCTCGCGGACCACGATCCGGGTCGTGATCGGCAGCTTCATCGCGCCGAGGCGCAGCGCCTCACGGGCGATCGTCTCGGAGACGCCGTCGATCTCGAACATGATCCGGCCCGGCTTCACCTTGGCCGCCCAGAAATCGACCGAGCCCTTGCCCTTACCCATACGCACTTCGGTGGGTTTCGACGTGACCGGAGTGTCCGGGAAGACGCGGATCCAGACCCGGCCCTGACGCTTCATGTGGCGGGTGATCGCGCGGCGGGCCGCCTCGATCTGCCGCGCGGTCACACGCTCGGGCTCGGTGGCCTTGAGGCCGAAGCCGCCGAAGTTCAGGAGGAACCCGCCCTTCGCTTCACCGTGAATACGGCCCTTGTGCTGTTTGCGGAACTTCGTCCGTTTCGGTTGCAGCATCTTATTGCTCCCTTACGCGCGTTCGCGATCGCGACGCGGCGGCCGCGGCGCGGCACCTTCCTGAGCTTCCGAATGCCGGCGGTCGTGCGCCTGCGGATCGTGCTCGAGGATCTCGCCCTTGAAGATCCAGACCTTCACCCCGATGATCCCGTAGGGCGTCGAGGCTTCCGACGTCGCATAGTCGATGTCGGCGCGCAGCGTGTGCAGCGGCACGCGACCCTCGCGGTACCATTCGGTCCGCGCGATCTCGGCGCCGCCGAGACGGCCCGCGACATTGACCCGGATCCCCAGCGCGCCGATCCGCATGGCGTTCTGCACGCCGCGCTTCATGGCGCGACGGAACGACACCCGACGCTCCATTTGCTGGGCGATCGACTCGGCCACCAGCTGGGCGTCAAGCTCCGGCTTGCGGATCTCGACGATGTTCAGGTGAAGCTCGGACTTGGTGAAGGCCGCCAGCTTCTTGCGCAGCGTCTCGATGTCCGCGCCCTTCTTGCCGATGATCACGCCCGGACGGGCGGTGTGGATCGTCACGCGGCACTTGCGGTGCGGACGCTCGATGATCACCTTCGACACGCCGGCCTGCTTGGCGTAGTCGTGGATGAACTCGCGCATCTTGAGGTCTTCCAGCAGCAGGTTACCGTAGTCCTTCGACTCGGCGAACCAGCGGCTGTCCCAGGTGCGGTTGACCTGGAGGCGCATGCCGATCGGATTGACCTTCTGACCCATTACGCAGTCTCCCCGACTTGCTTCACCTTGATCGTGAGCTCGCTGAACGGTTTCATGATCTTGCCGAACCGGCCGCGGGCGCGCGGACGGCCACGCTTCATCACGAGGTTCTTGCCGCAATAGGCTTCCGAGACCACGAGCTCGTCCACGTCGAGGCCGTGGTTGTTCTCAGCGTTCGCGATGGCCGACTGAAGGCACTTCAGCACGTCCTGGCTGATGCGCTTCTTCGAGAAGGTCAGGTCGGCAATGGCCTTGTCCACCTTCTTGCCACGGATCAGGGCCGCGACGAGGTTCAGCTTCTGCGGCGAGGTGCGCAGCATCTTCGCCTTGGCAAAAGCCTCGTTTTCGCCCACGCGGCGCGGGTTCTTGTCCTTGCCCATGGATTACTTCCTCTTCGCTTTCTTGTCGGCCGCGTGACCGTAATAGGTCCGGGTCGGCGAATATTCACCGAACTTCTGGCCGATCATTTCCTCGGTGACATTGACCGGGACGTGCTTCTTGCCGTTGTAGACGCCGAAGGTCAGGCCCACGAACTGCGGCAGGATGGTGGAGCGACGCGACCAGATCTTAATCACTTCGTTCTTGCCCGACTCGCGCGACTTCTCTGCCTTCTTCAGCAGGTACCCGTCGACGAAGGGGCCTTTCCAGGTAGAACGTGCCATGGCTTAGCGCCCTTTCTTCTTCGCGTGCCGCGAGCGGACAATCAGCTTGTCCGACGCCTTGCTCTTGCGCGTGCGGTTGCCCTTGGTGCCCTTGCCCCACGGGGTGACCGGGTGACGGCCGCCCGAGGTCCGGCCTTCGCCGCCGCCGTGCGGGTGGTCGATCGGGTTCATCGCAACGCCGCGGACGGTCGGGCGCACGCCCTTGTGCCGCATGCGGCCGGCCTTGCCGAAGTTCTGGTTCGAGTTGTCGGGGTTCGACACCGCGCCAACCGTGGCCATGCACTCCTGGCGCACCATGCGCAGCTCGCCCGAGCTCAGACGGATCTGGGCATAGCCGCCGTCGCGGCCCACGAACTGGGCGTAGGTGCCGGCGGCGCGCGCGAGCTGCCCGCCCTTGCCCGGCTTCAGCTCGACGTTGTGCACGATCGTGCCGATCGGCATGCCCGAGAAGGGCATCGCGTTGCCCGGCTTCACGTCGGTCTTGGCGCCGGCGATGACGCTGTCACCCACGGCGAGGCGCTGCGGCGCGAGGATGTAGGCGAGTTCGCCATCCTCGTAGCGCACCAGCGCGATGAAGGCGGTCCGGTTCGGGTCATATTCGATGCGCTCGACCACGGCCGGAACATCGAACTTGCGACGCTTGAAATCGACGATGCGGTAGAGGCGCTTCGCCCCGCCGCCCTTGTGCCACATCGTGACGCGTCCGGTGTTGTTCCGGCCACCGGTCTTGATCAGGCCCTCGACGAGGGTCTTGACCGGACGGCCTTTCCACAGCTCCGAACGGTCGATCAGAACCAGCCCACGCTGGCCAGGCGTCGTCGGTTTGTACGACTTGAGTGCCATGCTTCCTGTCTTCCGTCAGCTAGAGACCCCCTTGCGGGGGCCGGTACAGGGCTCCGAAGATCCCCAGATGATAAAAATCACGGCCCCGGAAACCCGGGGCCGCGAGATTCGCAGGCCTTCTATCAGAGACCGGTCGAGACGTCGATGGTGTTTCCTTCCTCGAGCGTCACATAGGCTTTCTTGCGGTCCGAGCGCACGCCGGGGCGGCCCTTGAACTTCTTGGTCTTGCCCTTGGTAATGGTGGTGTTCACCGCCTTCACCTTGACGTTGAAGATCGACTCGACCGCTTCCTTGATCTGCGGCTTGGTCGCGTCCATCGCCACCGCGAAGACGACGCCATTGGCCTCGGAGGTCATGGTCGCCTTCTCGGTGATCACGGGCTTGCGGATCACATCGTAATGTTCGGGTTTGGCGGTCATTTCAGACGAGCCTCCAGAGCTTCGACACCCGCCTTCGTGATCACGAGCGTGTCACGCTTCAGGATGTCATAGACGTTCGCCCCGATCGACGGCAGCACATCGACGCCCTCGAGGTTGCGCGCGGCCTTGGCAAAGTTCTCGTTGATGTCCGCACCGTCGATGACGAGCACGCGCTTCCAGCCGAGTTCCTTCACCGCCTTGGCGAGGACCGCGGTCTTCGCCTCGGTCAGCGCGATGTCCTCGATCACGATCAGGTTGCCGGTCGTGGCCTTGGACGACAGCGCATGCTTCAGACCCAGCGCCCGGAACTTCTTGTTCAGGTCGTGGGCGTGGCTGCGCGGGGTCGGGCCCTTGTAGACACCACCGTGACGGAAGATCGGCGCCTTCTTCGAGCCGTGGCGAGCGCCGCCCGTGCCCTTCTGGCGGTAGATCTTCTTGGTCGAGTAGCTCACGTCCGACTTGCCCAGCACCGAGTGGGTGCCGGCCTGGGCCTTGGCCCGCTGCCAGCGCACGACGCGGTGCAGGATGTCGGCGCGCGGCTCGAGGCCGAAGATCGCGTCGTCCAGTTCAATCGAGCCCGCGGGGCTCGCGTCCAGCTTGATGACTTCAGCCTTCATTGCTTTCGCCTCCAACGGAGGTTTCCTCAACGGCCGCGGTGCGGATCGCCGCCGGGCGCACCGCCTGTTCCGGGACCGGCTTCTTCACGGCGTCCTTGATCGTGACCCAGCCGCCCTTGGATCCGGGAACAGCGCCCTTCACCATGATCAGGCCGCGGTCGCTGTCGGTGCGCACGACCTGCAGGTTCTGCGTGGTCACACGGGCAGCACCCATGTGGCCGGCCATCTTCTTGCCCTTGAACACCTTGCCGGGGTCCTGGCACTGGCCGGTCGAACCGTGCGAGCGGTGGCTGATCGACACGCCGTGCGAGGCGCGCAGACCGCCGAAGTTGTGCCGCTTCATCGCACCGGCAAAGCCTTTACCGATCGAGGTGCCGGCGATGTCCACGAACTGACCCGCAAAGTAGTGGTCAGCGGTGATCTCGGCACCCACATCGATGAGGCAGTCCGGCGTGACGCGGAATTCGGCGATCTTGCGCTTGGGCTCCACGTTCGCTTTCGCGAAGTGGCCACGCATCCCGGCCGAGGTCCGCTTGGCCTTGGCCGCACCCGCGCCGAGTTGAACGGCGGTGTAGCCGTCCTTCTCGGCCGTGCGCTGCGCGACGACCTGAAGCGAATCGAGTTGGAGGACGGTCACGGGAACCTGCTTCCCGTCCTCGAGGAACAGCCGGGTCATGCCCAGCTTCTTGGCGATAACACCAGAACGCATCTTCGTGGACCCCTCAAACCTTGATCTGAATGTCCACGCCGGCCGCGAGGTCGAGCTTCATCAGCGCGTCCACGGTCTGCGGGGTCGGATCGACGATGTCGAGAAGACGCTTGTGCGTCCGGATCTCCCACTGGTCGCGCGACTTCTTGTCGATGTGCGGACCGCGGAGAACGGTGAACTTCTCGATCTTGTTCGGCAGCGGGATCGGGCCGCGCACCTGCGCGCCGGTCCGCTTGGCGGTGTTCACGATTTCCTGGGTGCTGGCGTCCAGCACCCGGTAATCGAAGGCTTTCAGCCTGATGCGGATAGTCTGACCTTGCATTTCAATGCCCTCGGGCTTGGCGGGAAACGGGGGGGCGTGGTGTCGTCCCCCCGCCCCTCTGCCAATTGCGGTTTACGCGATGATTTTCGAGACGACGCCGGCGCCGACGGTGCGGCCGCCTTCACGGATGGCGAAGCGGAGCTTCTCTTCCATGGCGATCGGCGCGATCAGCTCGACGTTGAACTTCAGGTTGTCGCCCGGCATCACCATCTCGGTGCCTTCCGGCAGCTCCACCGTGCCCGTCACGTCGGTCGTGCGGAAGTAGAACTGCGGACGGTAGTTCGCGAAGAACGGCGTGTGACGGCCGCCTTCCTCTTTCGTCAGGATGTAGGCCTCGGCCTCGAACTTGGTGTGCGGCTTCACCGAGCCGGGCTTGCACAGCACCTGGCCGCGCTCGATCCCGTCGCGGTCCACGCCACGGAGCAGAAGGCCCACGTTGTCGCCCGCCTCGCCCTGGTCCAGCAGCTTGCGGAACATCTCGACACCGGTGCAGACCGTCTTCTTCGACGGGCGGATGCCGACGATCTCGAGTTCCTCGCCCACCTTCACCACGCCACGCTCGATCCGGCCGGTGGCCACGGTGCCGCGGCCCGAGATCGAGAACACGTCCTCGACCGGCATCAGGAAGGGCTGGTCCACGGCACGCGCCGGGGTCGGGATGTATTCGTCCACCGCGGCGATCAGCGCGCGGATCGAATCCTCGCCGATTTCCTTGTCGGTGCCGTTCATCGCGGCCAGAGCCGAGCCCTTGATGATCGGAATGTCGTCGCCGGGGTAGTCGTAGGACGACAGCAGCTCACGGATTTCCATCTCGACCAGTTCGAGAAGTTCCGGATCGTCCACCTGGTCGACCTTGTTCATGTAGACGACCATGTAGGGGATGCCCACCTGGCGGCCGAGCAGGATGTGCTCGCGCGTCTGCGGCATCGGGCCGTCGGCGGCCGACACCACGAGGATCGCGCCGTCCATCTGGGCGGCACCGGTGATCATGTTCTTCACATAGTCGGCGTGGCCGGGGCAGTCGACGTGCGCATAGTGACGCGCCTCTGACTCGTACTCGACGTGCGCGGTCGAGATCGTGATGCCGCGGGCCCGCTCTTCCGGCGCGCCGTCGATCTGGTCATAGGCGCGGAACTCACCGAAATACTTCGTGATCGCGGCCGTCAGCGTCGTCTTGCCGTGGTCAACGTGGCCGATCGTGCCGATGTTGACGTGCGGTTTGTTACGTTCAAACTTTGCCTTTGCCATGATGGCCTCCTGAGACTTTCGCGGGTGGGGAGCACCCTACGGGGTGGGTAGGGTGGGCTGAACGCCCACCGCGCTTAGGCGTATTTCTTCTGGATCTCGTCCGAGATGTTCTGCGGCACCGCGTCGTAGTGGTCAAAGTGCATCGAGAACACGGCCCGGCCCGAGGACATCGAGCGCAGCGTGTTGATGTAGCCGAACATGTTGGCGAGCGGCACGAAGGCGTTGATCACGTTCGCGTTGCCGCGCGTGTCCTGCCCCTGCACCATGCCCCGCCGCGAGGTCAGGTCACCGATGATGCCGCCGGTGTATTCTTCCGGGGTCACCACCTCGACCTTCATGATCGGCTCGAGAAGCTTCGCGCCAGCCTTCTTCAGGCCCTCGCGCATCGCGGCGCGCGCCGCGATCTCGAATGCCAGGACCGACGAGTCGACGTCGTGGAAGGCCCCGTCGATCAGCGCCACCTTGAAGTCGATCACCGGGAAGCCGGCGAGCGGGCCGGAGTCCATGACCGACTTGATGCCCTTTTCGACGCCGGGAATATATTCCTTCGGCACCGCACCGCCCACGATCTTCGACTCGAACGAATAGCCCACACCGGGTTCGGTCGGCTGGATCTCGAGCTTGATGCGGGCAAACTGGCCCGTGCCGCCGGTCTGCTTCTTGTGGGTGTAGTCGATCTCAGCCGGACGCGAGATGGTCTCGCGGTAGGCCACCTGCGGCGCACCGATGTTCGCCTCGACCTTGAACTCGCGCTTCATGCGATCCACGAGGATGTCGAGGTGAAGTTCGCCCATGCCCTTCATGATCGTCTGCCCCGACTCGAAGTCGGTCTCGACGCGGAAGGACGGGTCCTCGGCGGCCAGACGCGCGAGCGCCAGACCCATCTTCTCCTGGTCGGCCTTGGTCTTCGGCTCGACGGCGATCTCGATCACCGGCTCGGGGAAGGTCATGGTTTCCAGGACGACCTGGTTCGCCGGGTCGCAGAGCGTGTCGCCGGTGGTGGTCTCTTTCAGACCGGCGAGCGCGATGATGTCGCCTGCAAAGGCTTCGTCGATTTCTTCCCGGTTGATGGCGTGCATCATCATCATCCGGCCCACGCGCTCGCGCTTGCCCTTCGTCGAGTTGACCATCTGGTCACCCTTCTTGAGCACGCCCGAGTAGATGCGGGTGAAGGTGAGCGAGCCCACGAAGGGGTCGTTCATGATCTTGAACGCCAGCGCCGCGAAGGGCTGCGCGTCATCGGCCGAGCGCGGGATGTTCCGCGTCTCGGTCTCGTCGCCCGGGGCGAAGCCCATGTAGGCCGGCACGTCGAGCGGCGACGGCAGATAGTCGATCACCGAGTTCAGGACCGGCTGCACGCCCTTGTTCTTGAACGCGGAACCCGCGGTCACCGGCACGAAGGACATGGAGAGGCAGCCCTTGCGGATCAGCGCCCGCAGGGTCGGCACGTCGGGCTCGTTGCCCTCGAGATAGGCCTCCATCGCGGCGTCGTCCTGCTCGACGGCAAGCTCGATCAGCTTGCCGCGCCACTCTTCGGCCTCGGCCTTGAGCTCGTCGCGGACGTCCTTGATGATCCAGGAGGCGCCCAGGTCTTCGCCCTGGTAAACCCATTCCTGCATCGTCACGAGGTCGATGATGCCTTCCAGCTTGTCCTCGGCACCGATCGGCAGAGCGATCGGGGCGGGGGTCGCGCCGGTGCGGTCCTTGATCATCTTCACGCAGTTGAAGAAGTCGGCGCCGATCTTGTCCATCTTGTTGACGAACACGATCCGCGGAACCTTGTAGCGGTCAGCCTGACGCCAGACGGTCTCGGTCTGCGGTTCGACGCCGGCGTTGGCGTCCAGAAGGCACACGGCCCCGTCGAGCACCGCCAGCGAACGCTCGACCTCGATGGTGAAGTCCACGTGTCCGGGGGTATCGATGATGTTGAAGCGGTGCTTCGGCGTCATCGGGGTCTTGCCGTCCTCGGTGCGCTCCCAGAAGGTCGTGGTCGCGGCCGAGGTGATGGTGATCCCCCGCTCCTGCTCCTGCTCCATCCAGTCCATCGTCGCGGCGCCGTCATGCACCTCGCCGATCTTGTGGGACTTGCCGGTGTAATACAGGATCCGCTCGGTCGTCGTCGTTTTACCGGCGTCGATGTGAGCCATGATCCCGAAGTTCCGGTACAGCTCGAGGGGGTATTCGCGTGCCATGGGGATGGTCCTCAGGCTGAAGGGTTACCAGCGGTAATGGCTGAACGCCTTGTTCGCGTCGGCCATCTTGTGGGTGTCTTCCCGCTTCTTCACCGCGGTGCCGCGGTTGTTGCAGGCATCGGCCAGCTCGGCGGCGAGGCGCTCTTCCATGGTGTTCTCGTTGCGCTTGCGCGCCGCGGTGATCAGCCAGCGGATCGCCAGCGCCTCACGACGTTCGGTGCGCACTTCGACCGGAACCTGGTAGGTGGCACCACCGACGCGGCGCGAGCGCACTTCGACCGAGGGCTTCACGTTGTCGAGCGCCTCGTGGAAGGCTTCCAGCGGCTCGCGCTTCAGACGGGTCTGAACCCGGTCGAGCGCGTTGTACACGATGGATTCCGCGACCGACTTCTTGCCGTCGATCATCAGGTTGTTCATGAACTTGGTCAGCACCGTATCGCCGAACTTGGCGTCGGGCAGGATTTCGCGCTTCTCGGCTGCGTGACGACGGGACATACCCGGATCTCCTTATTTCGGACGCTTCGCGCCGTATTTCGAACGGCGTTGACGACGGTCTTTGACACCCTGGGTATCGAGGACACCGCGCAGGATGTGGTAACGCACGCCGGGAAGGTCCTTCACGCGGCCGCCGCGGATGAGCACGACGGAGTGCTCTTGCAGGTTGTGCTTTTCGCCGGGGATGTAGGAGATCACCTCGAAGCCGTTGGTCAGGCGGACCTTGGCGACCTTACGCATAGCGGAGTTCGGCTTCTTCGGCCTCGTGGTGTAGACGCGCGTGCAGACGCCACGCTTCTGCGGGCAGGACTCCAGGTGCTGGGACTTGGAGCGGACTCGTTTCGGCTCCCGCGGCTTGCGGATGAGCTGTTGGATCGTTGGCATTCACGTTCCCCGTGTTGCAACCCGTTTCATTCACGCCTGCCCGGATCCGGTCGGGGGGCGCCGTTCGTGGTGCCTGCTTGCACAAACACCAAAACCGCGGACGTCCCTTTGGCGGGGACGACGCGGTGGAATTCCAGAGGATCGGGGCTTTGGGCCCGGATCATGACCACTACAGTTAACTGAGCCTTGGCCGCAGGCCGAGGAGCCCGCAGCTCAGGTAGGCGGCGTATAGGGGGAGTCGCGGGTGATGTCAACAGATGCTTCCCGCGACCGCCGGCGAAGCCGCGACTCGCGCCAGAGCGTGAAGATGCCAGTGGCGGTCACGATCGCCGAGCCGGCCAGCGTGAGCCCGTCGGGCAGGTTGCCGAAAAGCAGCCAGCCGAGGCCGATCGCCCAGACCAGCGCCGTATAGCGGAACGGAGAGACCACGCCAATGTCCCCTCCCCTCATGGCGAGAACGATCGCAAGATAGCCCACGATCAGCGCCACGGCCGCCCCGAGGATCTGCATCATCTCGGCAGCCGCGACCGGGGCAATCCCGGACCCGATCAGCCCCACGAGCCCCATGACGGTCACGGCCGCCGATGTCCAGAAGGCCACTGTGGCGGCCGGAAGCCTCCCCCCGAGCCTGCGAGTCGCCAGATCGCGCGCCACGACGCAGCCGACCGAGGCCAGACCAAGGAGCGACCACAGGTTGAAGCCTTCGGCCCCCGGTCGCACGATGAGGAGCACGCCGCCGAAGCCGATCAGGATCGCGGTGAGCCGCCGCCAGCCCAGAGGCTCCTTCAGCCACAGGGCCGCCGCGAGCGTGACCGCCAGCGGAACCGACTGAAGGATCGCGACCAGGTTCGCGAGCGGCAGCATCATCAGGGCCGTGAGGTACATGACCGTTGCCAGCACATCCGCGACGGCCCGGAGCGTCAGCAGCGATCTGTCGGGCCGCGGCATGCGCCAGTGGAGCCCGCCCGAGACCCATCCGCAGACCAGCAGCAGCGGCAGGGTCACCATCCCCCGCAACGCGATGGCCTGAAAGAGCGGCATGGTCTGGGTGACGGCCTTCATCAGCGCGTCATTGACGGTGAAGGCGGCCATGGCGACCGACATGGCCAGAGCGCCACGCAGATTTTCCGAGAGTTGCACGGCGACCTCCGTCTCACCGCGGACAGTAGCCCGCGGCCCGGACAGGGGGAAGGCGGCCTGCGCGAAATTCTGCGCCTTTTCCGCCGGGCCGCTGCCGGGATTGGCCACGCTTGCCCATGAAAAAGCCCGCGCCAGAGGGCGCGGGCTTCATCTCAGCATGGGTCGCAGGGATCACTCCTTGCGGCTCTCCACCGTTTCCACCAGACCCGAATCCTCGGGGCCGAGGTCGATCACCTCGTCCGTCGGCGCGGCGAGCGCCGCGGCGGACTCGGCTTCGGCGCGGCGAGCGTCGATCACGGTCTGGTCGCGGTCGTGCGCGATCTTCTTGACGCGCGAGGTCGCCCCGCCCGTCCCGGCCGGGATCAGCCGGCCGACGATCACGTTCTCCTTCAGGCCGACAAGCTTGTCGCGCTTGCCCTGCACCGAGGCTTCGGTGAGCACGCGCGTCGTCTCCTGGAACGAGGCCGCCGAGATGAAGCTGCGGGTCTGCAGCGACGCCTTGGTGATCCCGAGCAGGATCGGCTCGGCATGGGCCGGACGCATCCCGTGCTGGATCGCCTTCTCGTTGGTCTCGTCAAGCTCGGCCTTGTCCACATGCTCGCCCTTGAGCAGCGTGGTCTCGCCCGAGTCGAGGATCTCGTATTTCTGCAGCATCTGCCGCACGATCACCTCGATGTGCTTGTCGTTGATCTTCACGCCCTGCAGACGGTAAACCTCCTGCACCTCGTCGATCATGTAGTTCGCCAGCGCCTCGACCCCCATGATCCGCAGGATGTCGTGCGGAGCCGGGTTGCCGTCCATGATGTAGTCGCCCTTCTGCACGAAGTCGCCTTCCTGCACCGGGATGTGCTTGCCCTTGGGCACCATGTATTCAACGGCCTGAAGCGTCTCGTCCACCGGCTCGATCGTGATGCGGCGCTTGTTCTTGTAGTCCTTGCCGAAGCGCACATAGCCGTCGTTCTCGGCGATGATCGCGTGATCCTTCGGACGACGGGCCTCGAACAGTTCCGCCACGCGGGGAAGACCCCCGGTGATGTCCTTGGTCCGGGCACCCTCGCGCGGGATACGCGCCACCACGTCGCCGGCCCGCACGGTCTGGCCGTCCTCGACCGAGAGGATGGCCTCCACCGACATCGGGTACGAGATCGGGTTGCCCGCCTCGTTCCGCATCGGATTGCCCGTGTCGGGGTCCATGATGATGATCTCGGGCTTGAGATCGCCGCCCTTCGGGGTCGAGCGCCAGTCCGAGACGATCTTCTGGGTCATGCCGGTGGCTTCGTCGGTATCTTCGCGCACCGAGATCCCCGAGACGAGATCCACGAACCGCGCCACACCGCCCTTTTCGGCGATGATCGGCAGGGTGTAGGGGTCCCATTCGAAGAGCCGCGTGCCGCGCTTCACCGACTGGCCGTCCTTCACATGGACCTTGGCGCCATAGGTCAGCTTGTGCGTCGCCCGCTCCTGCCCCGCCTCGTCGATGATCGCGAGCTGCATGTTGCGGCCCATGACGATCTGCTCGCCGTTGGCGTTCTCGAGCAGGTTGGGGTTGCGGAACTCGATCTTGCCCTCCTGGCTCGCTTCGAGGAACGACTGCTGGCCGCCCTGCGCGATGCCGCCGATGTGGAAGGTCCGCATCGTCAGCTGCGTGCCGGGTTCGCCGATCGACTGGGCGGCGATGATGCCGACCGCCTCGCCGATATTGACCAACGTGCCGCGAGCGAGGTCACGCCCATAGCACATGGCGCAGACGCCCTCTTCGGCCTCGCAGGTGAGCGGGCTGCGGATGCGCACCAGCGCCACGTTCGCCTGGTCGATCAGATCGGCGCGACGCTCGTCGATCAGCTCGCCCTTGGCGACCACGACCTCGTCCGTGCCCGGGACAAGGATGTCCTCGGCCGCGACACGACCCAGCACGCGCTCGGAGAGCGGGCTGACAACCTCGCCCTCGTTCACCGCCGCCGAGGCCGTGATCGCGTTCTCGGTGCCGCAATCGTGCGTGCGCACGATGCAGTCCTGCGCCACGTCCACGAGACGGCGCGTCAGGTAGCCCGAGTTCGCCGTCTTCAGCGCGGTGTCGGCCAGACCCTTCCGGGCGCCGTGGGTCGAGTTGAAGTACTCGAGCACGGTCAGGCCTTCCTTGAAGTTCGAGATGATCGGCGTCTCGATGATCTCGCCGTTCGGCTTGGCCATCAGGCCGCGCATCCCGCCGAGCTGCTTCATCTGCGCCGGCGAACCCCGCGCGCCCGAGTGCGACATCATGTAGACCGAGTTCGGCTCCTTCTCGGCGCCGGCGTCGTCGTACCGGACCGCCGAGATCTCGGCCATCATCTCGCCCGCCACCTTGTCCGAGCACTTGGACCAGGCGTCGACCACCTTGTTGTACTTTTCGCCCTGGGTGATCAGGCCGTCCATGTACTGCTGCTCGAACTCCTTCACCTGATCGCGAACCTCGTTCACGATCGGCCACTTGGTGTCCGGGATCAGCATGTCGTCCTTGCCGAACGAGATGCCGGCCTTGAAGGCTTCGCGGAAGCCCATGCCCATGATCTGGTCGCAGAAGATCACCGACTCTTTCTGGCCGCAGTAGCGGTAGACGGTGTCGATGACGTTCTGCACGTCCTTCTTCCGCAGCAGCCGGTTCACGAGTTCGAACGGTGCCTTGGCGTTCAGGGGCAGCAGGTTGCCCAGCCGCAGGCGGCCCGGCGTGGTCTCGTAGCGCTTGATGACCTCGTTGCCCTCGTCGTCGATCTGCTTGATCCGGGCGGTGATGCGGGCGTGCAGATGCACCTCGCCGGCGGCAAGGGCATGCTCGACCTCTTCCACGGAAGAGAAGGCCATGCCTTCGCCCTTCATGCCCTTGCGCTCCATCGTGGTGTAATAGAGCCCAAGCACCATGTCCTGCGACGGCACGATGATCGGCGCGCCGTTGGCGGGCGACAGCACGTTGTTCGTCGACATCATCAGCACGCGCGCCTCAAGCTGGGCTTCCAGCGAGAGGGGAACGTGAACGGCCATCTGGTCGCCGTCGAAGTCGGCGTTGAAGGCCGAGCAGACCAGCGGGTGAAGCTGGATTGCCTTGCCCTCGATCAGGATCGGCTCGAACGCCTGGATGCCCAGACGGTGCAGCGTCGGCGCGCGGTTCAGCAGGACCGGGTGCTCGCGGATCACCTCGTCGAGGATGTCCCAGACCTCCGGACGCTCCTTCTCGACCAGCTTCTTCGCCTGCTTCACCGTGCTGCTGAGGCCCTTGGCCTCCAGCCGCGAGTAGATGAACGGCTTGAAGAGTTCGAGCGCCATCTTCTTCGGCAGGCCGCACTGGTGCAGCTTCAGCTCCGGCCCGGTTACGATGACCGAACGGCCCGAGAAGTCCACGCGCTTGCCGAGCAGGTTCTGACGGAACCGGCCCTGCTTGCCCTTCAGCATGTCCGAGAGCGACTTCAGCGGGCGCTTGTTGGTGCCGGTGATGACGCGGCCGCGGCGACCGTTGTCGAAGAGCGCGTCAACCGCCTCTTGCAGCATCCGCTTTTCGTTGCGGACGATGATGTCCGGCGCGCGCAGCTCGATCAGCCGCTTGAGGCGGTTGTTCCGGTTGATCACGCGGCGGTAGAGGTCGTTGAGGTCCGACGTGGCAAACCGGCCGCCGTCGAGCGGCACCAGCGGGCGCAGTTCCGGCGGGATCACCGGAAGCACGGTCAGGATCATCCACTCGGGCCGGTTGCCCGACTCGAGGAACGATTCAACGATCTTCAGCCGCTTGATGATCTTCTTCGGCTTCAGCTCGCCCGTCGCCTCCTTCAGCTCCTCGCGGAGCGTCTCGGCGGTCTGCTCGAGGTCGATGGCCGACAGCATCTCGCGGATCGCTTCCGCGCCGATGTTGGCGGTGAAGGCGTCGGCGCCGTACTGATCCTGCGCGTCGAGGAACTCTTCCTCGGTCATCAGCTGGCCGTAGGTGAGGTCGGTCAGGCCCGGCTCGATGACGACGTAGTTCTCGAAGTAGAGGATGCGCTCGAGGTCACGCAGCGTCATGTCGAGCATGAGGCCGATGCGCGAGGGCAGCGACTTCAGGAACCAGATGTGCGCGACCGGAGCGGCGAGCTCGATATGGCCCATCCGCTCGCGCCGCACCTTCTGGAGCGTCACTTCCACGCCGCACTTCTCGCAGACGACGCCGCGATACTTCATGCGCTTGTACTTGCCGCAGAGGCACTCGTAGTCCTTGATAGGCCCGAAGATCCGGGCGCAGAACAGGCCGTCGCGCTCGGGCTTGAAGGTCCGGTAGTTGATGGTCTCGGGCTTCTTGATCTCGCCGTAGGACCACGAGAGGATCCGTTCCGGCGAGGCGAGCGAGATCTTGATCTCGTCGAAGGTCTTGACCGGCGCAACCGGGTTGAACGGATTGGTCGAGAGTTCCTGGTTCATGTCCTGATCCCAAAGAAAAGGTTGCGGTCGAGGGCCGGGCGGCGCTTCCCCCGAAGGGGAAGCGCGGGCGGCTTATTCCTCGTCCGCATCCAGGAGTTCCATGTTGAGGCCGAGGCCCCGCACTTCCTTGACGAGCACGTTGAACGACTCAGGGACTCCCGCCTCGAAGTTGTCCTCGCCCTTGACGATCGACTCGTACATCTTGGTGCGGCCCGCCACGTCGTCCGACTTCACCGTCAGCATCTCCTGCAGGGTGTAGGCGGCGCCGTAGGCTTCCAGAGCCCACACCTCCATCTCCCCCAGACGCTGGCCGCCGAACTGCGCCTTGCCGCCCAGCGGCTGCTGGGTAACGAGCGAGTACGGCCCCGTGGAACGGGCGTGCAGCTTGTCGTCAACGAGGTGGTGCAGCTTCAGCATGTACTTGACGCCCACGGTGACGGGACGCGCGAACTGCTCGCCCGTCCGGCCGTCAAAGACGATGGACTGCCCGCTCTGGTCAAAGCCCGCGCGGCGCAGGGCGTCGTTGACGTCCGGCTCCTTCGCACCGTCGAAGACCGGGGTCGCGATCGGCACGCCCTTGGTGACGCGGCTGGCCATCTCGACCAGATCCTCGTCATCGCGGTCGGCGAAGGCCCCTTCATAGGTCTCGTCGCCATAGGCCAGACGCATCGCTTCCTTGACCGGGGTCAGGTCGCCCGAGCGGCGGTAGTCCTGCAGCGCCTCGTCGATCTGGATGCCCAGACCGCGCGCGGCCCAACCCATGTGGGTCTCGAGGATCTGCCCGACGTTCATCCGCGACGGCACGCCGAGCGGGTTGAGCACGAGGTCGACATGCGTGCCGTCCGCGAGGAACGGCATGTCCTCGATCGGGACCACCTTCGAGATGACGCCCTTGTTGCCGTGACGGCCGGCCATCTTGTCGCCCGGCTGCAGCTTGCGCTTCACCGCGACGAAGACCTTGACCATCTTCATCACGCCCGGAGGCAGGTCGTCGCCGCGGCGGACCTTCTCGACCTTGTCCTCGAAGCGGTGATCGAGCGCGCGCTTCTGCGCCTCGAACTGCTCGTGGAGGGCCTCGACTTCCTTCGCGTCGGCTTCCTCACCCAGCGCCAGCTGCCACCACTGCCCGCGCGAGAGCGTGGACAGCAGCTCGTCATTGATCTCGGAGCCCGCCTTGATGCCCTTCGGGCCCTTCACGGCAACCTTGCCCATGATCAGCGACTTGAGGCGCGAGTAGATGTTGCGCTCGAGGATCGCCAGCTCGTCGTCGCGGTCGCGGGCGAGGCGTTCGACTTCCTCGCGCTCGATCTGCAAAGCACGCTCGTCCTTGTCGACGCCATGGCGGTTGAAGACCCGCACTTCCACGATGGTGCCATAGGCCCCCGGCGGCAGGCGCAGCGAGGTGTCGCGCACGTCCGACGCCTTTTCGCCGAAGATGGCGCGGAGGAGCTTTTCCTCCGGCGTCATCGGGCTTTCGCCCTTGGGCGTGATCTTGCCCACCAGGATGTCGCCCGGCTGCACTTCGGCGCCGATATAGACGATGCCAGCCTCGTCGAGGTTGCGCAGGGCTTCCTCACCGACGTTCGGGATGTCGCGGGTGATCTCTTCCGGCCCGAGCTTGGTGTCACGGGCGGCGACCTCGTATTCCTCGATGTGGATCGAGGTGTAGACGTCATCGCGCAGGATGCGCTCGGAGATCAGGATCGAGTCCTCGTAGTTGTAGCCGTTCCACGGCATGAAGGCCACGACCACGTTCCGACCAAGGGCGAGTTCGCCCATGTCGGTGCAGGGACCGTCGGCCACCACCTCGCCGCGGTGCACCACGTCGCCCACCTTCACCAGCGGACGCTGGTTGATGCAGGACGACTGGTTCGAGCGTTTGAACTTGCGCAGGCGGTAGATGTCGACACCCGGCTCGCCCGGCTCCAGCATCTCGGTCGCGCGGACGACGATACGGGTCGCGTCCACCTGGTCGATCACGCCGGCGCGGCGCGCCATGATCGCGGCGCCCGAGTCACGCGCCACCACGGCCTCGATCCCCGTGCCCACGAAGGGCGCGTCGGATTGCAGGAGCGGCACCGCCTGACGCTGCATGTTCGAGCCCATCAGAGCGCGGTTCGCGTCGTCGTTCTCGAGGAACGGGATCAGCGAGGCCGCGACCGACACGAGCTGCTTCGGCGACACGTCGATCAGGTCGATGGCATCCGGCGGGTTCAGCATGAACTCGCCCGCTTTCCGCGACGAGATCAGGTCCGACACGAACCGGCCCTCCTCGTCGAGTTGCGCGTTGGCCTGCGCCACGGTGTGGCGCATCTCCTCGGTCGCCGACATGTAGACCACATCGTCGGTCACGGCACCCTCGACCACCTTGCGGTAGGGGGTCTCGATGAAGCCGTACTTGTTCACCCGCGCGAAGGTCGCGAGGCTGTTGATCAGGCCGATGTTCTGGCCTTCCGGCGTCTCGATCGGGCACATCCGGCCGTAGTGGGTCGGGTGAACGTCGCGCACCTCGAAGCCTGCGCGCTCACGGGTCAGACCGCCCGGCCCGAGCGCCGAGAGACGGCGCTTGTGGGTGACTTCCGACAGCGGGTTGGTCTGGTCCATGAACTGCGACAGCTGCGACGAGCCGAAGAACTCACGCACGGCAGCCGCCGCCGGCTTCGCGTTGATCAGGTCCTGCGGCATGATCGTGTCGATCTCGACCGAGGACATCCGCTCCTTGATCGCGCGCTCCATGCGCAGCAGACCCACGCGGTACTGGTTCTCCA
Organism: Cereibacter sediminicola; assembly: GCF_007668225.1. Taxonomy (NCBI): domain Bacteria; kingdom Pseudomonadati; phylum Pseudomonadota; class Alphaproteobacteria; order Rhodobacterales; family Paracoccaceae; genus Cereibacter; species Cereibacter sediminicola. The sequence continues at coordinate 125,353 of NZ_VDEK01000004.1, read as the reverse complement.
TCAGCTCGCCGACCGAGCGCACCCGGCGGTTGCCGAGGTGGTCGATGTCGTCGATCTCGCCCTTGCCGTCGCGCAGTTCGGTCAGCGCCTTGATGCAGGCGATGATGTCGTCGCGGTCGAGCGTGCGCTGGGTGTCGGGCTTGTCGAGGTCGAGACGCATGTTCATCTTGACCCGGCCGACGGCCGAGAGGTCATAGCGCTCGCTGTCGAAGAACAGCGTGTCGAAGAGCGCGGCCGCGGCCTCGACGGTCGGCGGTTCACCCGGACGCATCACGCGGTAGATGTCCATGAGCGCGGTATCGCGGCCCATGTTCTTGTCCGCCGCCATCGTGTTGCGGATGTAGGGGCCGACGTTGACGTTGTCGATGTCGAGCACCGGAATGTCGGTGATGCCCTGGTCGAGCAAGAGCTTCAGCGTCCCGCCCTTCACCTCGCCGTCGCGGTCATACTCCATCGTGAGTTCGTCACCGGCTTCGACCCAGATCTCACCGGTTTCTTCGTTGATGATGTCCCGCGCGACGTAGCGGCCGACGATATGGTCGAACGGCACCAGAAGCTCGGTGATCTGGGCGTCGTCGATCCACTTCTTGACCATCCGCGGCGTGGCCTTCTCGCCCGCCTTGAGGATGACCTCGCCGGTGGCCGCATCGACCAGATCGTAGGTCGGGCGGGTGCCACGCACCCGCTCGGGGAAGAAGCGCGTGACCCAGCCGCGGTTCTTCTGATACTTGAAGTCCACCGTGTCGTAGTAGGCATCCATGATGCCTTCCTGATCCATGCCGAGGGCATAGAGCAGCGTCGTCACCGGCAGCTTCCGGCGGCGGTCGATGCGCGCGAAGACGATGTCCTTGGCGTCGAACTCGAAATCGAGCCACGAGCCGCGGTAGGGGATGATGCGGCAGGCAAAGAGCAGCTTGCCCGAGGAATGGGTCTTGCCCTTGTCGTGATCAAAGAACACCCCCGGAGAGCGGTGCATCTGGCTGACGATCACGCGCTCGGTTCCGTTCACGATGAACGTGCCGTTCGCGGTCATCAGGGGCATGTCGCCCATGTAGACGTCCTGCTCCTTGATGTCCTTGACCGAGCGGGCGCCCGTGGTCTCATCGACATCGAACACGATCAGACGCAGGGTCACCTTCAGCGGCGCGGCATAGGTCATGTCGCGCTGCTGGCACTCGTCCACGTCGTACTTCGGCTTCTCCAGCTCGTACTTCACGAACTCGAGCACGGCGGTCTCGTTGAAGTCCTTGATCGGGAAGACCGACTGGAAGACACCCTGGATGCCTTCGCCATCGGCCGCCTTCGGGCCCTCGCCGGACTTCAGGAACAGATCGTAGGAGGATTTCTGAACCTCGATCAGGTTCGGCATCTCCAGCACTTCGCGGATCTTGCCGTAGTACCTGCGGATACGTTTCTGGCCAACGTAGCTCTGAGCCATGCTCGAAGTCACCTTTCGTTTTCGCGGGCGCATGGACCGTCGGGCCACGGGCATGCGCCGCTTGCGAAGAAGGGGGTGAGGTCCCATTCACGCCCGCCGTCCCACCGGAGGGCTCCCGAACCTCGAACCACGCCTTGGAAGGGGCTTTGGGCAAAGCCCCTTCCGAGACAGGTTCGGCTGGGCCCGACTATCCGCCGGACCCAGCCCGATTTCAACCGCAGGATGCCTCGGGCATCCGCCGGATTACTTCAGCTCGACTTTCGCGCCAGCTTCTTCGAGCTTCTTCTTCATGGCTTCGGCGTCGGCCTTCGAAGCGGCCTCTTTCACCTTGCCGCCGGCTTCCACCAGGTCCTTGGCTTCTTTCAGGCCAAGACCGGTGATCGCGCGCACTTCCTTGATCACGTTGATCTTGTTGGCGCCGGCGTCGGTCAGGACGACGTCGAACTCGGTCTTTTCTTCCTCGGCCGGAGCCGCGGCAGCGGCCGGGCCGGCCATCATGACGGCGCCACCGGCGGCCGGCTCGATGCCGTACTTGTCCTTGAGGATCGTCTTCAGCTCTTGGGCTTCGAGCAGGGTCAGACCGACGATGTCTTCGGCGAGTTTGTTCAGATCAGCCATTTTCTGTTCCGTTCAGTTAGATGGGGTCCAACATGGTGGGCAACAACCCACGCAGGTCGACGAGATTGCTCAAGCGGCTTCCCGCTCCTCCAGGGTGGAGAGGATGCCGGCGATGTTCGAAGCAGGTGCGCCAATGGCACCGGCGATGCTCGACGCGGGCGCACCGATGCACGACACGATCTGAGCGATGAGCTCTTCGCGCGACGGCATGGCGGCGACGGTCTTGACACCGGCCGGGTCCAGGATCGTGTCGCCCATTGCCCCGCCAAGGATCACGAACTTGTCGTTCTTCTTGGCATAGGCTTCCGCAACCTTCGCCGCAGCGACGGGGTCCTCGGAATAGGCCATCACGGTCATGCCCGTCAGCAGGTCGCCCATCTTTTCAGAGGGTTTCCCGGCGAGGGCGATCTTGGCAAGCCTGTTCTTGGCAACGCGTACGGAGCCACCGACGTCGCGCATCTGCGCGCGCAGCTCCTGCATCTGAGCAACCGTGACGCCTGCGTAGTGTGCAACCACGACCACGCCAGAGCTTTCGAAGATCTGGCCGAGTTCCTCGACCACTTTCTCTTTCTGGGCTCTATCCACAGTTTCACTCCAAGTTTGGGGGTTTCCCCCCGGCTCACTTCTGCCCCGCAAGCGGGGCGTTCGGGTCCGCGATGCGGTCGCGAGCCAAGATCCGGCGGTCTCCCGCGAAAATCCGTCTCGTTCCCCATCTCAGGCAGGATATTAAGAGGTTGCCCCCACCCGCCGTCTCGGACAGGACGGGGCGTCTCCGCCCCGTCATCCCGCGCGTCGCCGCGCGGAAATTCGCACGTCCAGCCTCAGTGGCTGGTGGCCGAGGCCAGATCGACCGACACGCCCGGGCCCATGGTCGAGGACAGCGACACCTTCTTGAGGTAGGTCCCCTTCGCCCCGGCGGGCTTGGCGCGGTTCACGGCATCGACGAAGGCGCGCACGTTCTCGGCTAGCTTTTCGGCGTCGAACGAGATCTTGCCGACGCCGGCATGGATCACGCCCGCCTTCTCGACCTTGAACTGGACCTCGCCGCCCTTGGCGTTGCCGACGGCGCCGGCGACGTCCATCGTCACCGTGCCCACCTTCGGGTTCGGCATCAGGTTGCGGGGGCCGAGGATCTTGCCCAGACGACCGACGAGCGGCATCATGTCCGGGGTCGCGATGCAGCGGTCGAACTCGATCTTGCCCGACTGGATCGTTTCCATCAGGTCCTCGGCGCCGACGATGTCGGCACCGGCAGCCTTGGCCTCGTCCGCCTTGGCGCCGCGGGCGAAGACCGCCACGCGCACCGTCTTGCCCGTGCCGTTCGGCAGGGTGACGACGCCGCGCACCATCTGGTCGGCGTGACGCGGGTCAACGCCCAGGTTCATCGCCACTTCCAGCGTCTCGTCGAACTTCGCCGAGGCCGCGCCCTTGATCAGCGCCACCGCATCCTCGACCGAGATCATGTCCTTGCCAACGAAGGCTTCCCGCGCCGCGCGCGTCCGTTTTCCAACCTTGGCCATGACTTACCCCTTGACCTCGATGCCGCAGGACTTGGCCGAGCCAAGGATGATCTGCATCGCCGCCTCGACGTCGTTGGCGTTCAGATCCTTCATTTTCGCCTCGGCGATCTTGCGGATCTGCGCCACGGTCACCGTGCCCGCGACTTCGCGGCCCGGCTTGGTCGAGCCCTTCGGACGGTTCCGCTTGCCCACCGGAGCCAGGCCCGCGGCCTTCTTCAGCAGGAAGGACGCCGGCGGCGTCTTCAGCTCCAGGCTGAACGACTTGTCCTGATAGTAGGTGATGATGACCGGCGTCGGCGTGCCCGGCTCGAGATCGGCGGTCTTCGCGTTGAATTCCTTCACGAAGGCCATGATGTTCAGGCCGCGCTGACCCAGCGCGGGACCGACCGGCGGGGACGGGTTGGCTTGCCCCGCCTTCACTTGCAGCTTGAGGCTGCCGATAATCTTCTTGGCCATGTGGCCTCTCCTCTGTCACTGCCCCGAGGGGCGAGTTTAGTGGTCCGGTCCGTCACGCCCGCGGGCGCGCTCGCCTCCCACGCGATGCACGTCAGATGCCGCCCTTGGCGACCTGCGTGAATTCCAGCTCGACCGGGGTCGCCCGGCCGAAGATCGAGACGGTCACCTTGAGGCGCGAATGCTCCTCATCCACATCCTCGACCATGCCCGAGAAGCCCTCGAACGGGCCGTCGGTCACCTTCACCGTCTCGCCGATGTCATAGCGGATCAGGCTGCGCGGCTGCGCCTCGCCTTCCTCGACACGGTTCAGGATCGTGTTCACTTCCGAGTCGCGCATCGGCATCGGCTTGCCCTGCGGCCCGAGGAATCCCGTGACCCGGTTGATCGAGGAAATCAGGTGATAGCCGCGGTTCGACATTTCCATGTGGACGAGCACATAGCCCGGCATGAAGCGACGCTCGGACGTGACCTTCTTGCCGCGCCGGACCTCGATCACCTCTTCGGTGGGGACCAGCACCTCGTCGATCTCTTCCTCGAGCCCGGCATCCGCCACGGCCGTACGGATCTGCTCGGCGACCTTCTTCTCGAAGTTCGAGAGAACACTCACCGAATACCAACGCTTCGCCATGCTTCCGCCCACCTCTTCGCGCGGGGCATTCCCCGCTCCTCCGGCGGATCTTGATCCGCCCCAGAACAAAAAACAGCGCGCAACCCGAATCGCTGCGCGCCGGCCTCTTCCCTGTGACCGCCCGCTTACAGGCAGCCCCCCTCGCGTTCAAGCGAAAATGTCAGAAGCTGTTGAGCAGCAGGCTGAGACCCTGCCGGATCGCGAAATCCACGAGCGAGAAGAAGGTCGCCGTGAGCGCGGCCATGACGAAGACCATGACGGTGGTCAGCAGAACCTCGCGCCGGCCCGGCCAGACGACCTTGCCGACTTCGCTGCGCACCTGCGAGATGAACGTGAAGGGATTCGCCTTGGCCATCGTCAGTCCTCAAGAAGCGTCGTGCGGTACATACGCCCTCGGGCGCGGAACTTCAAGGCTCCTGCCGGGAGAACGGCTGTTTCGGAAAGGGCCTGGCAGGGGCAGAGGGACTCGAACCCCCGACCCTCGGTTTTGGAGACCGATGCTCTACCAACTGAGCTATACCCCTAGGCCAGCCGCGAGATACGGCAGGCAGCGCCCGACCGCAAGGACAAAATTGCAGGTCCTGCGCCGGGTGCGGCACCAGCGCACGCCCCCGCCCATGGGCTCACGGCACCAGCCATGGAAAAGGGGCGCGCAGGATCCCCTGCGCGCCCCCGCTGCCGATCCGACGCCGGATCAGGCGATGATTTTCGAGACGACGCCGGCGCCGACGGTGCGGCCGCCTTCACGGATGGCGAAGCGGAGCTTCTCTTCCATGGCGATCGGCGCGATCAGCTCGACGTTGAACTTCAGGTTGTCGCCCGGCATCACCATCTCGGTGCCTTCCGGCAGCTCCACCGTGCCCGTCACGTCGGTCGTGCGGAAGTAGAACTGCGGACGGTAGTTCGCGAAGAACGGCGTGTGACGGCCGCCTTCCTCTTTCGTCAGGATGTAGGCCTCGGCCTCGAACTTGGTGTGCGGCTTCACCGAGCCGGGCTTGCACAGCACCTGGCCGCGCTCGATCCCGTCGCGGTCCACGCCACGGAGCAGAAGGCCCACGTTGTCGCCCGCCTCGCCCTGGTCCAGCAGCTTGCGGAACATCTCGACACCGGTGCAGACCGTCTTCTTCGACGGGCGGATGCCGACGATCTCGAGTTCCTCGCCCACCTTCACCACGCCACGCTCGATCCGGCCGGTGGCCACGGTGCCGCGGCCCGAGATCGAGAACACGTCCTCGACCGGCATCAGGAAGGGCTGGTCCACGGCACGCGCCGGGGTCGGGATGTATTCGTCCACCGCGGCGATCAGCGCGCGGATCGAATCCTCGCCGATTTCCTTGTCGGTGCCGTTCATCGCGGCCAGAGCCGAGCCCTTGATGATCGGAATGTCGTCGCCGGGGTAGTCGTAGGACGACAGCAGCTCACGGATTTCCATCTCGACCAGTTCGAGAAGTTCCGGATCGTCCACCTGGTCGACCTTGTTCATGTAGACGACCATGTAGGGGATGCCCACCTGGCGGCCGAGCAGGATGTGCTCGCGCGTCTGCGGCATCGGGCCGTCGGCGGCCGACACCACGAGGATCGCGCCGTCCATCTGGGCGGCACCGGTGATCATGTTCTTCACATAGTCGGCGTGGCCGGGGCAGTCGACGTGCGCATAGTGACGCGCCTCTGACTCGTACTCGACGTGCGCGGTCGAGATCGTGATGCCGCGGGCCCGCTCTTCCGGCGCGCCGTCGATCTGGTCATAGGCGCGGAACTCACCGAAATACTTCGTGATCGCGGCCGTCAGCGTCGTCTTGCCGTGGTCAACGTGGCCGATCGTGCCGATGTTGACGTGCGGTTTGTTACGTTCAAACTTTGCCTTTGCCATTGGCGGAGCGCCTCGCGGATTGGGGGGCGGCCCAGGAACGGCCGGACAGCCCTGTTCTACACCGCGGCGGAGTTATCGGCTGGCAAGGGGAAAATCAAGTATCACTTGTCCGAAGCCCGCGCCGGGCGGGGTTCCGGCGGCAGGGGCGGCAGGCCGAACCACTCGGGATGCCCGAGCAGCCAGCCCTCGACCCGCTTGGCGGCGTTGTAGGCCAGCGCCTCCATCTGCTCCTCCTTGCTCATCGTGTAGCCGCTGCCCACGATCGAGCCGCCGGTGAGGCTTTCGAAGACGGTCATCTTCTCGCCCGTCTCGTTCAGCTTCCGTCCGGCCGCGTCGTCCCAGATGTTCGCCGTGATGGCCATCACGGACTTCGGCGCCGCCACCACCGGGATCCCGGGCGGCGCCAGGGCATAGCCGTCCACGCTGATCCCGAGATTGTAGAGCTTCGTTCCATCATAGCGCCCGAAGCGGTCGTCGATCGCCTTCTTCATCACCGCCTCCCACTCCTCGACCGAAGCCTCGCGCGAGATCGGCACCTTCTGCACATGGTCTGCCACCACGATGTTCAGGCCCAGGGCAAAATCCCCCAGTTCGGCCGGCGGCTCCGCAAGGTCATTGCGCTGGCAAGCGCCGACGAGAAGAGCCCCGAGACAGAGGACAGCAATGCGCGCGATCATGGGCTCCTCCGAAAGACGGCGCCCCGCCTTAGCCCGCCGCGGCGGCGCGCGCAACCGCAGCAGGCGACCCCGGCCGCCTTTCATTCTCGCAAAAATATCCCGCGGGGGTCCGGGGGCGCGAAGCCCCCGGCGGCGTCCCTAGTTGAAGCGGTTGTCGCGCGGGAACCCGCGCGGCGCCATCTTGCCCGCGCCCGCCCGCGCGGCGGTCCATTCGGCCAGATCGGTCTCGGTCCGGGTGCGCCCCGCTGGATCCTTCCAGCTCAACCCCCTCGCCAGGTCGAAGGTGATCGCATCCGAAAGGCCGCCGTCCTTGTATTTCTGCAGCCGCACGCCCTTCCCGCGCGCCATCTCGGGCAGTTCGCTCAGCGGGAAGACGAGGAGCTTGCGGTTCTGGCCCACCACCGCGACGTGATCGCCGCGGACCGGGCGGCAGACGGCGGTCGTCACGCCGTCCTTCATCGAGAGCACCGCCTTGCCGGCCCGCGTCTGGGCCAGCACCTCTTCCGAGGGCACCACGAAGCCGTCCCCCGCCGAGGACGCCAGCAGCAGCTTCTCGCCCGGCCGCCAGATGATCAGATCGGCAATCTCGGCCTCGTTCGGCAGATCGACCATCAGCCGCACCGGCTCGCCCATGCCGCGCCCGCCGGGCAGGCTTGCCCCGGTCAGCGTGTAGAACCGTCCGTTCGATCCCACCAGCAGCAGCCGGTCGGTGGTCTCGGCGTGGAACATGAAGCGCGGCCCGTCGCCGTCCTTGAACTTCACCTCCGAGCCGAGCGGCTGGTGCCCCTTCATCGCCCGAATCCAGCCCATCTTCGAGCAGATCACCGTGATCGGCTCGCGCTCGATCATCGCCTCCAGCGGCACTTCCTCGACCTCGCCGGCCTCGGCGAACTGGGTCCGGCGGGCGCCCGCCACCGTCCACTTGCCAAAGAGTTTGCGGATCTCGCCCAGGTCCGCGCCGATCCGCTCCCACTGCCGGGGCTCGGACCCGACCAGATCGGCCAGATCCGCCCGTTCGGCGGTCAGGGCGTCGCGTTCGGCCAGCAACTCCATCTCCTCGAGCCGCCGCAACGAGCGCAGGCGCATGTTGAGGATCGCCTCGGCCTGCACCTCGGTCAGATCGCCCTGCCCCGCCGCCGGCGGCACATAGTCCTTTTCGGAAGTGGCCCGCTTGAACTTGCGTCCCCAGGTTTCGGCCATCAGGGCCCGCTTGGGCTCTTCGTCGTAGCGGATGATGTCGATCACCCGGTCGAGGTTCAGGAAGGCGATGATCAGCCCGCCCAGCACCTCGAGCCGGTGGTCGATCTTCTCCATCCGATGTTCGGACCGGCGGATCAGCACCTCGCGCCGGTGATCGAGGAAAGCGCGCAGCACCTCCTTGAGCGAGCAGACCTTGGGCGTGCGCCCGTCGATCAGCACGTTCATGTTCATCGAGAAGCGCACTTCCAGATCCGAGTTGCGGAAGAGCATCCCCATCAGCATCTCGGGATCCACCGTCCGGGCCCGCGGCTCCAGCACGATGCGGACATCGTCGGCGCTCTCGTCGCGGACGTCGGCAAGCGCCGGAACCTTCTTGGTCTGGATCACTTCGGCCAGCCGCTCGATCAGCTTGGACTTCTGCACCTGATAGGGGATCTCGGTCACGACGATCTGCCAGGTGCCGCGGCCCAGATCCTCGGTCTGCCACTTCGCCCTGAGGCGGAAGGCGCCGCGCCCGGTGCGGTAGGCGTCGAGGATCGACTCACGCGGCTCGACGATCACGCCGCCGGTGGGGAAGTCGGGGCCGGGGATCAGGCCCACCAGCGCCTCGTCGGCGATGGCGGGGTCGCGGATCATCGCAAGGCAGCCCTCGATCAGCTCGTCCAGGTTGTGCGGCGGGATGTTCGTGGCCATGCCCACGGCAATCCCCGAGGCGCCGTTGGCCAGAAGATGCGGGAAGGCCGCCGGCATCACGACCGGCTCTTCCAGCGTGCCGTCGTAGTTCGGGCGGAAGTCGACCGCGTTCTCGGCCAACCCCTCCATCAGCAGTTCGGCAATGGGGGTCAGGCGGGCCTCGGTGTAGCGGCTGGCCGCCGGGTTGTCGCCGTCGATGTTGCCGAAATTGCCCTGCCCGTCCACCAGCGGATAGCGGACGTTGAAATCCTGCGCGAGACGAGCCATCGCGTCATAGATCGCGGCGTCGCCGTGCGGGTGGTAGTTGCCCATCACGTCGCCCGCGATCTTGGCGGACTTGCGGAAGCCCCCGGTCGGCGACAGCCGCAACTCGCGCATCGCGAACAGGATGCGGCGGTGGACGGGCTTCAGCCCGTCGCGCGCATCGGGCAGCGCGCGGTGCATGATGGTCGAGAGCGCATAGGTCAGGTAACGCTCGCCGATGGCACGGCGGAGCGGTTCCGAGGTCGTAAGCGGCTCTTCGGTCGGATCTTCGGGCGTGTCGGTCATGGCGCGTGTCTAGTCCCGGCCGCGGCCCCGGTCCAGAAGGAAAGGAATCCGGGAACCTGCCGCGGCGGAAAGATGTTCGTTCGGCAGGGGACCATTGCCCCGGTCCCCCGATTGAGCCCCGGAGAATTTTCCCATGCTGCGCCTGACGTTGCTTCTTTGCTGCACCCTCTTCCTTGTCATGCTGATCGGTGGTCGGGACGGCGGCAAGATGCGGCCGGGGCTGGCCGCAGCGGCGCGCCTCGAGCCCGATCCCCAGCCCGTGGTGACGCCGGTCGAGATGGCCTCGCTCGACGGCGCGGGCCCGACGCTCACCGTCGCGGCCGAAGCCCAGTCCTCGCCGGCCCCCGCGACGTCCTCGCCCGCACCCGCGACGATCCCGGCCTTGCGGACGCGCGGCGACCGGCTGGAGGTCTTGCCCCTGCCCGCCCGCCGGGCACCCGCCCCGCAGCCGATGCCCGCAGCACCCCCCGAAATCCTCGAGGCGCGGGGCGACGTTCGGCTGGTGACGGCCGACGCCGTCAACGTGCGCAGCGGCCCCTCGACCGCCTTTCCGGTCGTCGGGCGCGTGACGCGCGGCGAGGCCGTCCTCGTCGTTGACCCGAACGCGAAGGGCTGGGCCCCGATCCGCATCGAAGGCGACGGTGTGGAAGGCTACATGGCCACCCGCTTCCTCCGGCCCGCGCCCCGGTAGGCGCCGCCCGTCGCCGGCATCTTCAAGACCCGTGGCCATTCGCCCCGTTCTCGCCTAGAGGAGGGCTGCACAGAGCGGGGCCGATGGATGAAAAGCGTACTGATCACCGGCTGTTCCTCGGGCATCGGCATTGACGCGGCCCATGGCCTGAAGGCGCGCGGCTGGCGGGTCTTTGCCACCTGCCGGAAGGCCAAGGATTGCGAGGCCCGCCGGGCCGAGGGCCTCGAGAGCTTCCGGCTCGACTATGACGATCCCGACAGTCTTGCCTCGGCCGTCGAGGAAGCCACGCGGCGCACCGGCGGCACGCTCGACGCGCTCTACAACAACGGCGCCTTTGCCTGCCCCGGCGCGGTCGAGGATCTCCCGCGCGAGGCGCTGCGGGCGGTGCTGGAAACGAACATCGTGGGCGTGCACGACCTGACCCGCCGGGTGATCCCGATCATGCGGCGGCAGGGGCACGGGCGCATCGTCAACTGCTCGTCGGTGCTCGGCTTCGTGGGCTACCCGTGGCGCGGCGCCTATGTCGCCTCGAAGTTCGCCATGGAGGGGCTGACGGATGTGCTGCGGATCGAGATGTCCGACACGCCGATCCGGGTGATCCTGCTCGAGCCCGGCCCCATCGCCTCGCGCATCCGCGAGAACTCGATCCCGCATTTCGAGCGGTGGATCGACTGGAGGGGCTCGGCGCGGGCCGACCAGTACCGCTCGCTTCTCGGGCGGCTCTACGAGGGCGGCGAGGACCGCTGGCAACTGCCGGCCTCGGCGGTGACCGAACAACTGGCGCTGGCGCTGGAAAGCCCCTCACCGCGGGCACGCTACCGGATCACGGTGCCAAGCCGCACGGCCTGGATCCTGCGCCGGCTGCTGCCCACGCGGATGCTCGACCGGGTGCTGCGGAACTGAGGGCGCCACGCCGATCGGGATCGGCCGCTTGCGTCTGCCCCGCCCCCTGCACTAAAACTCGCATCACAAATAGGTCGATTTCCACGTCTGAGCGCCTACATCACGCCGGCAATCGAGAGGGAAGCCATGCTGCAGGACCCGCTGTTCGTCGTCGTCGTCCTGGCCGTGCTGGGGGTGCTGGTGATCCTGATGATCGGGATCGGCGGCTTTGCCCGTGGGGGCGAGTTCAACCGCAAGCACTCCAACCGGCTCATGCGCTGGCGCATCATCGCCCAGGCCATCGCCGTCGTCCTGATCCTGCTTTTCGTCGCATTCCGCCAGTCTGGAGGTTTCTGAATGGTTGTCCTGTCGAGGATCTACACGCGGACCGGCGACGCCGGCGACACCGCCCTGGGCAACGGCGCGCGGGTGGCCAAGCACTCGTCCCGCGTCACGGCCTACGGCACGGTTGACGAGACCAACGCCACCGTCGGCCTTGCCCGCCTTCATGCCGAGGGCGAGATGCAGACGGCGCTTGCCCGCATCTCGAACGACCTCTTCGATCTGGGCGCCGATCTCTGCCGCCCCGAAATGGAGCGCGACCACGAGGCGGACTACACGCCGCTCCGCATCATCGCCGCGCAGGTTGCCCGCCTCGAACGCGAGATCGACGCGATGAACGCGCGGCTCGAGCCTCTGCGCAGCTTCATCCTGCCCGGCGGCACGGCGCTGGCCGCACAGCTCCATCTCTGCCGGACGGTCTGCCGGCGGGCGGAGCGCAAGGTGGTCGAACTGGCCGCGGTGGAATCGGTCAACCCCGAGGCGCTGCGCTACCTGAACCGGCTGTCCGACTGGTTCTTCGTGGCCGGCCGCATCGCCAATGACGACGGCCGTTCCGATGTCCTGTGGGTTCCCGGCCTCACGCGTGAGGCATAAGGACGCATGAGGACGCGGCGTCGGACGCGGTCCGACCGTCGGTTTTGATCTGTTGTCGCTGGATCGATGCGGCTAACAAAGTTGCGGAGAGCTAGCCCGCGAGGGCGGATGAGAAGGGAGATTGCCACTGATGAAGGTTCTGGTGCCTGTCAAGCGCGTGATCGACTACAACGTGAAGGTCCGCGTGAAGGCGGACGGAAGCGGGGTCGATCTTGCGAACGTGAAGATGTCGATGAACCCGTTCGACGAAATCGCGGTCGAAGCGGCGATCCGTCTGCGCGAGGCCGGCACGGCGACCGAGGTGGTGGTTGTCTCGATCGGGGTCAAGCAGGCGCAGGAGACGCTGCGCACGGCGCTCGCGATGGGGGCCGACCGCGCGATCCTTGTCGAGGCGGCCTCGGACGTCCATCAGGACATAGAGCCGCTGGCGGTGGCCAAGATCCTCAAGGGCGTGGTCGAGGCCGAACAGCCCGGCCTCGTGATCTGCGGCAAGCAGGCCATCGACAATGACATGAACGCCACCGGCCAGATGCTGTCCGCGCTGCTTGGCTGGAGCCAGGCCACCTTCGCCTCGGACCTCGCGATCGAGGGCGACGCGGCCCTCGTCACCCGCGAGGTGGATGGCGGCATGCAGACGATCCGGGTCACGATGCCCACGATCGTCACCGTGGACCTGCGGATGAACGAGCCGCGCTATGCGTCGCTGCCCAACATCATGAAGGCCAAGAAGAAACCGCTCGAGGAAAAGAGTGCGGCCGACTACGGCGTGGACGTGACGCCGCGGCTGACCGTGGTGAAGACCTCGGAGCCGGCGGGGCGCAAGGCGGGGGTCAAGGTCGCCTCGGTGGATGAGCTGATCGCGAAACTGAAAGACGAAGCGGGGGTGATCTGATGGCCGTTCTCCTGATTGCCGAAGTGACCGGCGGCACGCTGGGCGCGGACTCGACCGCCAAGGCCCTGAGCGCGGCCAGGGCCCTGGGCGACGTGACGGTGCTCGTCGCGGGAACCGGCGTGGACGCGGCGGCCGCCGAGGCCGCGTCGTTCGAGGGCGTGACCAAGGTACTGGCGGCCGATGATGCGGCCTATGGCAACGGTCTGGCCGAGCCGCTCGCCGACCTGATCCTGAGCCTAGCCCCCTCCTACAGCCACATCCTGGCCCCGGCCACCTCGGCCGCCAAGAACGTGATGCCGCGCGTGGCCGCCCTGCTCGACGTGATGGTGATCTCGGAGATCACGGCGGTCGTGGATGCCGACACGTTCGAGCGCCCGATCTACGCCGGCAACGCGGTCCAGACGGTCAAGAGCGCGGACGCAACCAAGGTCGCCACCGTGCGGACGGCGACCTTCGAGGCGACCGGCAAGGGCGGCTCGGCCCCGGTCGGGACGATTGCGGCCACCGGCGACAAGGGTCTGTCGTCGTGGGTCGAGGACAAGGTGGCGGCCTCGGACCGCCCCGAGCTGACCTCGGCCAGGATCGTGGTTTCAGGCGGCCGCGGCATCGGCTCGGAAGAGAACTTCGCCATGATCGAGCAGCTGGCCGACAAGCTCGGCGCGGCGGTCGGCGCCTCGCGTGCGGCGGTCGACTCGGGCTATGCGCCGAACGACTGGCAGGTGGGGCAGACCGGCAAGGTCGTGGCGCCCCAGCTCTATATCGCGGTCGGCATCTCGGGCGCGATTCAGCACCTCGCCGGGATGAAGGACTCGAAGGTCATCGTCGCCATCAACAAGGACGAGGAGGCCCCGATCTTCCAGGTGGCCGACTACGGCCTTGTCGGCGACCTCTTCACCCTCGTGCCGGAACTGACCGGCAAACTCTGACCCTCGCGGAACGAGACCTGTCGGCGGGCGCCCCGAGGGGCGCCCGTTTCATATCAGCCGCATCAGAACCGGGGCGAGCGCCGCCGCCACCTCGGCGTGCACCGCGGGCCCCGGCACCTCGGCCGCCACGGGCGCATCAAGGGGAGGAAAGCGCATTCCCGCGGTGCCTGCGGCGCTGGCCTCGGCCGAAATGACCACCTCGAGGTAGTCTGTGGCGTGGGGCCGCACCGCCGCGATCATGTCGGCGTCGATCAGCAAGGGCGCGACATCCGGTGTCAGCGGCTGCCTGTGCGGCGGAGCGTGGTCGGCGATCCACAGAAGCAGCGTCGGCGCGGCGATCCGGCCCAGAAGCGTGCGCATCCGGGCCACCCATGCCGCCCGCAACTCGACCGCCACCTGCTCGAACTTGCCCTGCGAGACGGCGTGAAGCGTCTGCATCATGTGCCGGGTAAAGGAAAAATCGGCGAAGTCCACCTCGCGGTACATGGCCTGCAGCACCGCCGAGGCTGACAGGAACCGATCGTTCCGCCGAGGATGCACGGCGTAGAGCCGGTTCGTCAGGTTCGCCGCCCCCACCACCTGCACGATGGCCAGCGACGACCGGCTGGCGATCTGCACCACCGTCGGGTCGTTCAGGAAGACGTCGATCCCGGCATTCATGCAGCCGAGGTTGACCATGCGCAGCCCCGTCGCCTCCTCCAGCAGATCGGGGAAGGGCCGCGACACGAATTTCCCGTAGGTCTCCGTCCCCCCGAGAACGGCACAAAAGCTTCCTTCCAGACTTCGACGCGGCCCGCGGAACAGCAGTTTCGACGCGCCATATCGGCACGGAAAATAGTCCAGCGCGCCCTCGCCCTGATATGCGAACGCCATGACACCCACCTTGATAGTTCACCCACCCGTCACGATGGCGGCGAGGCGTTGCCAAATGCCTAAAAGCTGCATTCGATGCGAAGTTTCACCAGCTTGCGGACCGGAGCCGCCCTTGCGTGCGCCGCGGCACCGCGCCTATTGTTCGCCCGGGTCAGCAGGAGGGACATCATGGAGATCCGCAAGGTCGGCGTCGTTGGCGCGGGACAGATGGGCAGCGGCATCGCGCATGTCTTCTCGCTGGCCGGTTACGACGTTCTGCTGAACGACATCAGCGCCGAGGGGCTGAACAAGGCCCTCTCGATCATCGACCGCAACATGGAACGGCAGGTCTCGCGCGGAAAGATCACCGAGGAAGAGAAGACCGCCGCCCTCGCGCGCATCCGCACCACGCTGACGCTGACCGACATCGCGAAAACCGATCTCGTGATCGAGGCCGCAACCGAGCGCGAGACGGTGAAGCAGGCAATCTTCGAGGATCTGGTGCCGCATCTGCTGCCGCACACGATCCTGACATCGAACACCTCCTCGATCTCGATCACGCGGCTGGCCTCGCGCACGGATCGGCCCGAGAAGTTCATGGGCTTTCACTTCATGAACCCCGTGCCGGTCATGCAGCTCGTCGAGCTGATCCGGGGCATCGCGACCGACGATCCGACCTATCAGGCGCTGCTGAAGGTGGTGCAGAACCTCGGCAAGACCGCCGCCAGCGCCGAGGACTTCCCGGCCTTCATCGTCAACCGCATCCTGATGCCGATGATCAACGAGGCCGTCTATACGCTCTATGAAGGAGTCGGCTCGGTCCGCTCGATCGATGAGTCGATGAAGCTCGGGGCGAACCACCCGATGGGGCCGCTGGAGCTGGCTGATTTCATCGGGCTCGACACCTGCCTGGCCATCATGAACGTGCTGCACGACGGGCTCGCGGACACGAAATACCGGCCCTGCCCGCTTCTGGTGAAGTATGTCGAGGCGGGCTGGCTCGGCCGCAAGACCGATCGCGGATTCTACGACTATCGGGGCGAAACGCCGGTGCCGACGCGCTGATCCGCCGGCCGGCTACATATCCTCGCCGAAGCGGTCCGCGACCAGCGTCGAGAGCGCATCGGCCAGAGCGGCGGCCTCGGTCCCCACGGTCTTGACCCGGATCGAGGTCCCACGCGACGCGGCGAGCATCAGGAGCCCCATGATGGAGTCACCCGACACCACCATGCCGTCCTTGGACACCTCGGCCTGCGCGTCATGCCGCTCGACCACCTCGACGAACTTTGCCGAGGCTCGCGCATGCAGGCCCTTTTCATTCACAATCAGAAGTTCGCGTTCAATCATTCCATCCCGCCGCCAAGATCAAGGCTGTTGATGTATTTCCGGCCCGCATCCAGCGCCAGCGCCACCGCCTCGGGCACGGCCAGCTCGCGCGACTTGGCCAGCTTGATGAGCATGGGCAGGTTGGCGCCGTAGATGATCCGCCGATCACGGGCGGTGCAGGCGGGCAGCGACAGGTTCGAGGGCGAGCCGCCGAACATGTCCGTCACCACGACCACGCCCGCCCCCCGATCGACCGCGCGGGCGGCGGCGCTGATCTCGGCCTGCTTCGCGGCGCGGTCATGATCGTCCTCGATCGCAATGGCAGCCATCGCCTCCTGCTTGCCCACCACATGCTCGACCGCCGCGAGATACTCTCTGGCCAGACCGCCGTGCGCAACGATGACGATACCGATCACGCCTTCTCACCCTGATGCGTGGGGAGCACCGCGGCCGCCCTGCGTTCCAGTTCCCTGTGCCGTTTTGACACCGGCCAGCCGGCCTCCGCAAGCGCCTTGCCCAGGATCTCGGCCACCGCAACCGAGCGGTGCTGCCCGCCCGTGCAGCCGAAGCCGATGGAAAGATGCGCCTTTCCCTCTTCGAGCTGCGCCGGCAGCAGGAACAGCACAAGCTCGCGCAGCTTCTCGAGGAACGGGGCGAAACGCGGGTCCGAGCGGATGTAGTCCTCAACGGCGGCATCGCGCCCGTCGAGCGCGCGCAGGCTTTCGACCCAGTAGGGATTTCTCAGAAACCGGCAGTCAAAGATCATGTCCACCCCCCGCGGAACGCCCCGCTTGTAGGAGAAGGACTGCACCGATACCGCAAGGCGGGTTGCCGCACCCCGGTCGAACCAGCGGGCCAACTCGGCCTTGAGGTCGTGGGGCGACATCTCGGATGTGTCGATCAGGTGGTCCGCGCGCGCACGCACGGGCGCGAGCAGGTCGATCTCGCGTTCCACCCCTTCGGCCGGCGTTTCGGCCGGGGCGAGCGGATGCCGCCGCCGCGTCTGGCTGTAACGGCGGATCAGTTCCGAGGCCGAACAATCCACATAGAGCACCTCGAGCTGCACGCGGGCATCCTGCGTCAGCCCGTCGATCAGCTCGATCAGGGCGGTGGCGTTGAAGTCGCGGTTGCGCACGTCAAGCCCCAGCGCGATCGGCGGCCCGATTGCGGGCCCCTCGATCAGTCGGGGCACGAAGGACAGGGGCAGGTTGTCGATGACCTCGTAGCCCATGTCCTCGAGCGCATTGACCGCCGTCGTTCGACCCGCTCCCGAAGGGCCGGTCACCAACACGAGCCGGTATTCCTGCGCAGGCTCTGACATAAGGTCCAAGATCAGTTGCGTTCAGGCGACACGCCCCGATCGGAGTCGGAGCAGAAGCGCAGAGGAAAAATGGCTGCCTTCCTGCCCGAGCACAAGGTCGAGAGGCACTCCGAGCACCTGAATGTTATGGATCTGTGGCAAACGCTCCGTCTCGCGCCTGCCCATATCGACAGCCAGCGCCACTCGCGCTTCGTGAATGGACGGGGCGCGCAGGATGCCCAGGCCCCGCGCCTCGATCAGTCCGGCAAGCGCCGGCGGACTGCGGGCGATCAGATCCTGTCCCTGACGCTCGAGTTCCGTCCGGTCGTCGGCCACCAGCAGCGCGCCCAGCCCGATCATCTCGAGCGCGAGCGACGACTTGCCGGCACCCGACGGCCCGAGGATCAGCAGCGCCCGCCGGTCGAGCGCGATGCAGCTGGCATGAAGGATCGTGCGGCCCTGCCCGCTCACAGCGGCAGACCGACCACGAAGCGGGCGCCCAGCGGCTCGGAGGTGATGTCCGCGCTGGTCGGGCGGATGTTCTCAGCCCAGATCACACCCCCATGCGCCTCGACGATCTGCTTGGAGATGGCAAGCCCGAGACCCGAGTGATTGCCGAACTGGCCCGCCGGACGTTCCGAGTAGAAGCGGCGGAAGATCTTGGTGAGCGCCTGTTCGGGCACGCCCGGCCCCGTATCCTCGACCACCACCAGAACGCGGTTCTCGCGGCGGCGCGCCCAGACCCTCACGGCATCGCCCTCTTCGCAGAACGAAAGCGCGTTCGTGATGAGATTGACAAACACCTGCGCAAGCCGCGCCTCGAGCCCCCGGATGCGGATCGGATCGGCCGGCAGATCGGCGATGAAATCCACCCCCTTCTCGGCCGCCTGCTTCCCGAGATACTCTCCGAGGTTCGAGAGGGTGCGCAACAGGTCGAACTCTTCCTCCTCTTCCTTGACCAGTTCGCTGTCCAGCCGCGAGGCATTGGAAATGTCGCTGACCAGCCGATCCAGCCGACGCACATCATGTTCGATCACATCCAGCAGCCTTTCGCGCTGCTCGTCGCGCTTGGCCAGCCGGAGGGTCCCCACGGCCGAGCGCAGCGAAGCGAGCGGGTTCTTGATCTCGTGCGCCACGTCCGAGGCGAACTGCTCGTTGGCGTCGATCCGGTCATAGAGGGCGGCCACCATGCCGCGCATGGCGATCGAGAGGCGTCCGATCTCGTCGGGACGGGCGGTCAGGTCGGGAATGCGCACCCGCCCGGGCGCCATCCTGCGCGCGTCCCGGTCGCGTCCCAGCTCCGCCGCCGCCGCGAGGTCCGCAAGCGGGTTGGCGATGGTCGAGGCCAGCACGAGGCTGAGCCCGATCGAGACAAAGAGCGCGACCACGAACATCTGCAGGATCTGCTCGCGCTCGTGGCGGACGAGCCGGTCGATCTCGCCCGCGGCCGAGGTGATCGCCACCACCCCGGTCACGCGGCCGCCATCCAGGATCGGCGCCGCCACCGAGAACAGCGCCCCGCCGTTCCGGTCCCGGCCCGTGTTGATGCTGACGCGCCCCTCGCGCGCGCCCGCGAAGACCTGCCGCGCCAGCGCCACTGCGTCGATCTCGCCCTGCGGCTCCTCCTGCCAGGACAAGGTGCTGGACACCGCCTCCCAGACCCCGTTGAGGAAGTCCGTGATGAGGGTGGACCGCTGCTCGTCGACATTCGGCTGCCGCGTTCCGCGGTCCGCCGCCACGACCTCGCCCGACGTGTCCAGTATGAAGAGATCGATGGAAGGATCGACCGCGACAGCGGCAAGGGCCGCCGGGATGTCGATCCCCATGGGCGCGTCGAGCGTCGCACCCGGCACGGCGGCAAGCCGCGCCTCGAACACATTGGCCACGAGGCGCGCCTCGGACACCAAGGCCCGCTCGCGCTGGAGCACAAGGTTCTCGCGGAACGGATTGGTGAAGAGCACGCCCGACACCTGGATGACGAGCGCGAGCAGGTTGAAGATGATGATCTTGCGCGCAAGGGGCGAGCGGTTCAGCAGGACAATGCCGCGCCGCCCCCTGGTCTTCAGAAGCAGGGGATCGCCCTCGACGTCGGGCGCGATCCAGTCTTCTCCAAGAAGCACGTCGCCGGTGCGCGACTGCGCGCCTTCCGGCTCGGGACGGCCCAGGGTCGGCGTGACGGTCATGGCCCCGCCCCTTCGCGCACCATCACTCCTCGTTGTAGCGGTAGCCGATGCCGTAGAGGGTCTCGATGGCGGCGAAGTCCGGGTCGGCCGTGCGCATCTTCTTGCGCAGGCGCTTGATGTGGCTGTCGATGGTCCGGTCATCGACATAGACCTGATCGTCATAGGCCACATCCATCAGCTGGTCCCGGCTCTTGACGAAGCCCGGCCGCTGGGCGAGCGCCTGAAGCAGCAGGAACTCGGTCACCGTGAGCGAAACGTCGATGCCCTTCCAGCTGACGGCGTGGCGCAGGGGATCCATGCGCAGGTTGCCGCGCTCCAGGATGCGGTTGTCTTCCTGAACGTCCGCCTCGCCGCCGGCGAGCGCGTCCTGGCGGCGCAGAAGGGCGCGGATCCGCTCGACCAGAAGGCGCTGCGAGAAGGGCTTCTTGACATAGTCGTCGGCCCCCATGCGCAGGCCGAGCACCTCGTCGATCTCGTCATCCTTCGAGGTGAGGAAGATCACCGGCATCGCCGTCTTCTGCCGAAGGCGCTGGAGGAGGTCCATGCCATCCATGCGCGGCATCTTGATGTCGAGCACCGCCATGTCCGGCATCCGCTTGTTGAAGGCATCGAGCGCCGACTGACCGTCATTGTAGGTCTCGACCTCGAACCCTTCAGCCTCGAGCGTCATGGCAACCGAAGTCAGGATGTTGCGGTCGTCATCGACGAGGGCGATCCTGGACATATTCCCAACTCCAACTGCCTGTGACCGAAATGCGCTTCATGATCAGATTTCCGCCGAAGGAATCAATAGCCTTCTGCGAATCGGCGGCCTCCCGCGCCTCACGATGAGGTCGATTATGCAAAGGAATGACTAATTTGCCTCGGTCATCGCCCATCAGTTGCGCCAACCTGTCGCTGGTTGCGCTAACGCCTTGCTGTCACTCTGTTGTCGCTTGGCCGGGACATGCTATACCCTTTGCTGTCGGCACCCGTCTCCGGGGGCTGACCGGTATCCTATTGGCCCGGGATGCCGTTGGAGGACCGGAAACAGCCGCTCGGGCGGCATCGGGGAGCTTGCAGTATGAATTTTGGACGCGTGAACCCAGCCCAGACGCTGGACGCACAAGGCATCACTGGACTTGGAGAGGTTCATTACAACCTCATCGAGCCCGCGCTGGTCGAGGCCGCGGTGAAGCGCGGCGAGGGGCGGCTCGGTCGCGGGGGCGCCTTCCTCTGCTCGACCGGGGCTTTCACGGGCCGCTCGCCCAAGGACAAGTTCGTCGTGCGCACGCCGTCGGTTGAGGACACGATCTGGTGGGAGAACAACGCTCCCATGGATCCGGCGGCCTTCGACCGCCTCCATGCCGACATGCTCGAGCACATGAAGGGCCGCACCTATTTCGTGCAGGACCTGTTCGCAGGCGCTGACCCCGAGCTGCGCCTTGACGTCCGCATGGTGACCGAGCTTGCCTGGCACGG
The DNA here is from genome assembly GCF_007668225.1 of Cereibacter sediminicola. Classification (NCBI taxonomy): domain Bacteria; kingdom Pseudomonadati; phylum Pseudomonadota; class Alphaproteobacteria; order Rhodobacterales; family Paracoccaceae; genus Cereibacter; species Cereibacter sediminicola. Next base: position 104,255 of record NZ_VDEK01000004.1, on the reverse strand, counting down.
CCTCTTCATCCGCCACATGCTGCGCCGCCCCGAGCGCACCGAACTCGACAGCTTCGTGCCGGAATGGACGGTCATCAACTGCCCGTCGTTCAAGGCCGATCCGGCCCGCCACGGCTGCCGCACCGACACCGTGATCGTGCTGAACTTTGACAAGAAGCTGATCCTGATCGCCAACACCGAATACGCCGGCGAGAACAAGAAGTCGGTTTTCACGCTCCTCAACTACATCCTGCCCGGCAAGGGCGTGATGGCGATGCACTGCTCAGCCAACCACGCGATCGGCGATACCGACGACGCCGCCGTGTTCTTCGGCCTGTCGGGCACCGGCAAGACCACGCTTTCGGCCGACCCGACCCGCACGCTGATCGGCGACGACGAGCACGGCTGGTCGGACAAGGGCACCTTCAACTTCGAAGGCGGCTGCTACGCCAAGACAATCAACCTCTCGGCCGAAGCCGAACCCGAGATCTATGCCACGACCTCGAAGTTCGCGACCGTGGTCGAGAACATGGTCTACAACGAGGAAACGCTGGAACTCGACTTCGACGACGACAGCCTGACCGCGAACACCCGCTGCGCCTATCCGCTGGAATACATTTCCAACGCCTCGGCGACCGGGATGGGCGGCCATCCGAAAAACGTGATCATGCTGACCTGCGACGCCTTCGGCGTGCTGCCGCCGATCGCGCGGCTGACGCCGGCGCAGGCTATGTATCACTTCCTGTCGGGCTTCACCTCGAAGGTGGCCGGCACCGAGCGCGGCGTGACCGAGCCGCAGCCGACCTTCTCGACCTGCTTCGGCGCGCCCTTCATGCCGCGCCGGCCCGAGGTCTATGGCAAGCTCCTGCAGGAGAAGATCACCAGCCTCGGGGCGACCTGCTGGCTGGTCAACACCGGCTGGACCGGCGGCGCCTACGGCACCGGCAAGCGGATGCCGATCAAGGCCACCCGCGCCCTGCTGACCGCTGCGCTCGACGGCTCGCTGACGAACGCCACCTTCCGCAAGGACCCGAACTTCGGCTTCGAGGTTCCGGTGTCGGTGCATGACGTGGACTCCAGCCTGCTCGACCCGCGCTCGACCTGGGCCGATCCGGCGGCCTACGACGCGCAGGCCAAGAAGCTGGTCGAGATGTTCGCCAACAACTTTGCCCAATATGTTCCCTACATCGATGCGGACGTGAAGGCGGCGGCCATCGGCTGATCCCGATCGGCAGGACGAACCCAAGGGGCGCTTCGGCGCCCCTTTTTCGTGGAACCCGAATCGGACGGGCCATATTCTTACACGCTACGACACCCACGCGCATTTTTGTTGCGCTGCGACTGCAAAGTGATTAGGACAACGCAGTCGCAAAATGAGGAGTCACGCCATGCCGAAGGACGGATCGACCATGACCGAACAGCCGCTTCTCGCCGATCTTCTGTCGCTGACGGCCGAGGCGCTGCCGGAGGTCGAGGCGCTTCTGGAAACTGCCCGCGCCAGCCTGAAGGAGCGGGTCACGGTCAATGGCAAGGTCTCGTCGGCGGCGCTGGAAAAGGACCAGTATGCCGCCCATGCGCTGTCGTGGCTGGCGACCTATGTCGAGTCGCTGCGCCAGATGCGCGCCTGGGCCGGCCGGCTTGAGACCGAGGGCCGCTTTGGCGAGATCGAGGCGCTGATCCTGCAGATCGCCTTCGGCGAGTATCTGGCCCAGATCCGCGGCGGCATTCCCATGAGCCAGAACGAGACCGCGCGGGTGCAGGACATCGGCGTGGATCTCGGTCATCCGGGCGAAGCGGTGAAGGCCCTGATCCGCACCGGCAACACGCCCGCCGCCCGCACGGCGCTGGTGGCGCTCATGCGCGACAACCACGGCCGCGCGACCTTCGGCGCGACCGGGCTCGACGAGGAACTGGAGATGATCCGGGACCAGTTCCGCCGCTTTGCCGACGAGCGCGTGGCGCCCCATGCCCACAACTGGCACATGAAGGACGAGCTGATCCCGATGGAGATCATCGACTCCCTCGCCGAGATGGGCGTCTTCGGCCTGACCATCCCCGAGGAGTTCGGCGGCTTCGGCCTCTCGAAAGCCTCGATGGTGGTGGTCTCGGAGGAGCTGTCGCGCGGCTACATCGGCGTGGGCTCACTGGGGACGCGGTCCGAGATCGCGGCCGAGCTGATCCTCTGCGGCGGCACACCGGAACAGAAGGCGGAATGGCTGCCGAAGATCGCGAGCGCCGAGATCCTGCCCACCGCGGTGTTTACCGAACCGAACACCGGATCGGATCTCGGCAGCCTGCGCACCCGCGCGGTGAAGGAGGGCGATGACTGGGTGGTGAACGGCAACAAGACCTGGATCACCCATGCCGCGCGCACCCATGTGATGACGCTGCTGGCCCGCACCGACCCCGAGACGACCGACTACCGGGGCCTGTCGATGTTCCTCGCGGAAAAGATGCCCGGCACCGACGAGAACCCCTTCCCCACCCCCGGCATGACCGGCGGCGAAATCGAGGTTCTGGGCTACCGCGGCATGAAGGAATACGAGATCGGCTTCGACGGCTTCCGCGTGAAGGGCGCGAACCTGCTGGGCGGGGTGGAGGGCCAGGGTTTCAAGCAGCTGATGCAGACCTTCGAGAGCGCCCGCATCCAGACCGCCGCCCGCGCCATCGGCGTGGCGCAAAGCGCGCTGGAGGTGGGGATGCAATATGCCGAGGACCGCAAGCAGTTCGGCAAGTCGCTGATCGAGTTCCCGCGCGTCGCCGGCAAGCTCGCCATGATGGCGGTCGAGATCATGGTGGCGCGGCAGCTGACCTATTTCTCGGCCTGGGAGAAGGATCACGGCCAACGCTGCGACCTCGAGGCCGGGATGGCGAAGCTGCTCGGCGCCCGCGTGGCCTGGGCCTCGGCCGACAACGCGCTGCAGATCCACGGCGGCAACGGCTTTGCGCTGGAATACCAGATCAGCCGCATCCTCTGCGACGCGCGCATCCTGAATATCTTCGAGGGCGCGGCCGAGATCCAGGCGCAGGTGATCGCGCGGCGCCTGCTCGACTGAGCCGTCGCGCCATTCGCGCTTCGTGAATGACATCAGCCGCGGGCGAGGAGGTCGATCAGCCTCGCCCGCGCCTCGGGCAGCGGCCGGCCCGCCAGCGGCAGTTCGCGGGCGAGGAAATGGCCAGTGATGGCCAGGCCCTGCCGCACCTCCGGGCCCGAGGCCGGCCCCTGCCCCAACAGCGCCAGCGGCAACGGGAACAGCCGGTCGGCCCAGTCGCCCGCCGCCCCGCGACCGACGGCGCGGCCCGTCCTGGGGCTGACGAAGGCCAGATCCTCGCGGCTGCCGGTCACGGCGCAGCGGGTGAGGTCAAGGCCGAAGCCCGCCTCCTCCAGAAGCCGCATTTCCCAGCGCAGATAGGCCGCGGGCCAGCCCGGCGCCGCAAGCGCATCCATCAGTTCGATGCTTTCGCGCCAGAGGCCGACATGCGGCTCGCGCTCGGGCAGCACCACATGCAGCATGGCGCAGATCGCGTTCAGCCCCGCCAGCGCCAGCCGATCCGTGAACAGCCCCGTGCGGGCCCGCAGCGGCTCGACCGTGAAGGCGCCCATATGCTCGTCGAGCCGCGCCTTCCACGTCAGGTCAAGCTGCGCGCCCGGCTGCAGCACCGGCGCGAGCCGGCGCGAGGCACCACCGCGCACCACGCCCATGTGGCGGCCATGGGCGGCCGTGAAAACCTCGATGATCGCGGCGCTCTCGCCGTGGCGGCGCACCGACAGAAGCGCGCCCTCGTCCCGCCATTCCAGCATGGCGGCACTATCCCGCCGGGCGGCTCAGTCGGCAAGCCCCGGCTGATCCAGCAGCGTGCGGCCCTGCCGGTCCTCGATCTCGATCACCCAGAGGTCGGGATCGAAGCGCCGCTGCCGCGCGATTGCGGCATCCACCTCGGTCTCGGCGCCCTCGGCCAGCACCACCCAGGCCCGCGCCCCCGTCATCAGGTCGAACGAGCGGTGCCATGCCCGCGCCTGACCGTCCAGCGTCGCGCATTTCACCAGCACGGTGCCGGCGGTGGCGTCGCCCTTCGCGGTCACGAAGGCAGGGATGTCGGCCAGCCGCAGCCGCGCCAGATAGGCGCGGACCCAGAAGTCGGCGGTCAGCCGCGGCGTCAATCGCCGTCCTTGAAGTCGAGGCCCATCTCGGAATAACGCTCGGGCTCTTCCAGCCAGTTCGGGCGCACCTTTACCTGCAGGAAGAGGTGCACGGGGCGTTCGAGGAAGGCCGCGATCTCGGCGCGGGCGGCCTGACCGATCTGCTTGATCGTCTCGCCCTTGTTGCCGAGCACGATCCCCTTGTGGCCGTCGCGCGCGACATAGACCACCTGGTCGATGCGGGTCGAGCCGTCGGAGCGATCCTCCCAGGCCTCGGTCTCGACCGTGAGCTGGTAGGGCAGTTCCTCGTGCAGGCGGAGCGTCAGCTTCTCGCGGGTGATCTCGGCGGCGATGGCGCGCATCGGCACGTCGGCGATCTGGTCTTCGGGGTAGAACCACTGCCCCTCGGGCAGGACGCCCGCCAGCCACTGGCGCAGCTTGTCCACGCCATAGCCCTTCTCGGCCGAGATCATGAAGGTTTCGGCGAAGGGGAAGGCCGCGTTCAGCTCCTGCGCGAGGCCCAGCAGCACCTCGGCCTTCACCCGGTCGATCTTGTTGATCGCCAGCGCCACGGTCTGGCCCTGCGGGATGCGGTCGCGCATCGCGTCGATGATGGCCTGCGTGCCCTCGGTCAGGCCGCGGTGCGCCTCGACCAGCAGCACGATCACATCGGCATCGGCCGCCCCGCCCCAGGCGGCGGCGACCATCGCCCGGTCGAGCCTGCGGCGCGGGCGAAAGAGGCCGGGCGTGTCGACAAAGACGATCTGGGTCTCGCCCTCCATCGCCACGCCGCGGATGCGGGCGCGGGTGGTCTGGACCTTGTGGGTCACGATCGAGACCTTGGCCCCGACCATGCGGTTCAGAAGGGTGGATTTGCCGGCATTCGGCTCGCCGATCAGGGCCACGAAGCCCGCGCGGGTGGTGTCAGTCATCTCTCGCCTCCATCCGCGCGAGAAGCGCCCGCGCCGCCGCCTGTTCCGCCACCCGCTTGGTGCCGGCCGCCGAACGTTCCGTCTCGCCGTTGCCCAGCCGCACCTCGACAGTGAAGATCGGGGCATGGTCGGGGCCGGAGCGATCGACGGCCTCGTAGCACGGCGGCGGCAGGCCGCGCGCCTGCGCCCATTCCTGAAGCGCCGTCTTGGCGTCGCGGGCGTCGGCCTCGACCTGCGCGATCCGCTCGCCCCAGAGCCCGAGCACCAGCCGCCGCGCCGCCTCGAACCCTGCATCGAGATAGACCGCGGCGATCACCGCTTCCAGGGCATCGCCCAGAAGGGCCTCCTTCCGCCGCCCGCCCGACAGCATCTCGGACCGGCCGAGCTTCAGCACGTCGCCCAGGCCCACCTCACGCGCGACGGCGGCGCAGGTCTCCTTGCGCACGAGCGCGTTGAAGCGGGGGGCGAGCTGACCTTCGGTCGCGGCCCTGTCGGCGGCGAGCAGCGCCTCGGCCATCACGAGGCCGAGCACCCGGTCGCCCAGAAACTCGAGCCGCTGGTTGTCGGGCCGGGTCGCGGACGAGAGCGAAGCATGGGTGACCGCGCGAAGCAGCAGGTCGGGCTCGCGGAACGCGTGCCCGATCCGGCCCTCGAAGGCCCGGAGATCCGTGGAGAGTTTCACTCGATCGCCTTGAAGAAGCGGTCGGCGCGCCAGGTCCAGAAATAGAGCATCGAGCGCCCGGCCGAAGAGAACATGATCCGGTCCGCGCGGCCGATCAGGTTTTCGGCCGGAACGAAGCCCACACCGCCGACGGCCTGGCCATAGCGGCTGTCCTGGCTGTTGTCGCGATTGTCGCCCATGAAGAAATAATGGCCGGCGGGCACGGTGAAGACGTCGGTGTTGTCGCCGAAGCCGTTGGTGTCGATGTTCAGCACATGATGCACTCGGCCGCCGGGCAGGGTCTCGGAGAAGCGGCTCTTGGTGCAGATGCCGCCCTCGCCCACAGGGCCGTTCTCGCAGCGCGGCAGGTTGCCCATCGGGCCCTGCTGCTCATAGACCTCGTCGAAGGTTCCGACGGGCTCCTGCGGGACTTCCTGACCGTTCAGGAAGAGAACGCCGTTCCTCATCTGCACCGTGTCGCCCGGCAGGCCGATCAGCCGCTTGATGAAGTCCGAGCCGTTCACCGGGTGGCGGAAGACCACCACATCGCCGCGCTCGGGCTCGGAGGCGAGGATGCGGCCTGAAAAGGGGCAGAGGCCGAAGGGGCAGGAATATTGCGAATAGCCGTAGGCCATCTTGTTGACGAACAGGAAGTCGCCGATCAGCAGCGTGTCCTTCATCGACCCCGACGGGATCCAGAAGGGCTGGAAGAAGAGCGTGCGGAACACGCCCGCGATCAGCAGCGCATAGACGACTGTCTTGATCGTCTCGAGGATGCCGCCTTCGGTTTTCGCCTTGCTCGCCATGGTCTCTGCCTGTCTGTTTGCGGGCCGGCTGCCCAATCCGGCGCTTCATGCGCGCCGGTGCGGGATGAGTCAAGCTGGCGGGGCTGGAAGCGGCCGGGCCTCGATCACCACGAAGGCCTGGGCCCAGGGATGATCGTCCGTAAGGCTGACATGCACGATCGCCTCGTGCCCCGGAGGGGTCATGGCGGCCAGCCGTTCGGCCGCCCAGCCGGTCAGCTGCATGACGGGCTGCCCGGTGGCAAGGTTCGCCACGCTCATGTCCTTCCAGGCAATGCCCATGCGCAGGCCCGTGCCGAGCGCCTTGGAACAGGCCTCCTTGGCCGCCCACCGCTTGGCATAGGTGCCGGCCACATCCGCCCGCCGCTCGGCCCGGGCCTGCTCGAGCGGGGTGAAGACACGGTTGCGGAACCTGTCGCCGAAGCGGGCCAGCGTCTTCTCCACCCGCTCGATGTTGGCGAGGTCGGTGCCGATGCCGAGGATCATGCCGCAGTTCGCTCGGGCAGGCTCAAGCCATCGTCTCACGCGCCGCGTCCATTCGCCGCCGCATCCCCTCGATCGCGCTGCCGAGGCCGCGGAAGATCGCCTCGCCGATCAGGAAATGGCCGATGTTCAGCTCCATCACCTGCGGGAAGGCCGCGATCTCGGCCACCGTGTCGTAGCTGATCCCGTGGCCGGCATGGACCTCGAGCCCCAGCGAATGGGCCAGCGCCGCCCCCTCGCGCAGCGCCTCGAGTTCGCGGGCGGCCTCGGCGCTGCGCCCTTCGGCCATGAGATCGCAGTAGTGGCCGGTGTGCAGCTCGACCACCGCGGCGCCGATCTCGGCCGACGCCTCGATCTGGCGCACGTCGTGGCCGATGAACATCGAGACGCGGCAGCCCGCCTCGCGCAGGGGCGCCACGAATTCGGTCAGGCGGGGGATGTCGCCGGCCACGTCGATCCCGCCCTCGGTCGTGCGCTCCTCGCGCCGCTCGGGCACGAGACAGACCGCGTGCGGCTTGTGCCGCAGCGCGATCGCCTGCATCTCGGGGGTGGTCGCCATCTCGAGGTTCAGCGGCACGCGCAGCCCCTGCATGAGCGCGGTGATGTCCTCGTCACGGATGTGGCGGCGATCCTCCCGCAGGTGCGCGGTGATCCCGTCCGCCCCGGCCGCCTCGGCCAGCAGCGCCGCGCGCAGCGGATCAGGATAGGGGGTCCCGCGCGCGTTGCGCACCGTCGCCACATGGTCGATGTTCACGCCAAGCCGCAGCCGACCCAAAGCTTTCATTCCGCATCCGCCCGTTGCCAGATTGTCCTGCCCATCCTATTGGCTTCCGGCCTCGCCGTCATCCGCCTCCGAAAGGCCACGGCGGCGCAGGCGGGCCCGCCGGGCCTCGGCCTTCAGGGCCCGCAGCTTCTGGTAGGCGCGGATCACGGGGATGGTGAGATAGTAGAAGCCGAAGCCCACGACGAGCCCCGGAAAGATCCCGCCGACGAGATAGGGAAGGTAGATCGTCTCGAAGAACCGGGCAAGGTTGCGCCAGCGCGCAACGTCATCGGTGAAGATGGCCAGGAAGTTCGCCCACAGCTCCGACCCGGCGTCCGAGAAGGCCTTGAAGATGTTGACCATCGTCAGCGGCACGTCGATGCCGAGCATCCAGTGGCCGATCTCGACCGACACGAAGGCGATCAGCGGCATGGTCACCGGGTTGCCGACGAAGGTCGCCAGCAGGGCCGCAAGGATGTTGCCGCGCAGGATCCACGCGAGCAGCGCCGCCCCGAAGAAGTGAAAGCCGAACAGTGGCGTGAACGAGATGAACACCCCGGCGAACACGCCGCGCGCGATGCGATGCGGCTCGTCCGGCAAGCGCGTCAGCCGGTGCTTGACATATTGCGCGGCGCGCGACCAGCCGCCGCGGGGCCAGACGGCCTCCTGCGCAAGCTGCCGCCATGTGCGTGGAGTGCGTCGCTTGAAGACCAAAACGTGCCTCGTCCCCGGTCAGGGTTTCCTGCTCAGATCGCGGTGCCGCGTGATCTGCGCCACGTCCGTTTCGGCCTCGAGTGCCGTCATCAGCGTATGCAGATGCTCGACGTCGCGCAGATCCACATCAACCAGAAGACGGTAGAAGTCGGGCTTGCGATCCGTGAACCTCAGGTCGGAGATATTGGCCTTCTGTTCGCCAATCAAGGTGCAGATCCGACCAAGCACGCCCGCGTCATTGGAAATGGTAAGATCGAGCGTCACGGTATGCACCGCCGCATGCCGGCCGGTGTGCCAGTGCAGGTCGATCCAGCGCGAGGGTTGCTCTTCGAACTCTTCCAGCGCGGGGCAGTCGATGGCATGGATGACCACGCCCTGCCCGCGGTAGGTGATGCCGACGATCCGCTCGCCGGGCACCGGCTGGCAGCATTTCGCGCGGCGGAACTGCTGGTCGTCGGACAGGCCCACGACGGGGCGCCGCACATCCACCTCGGGGCCGCTGGAGCGGGCGAGTTCGGGATACAGGGTCTCGACCACCTTGCGGGCCGTCAGCTCGGCCGAACCGAGCTGCGCCAGAAGCTCTGTCTCGTCCGGCAGACCAAGCATCTTGGCCGCGGTCCTGAGCGCCTTGTCGGTCGCCTTGCGGCCGACATGATCGAAGGCCGCGCGGGCCAGCTCCTGCCCCAGCTTGACGAAGCGGCCCCGGTCTTCCTCGCGCAGGCTGCGGCGGATCGCGGCCTTGGCCCGGCCCGTCGTGGCGATGTCGATCCAGGAGGCCTGCGGACGCTGCCCCTCGGCGGTGATGATCTCGACGGACTGTCCGTTCTTCAGCCGCGTCCAGAGCGGCACGCGGATGCCGTCGATCTTGGCCGAGACCGTGGAATGGCCGATCCTTGTATGGATGGCATAGGCAAAATCCAGCGGCGTCGCCCCCCGAGGCAGCTGGATCACGTCGCCCTTCGGCGTGAAGCAGAACACCTGGTCGGTGTACATTTCCAGCTTCACGTTCTCCATGAATTCGTCGTGGTCGTCCTCGTCGAGCCGTTCCGTCAGGCTCGCGATCCACTTGGCGGGATCGACGGCGAAGGGGTTGTGGACGCGCACACCCTCGCGGTAGCTCCAGTGCGCGGCGACGCCCGCCTCGGCGACCTCGTGCATCTGGCGGGTGCGGATCTGCACCTCGACCCGCTTGCCATCGCGCCCGGATACCGTGGTGTGGATCGAGCGGTAGCCGTTCGACTTCGGCTGGCTGACGTAGTCCTTGAACCGCCCCGGCACCGCGCGCCACCGCTGGTGGATCACGCCGAGGATGCGGTAGCAGTCGGCCACGTCCTTGCAGATCACGCGGAAGCCGTAGATGTCCGAAAGCCGCGAGAAGGCCAGATCCTTCTCCTGCATCTTGCGCCAGATCGAATAGGGCTTCTTGGCCCGGCCATAGACGTCGGCCTCGATCTGCGCCTTTTCCAGCTCGAGCCTTATGTCGGCGGTGATCTTGTGGACCACATCGCCGGTTTCTCGCTGAAGCGTGATGAAGCGGCGGATGATCGAGTTGCGCGCCTCGGGGTTCAGGACGCGGAAGGCCAGATCCTCCAGCTCTTCGCGCATCCACTGCATGCCCATGCGGCCGGCAAGGGGCGCGAAGATCTCCATCGTCTCGCGCGCCTTCTGGGCCTGCTTCTCGGGGCGCATCGACTTGATCGTGCGCATGTTGTGCAGACGGTCGGCCAGCTTCACGAGGATCACCCGCAGGTCCTTGGACATCGCCATGAACAGCTTGCGGAAATTCTCGGCCTGCTTGGACTGCGCCGACGACAGCTCGAGGTTGGTGAGCTTGGTCACGCCATTCACCAGCTCGGCGATGTCCTCGCCGAAGAGGCGCGCAACCTCGGTGTAGGTGGACTTGGTGTCCTCGATCGTGTCGTGCAAGAGCGCGGTGACGATCGTCGCATCATCGAGCCGCTGCTCGGTCAGGATGGCGGCGACGGCGACGGGATGGGTGAAATAGGGCTCGCCCGAGTGGCGGAACTGCCCCTCGTGCATCTGCCGGCCATAGGCGTAGGCCCGGCGAATGAGGTCGGCATTCGTGCGCGGATTGTAGTTGCGGACGAGGGCGATCAGGTCTTCGACGTCGATCATGGCCCCGGCCGCAACAGATTCACCACGTAATCAGTTCTGCCCCTGCGCTTCCATCAGGGCGCGCAGCAGCTTTTCCTCGGACATGTCGTCCTGCACCGGGCGATCGACCTCGCTGCCCATGAGCAGCGCCATCTGATCCTCTTCCGGTTCGTCCACCTCGATCTGGGTCTGGTGGCTTTCGATCATCCGCTCGCGCAGCGACTCGGCGCCCTGGGTCTCCTCCGCGATCTCGCGCAGGGCCACGACCGGGTTCTTGTCGTTGTCGCGGTCGATCGTCAGAGCCGAGCCCGATGCGATCTCGCGTGCGCGATGGGCGGCCAGCATCACCAGTTCGAACCGGTTCGGGACCTTGTCAACGCAGTCTTCAACCGTCACGCGGGCCATGGGAGTCTCCGTTTCGGACAGGGGGCATGGAGCGGCCTATGTAACGGTCGCCCGACCTCTTGACAAGGGCGGATTCCCTGCTCCTCAGGCATCGAGCGGCACCACCGCCGCCCGGTCGGCCGCGGGAAGCGCCGCCAGCATCTCGAGGACGGTGCGGCCGAGCAGCGGATGACGCCATTCCGGCGCCACATCGGCGAGCGGCACGAGGACGAAGGCTCGGTCCTGAAGCCGGGGATGGGGCAGGATCAGCCCCTCGGGCGCCCGCCGGGCCTGATCTTCGGGGGGCAGGTTTCTCCACAGCCCCTGCGTCCCGGCGTCGGGCCAGACCGAATCACCCAGCGCGATCAGATCCAGGTCGAGAGTGCGGCTCGCCCACCGCTCCGAACGCGATCGGCCGAAATCCGCCTCAACCTCATGCAGGCGGCGCAGAACCGCCTCTGGACCCACTTCATCCGATAGGTGCAGTGTCATGGCCGCATTGACAAAATCCGGTGCGTCACCCTCAGGAAAAAAAGGGGTATGGTAGAGTCTGCTGGCATGAAAACTTGCACCAAATGCCTTCGCGACCGCAGCAATCGCATCCCGGACGGCGCCCTCGGGGAACCTTCCCGCAAACGGCATGTTTGAGCCGAGTGCAACCAGAGCTTGCTTTCCAGGTGGCCTGTCCAATGGTATAAGTTTCTGATGAGGCCCGCTTGCCGGTAGATGTATTAGACTGATATCCGACCCCTTGTCGATTTTTGCTAACCGAAATCTATTCTCGATGACAGCAGATTGACCGGGGCAAGGGTTCTCGCAGGGGACAAGGATAATGTTCTACAAAGACGAACGGCTGGCGCTGTTCATCGACGGTTCGAACCTCTATGCCGCCGCCAAGGCGCTGGGTTTCGACATAGATTACAAGCTGCTGCGCCAGGAGTTCATGCGCCGCGGAAAGCTGCTGCGGGCATTCTACTACACCGCACTTCTCGAGAACGACGACTACTCGCCCATCCGCCCGCTCGTGGACTGGCTGCACTACAACGGTTTCACGATGGTGACGAAACCGGCCAAGGAGTACACGGACAGCCAGGGGCGACGCAAGGTCAAGGGCAACATGGACATCGAGCTTACGGTCGATGCCATGGAACTCGCGCCGCGCGTGGATCACATCGTGCTCTTCTCGGGCGACGGCGATTTCCGGCCGCTGGTCGAGAGCCTGCAGCGGCAGGGCGTGCGCGTCTCGGTGGTCTCGACCATCCGCAGCCAGCCGCCCATGATCGCCGACGAGCTGCGCCGTCAGGCCGACAATTTCATCGAACTGGACGAGCTGCGCGAGGTGATCGGACGCCCCCCGCGAGAGCCGCGGATAGAACGTGAAGAGATCGCCGTCGAAGCCAAGTGACCTGTTGGCGCGCACGGACAGCGCACCGGCCGGACCATGCGGCATCCTGAGGCGGCCACCCGGCCGGGGCTGGACCTGAGCGCCCGATCGGACTAGGTCTGGGCTGCACAGGACGAAGAGAGCCGGCCATGACGAAGCCCCCCCTCACCCTCTATCTGGCCGCGCCGCGCGGCTTCTGCGCGGGCGTGGACCGCGCGATCAAGATCGTCGAGATGGCGCTCGAGAAATGGGGGGCGCCGGTCTATGTCCGCCATGAGATCGTCCACAACAAGTTCGTGGTGGATCGGTTGCGCGACATGGGCGCCGTCTTCGTCGAGGAGCTCGACGAGGCGCCGACCGACCGCCCGGTGATCTTCTCGGCGCATGGCGTGCCCAAGTCGGTCCCGGCCGAGGCCGAGCGGCGCAACATGGTCTATGTCGATGCCACCTGTCCGCTGGTGAGCAAGGTCCATCTCGAGGCCGAACGCCACCATGAGAACGGCCTGCAGATGATCATGATCGGGCACGCCGGCCACCCCGAGACGATCGGGACGATGGGCCAGCTGCCCGAAGGCGAGGTGCTGCTGGTCGAGACGGTCGAGGATGTGGCGGGGCTTGATGTGCGCGACCCCGAGCGGCTGGCCTACATCACCCAGACGACGCTGTCGATCGACGACACGGCGGCCATCGTGGCGGCGCTGCGCGAGCGGTTCCCCGCGATCAACATCCCGCGCAAGGAAGACATCTGCTACGCGACCACCAACCGTCAGGGAGCGGTCAAGGCGCTCTCGGACCGGATCGAGGCCCTCCTCGTGATCGGCGCGCCGAACTCGTCGAACTCGCGGCGTCTGGTCGAGGTCGGGCGCGCGGCCGGCTGCCGCGTGGCGCAGCTCGTGCAGCGGGCGACCGACATCGACTGGGATTCGCTCCAGGGGGTGACGGCGGTGGGGGTTGCCGCAGGCGCCTCGGCGCCCGAAGTGCTGGTGGACGAGGTGATCGCGGCCTTCCGCGAGCGGTTCGACACGACGGTCGAGCTGGTCGAGACCGTGAAGGAGCGGGTCGAGTTCAAGGTGCCGCGCATCCTGCGCGAAACCGCCGAAACGCCCTGACCCGGAGGCGGGAACGGATGACGCGCGTCCCCCGCTCTGCCCTGCTGCTCGGCCTGGCCGGGCTTATCCCTTTTGTCTGGAGCGCGCTTACCGAACTCCAGCCCGATCTGGCCGACTGGGGCGCCCGGACGCTCGGCCCGCGGTTCGTGGGGCCCTATGCGGGCCTCGCCTACGGAACGGTGATCCTGTCGTTCATGTCGGGCGTGCTCTGGGGCTTTGCCACGAAGACGAGCGGGCGCGAGGCCTTCACCGGCTATGCCTTGTCGGTGATTCCCGCGCTCTGGGCCTTCTTCTTCGTGGGCGGAGGGCCGACCTCCTCGGCGATCTATCTCGCGGCCGGGTTTGCGGGCCTCCTCGCGCTCGACTGGAACTTCTGGAGCCACGGACTTGCGCCCGAGTGGTGGATGCGGCTGCGCATCCCGCTGACCGTCGTCGTGCTGGCCTGCCTTTCGGTGACGATCTTCACCTGACGACCCTGCGGATCGTGTCCCCCGGCTCGAGCTTGGGCTCGAGCTCGATCACGAGCCCCGAGGTCGCGCCATCCGGCCGCTTGCCCGCCACGATCTCCGCCGCCTTGCGCCCGATCTCGAGCCGGCAGGCATCCATGGTCGCCAGGTGGCAGGGCAGGCCCTGCACCAGCTCCACCCCGTTGAAGCCCGCCAGCCCAACCTTTGCCGGAACATCTATGCCGTGGTGCAGGCACCACAAGAGCCCCCCGGCCCCGATCATGTCATTGGAATAGTATAGAAAATCGAGGTCCGGCGAGCGTGCGAGAATGGCTTCGGTCATCTCGCGCCCCTTGAGCAGCGCCGACCCGCCCGAGTAGAACTCGCGGTCTTCGACATGCAGTCCGGCGGCGGCCAGCGCCTCTTCGAAACCTTCGAGCCGCTTCCGGGCCCGGTGATCGTGCGGCATCATCGTTCCGAGGAAGCCGATCCGCCGGTATCCGGCCGCAATGATCGCCTCGGCAATGTGCCGGCCGGCGCGGCGGTGCGAGATGCCCACCGCATGGTCCACCGGCGTTCCGTCCACATCCATGATCTCGACGATCGGGATGCCCGCATTCTCGAGCATCGCCCGCGCGGCATGACTCCGCTCGAGCCCGGCGATGATGATGCCCGAAGGCCGCCACGAGAGCATCTCGTAGAGGACCTTCTCCTCACGCTCGGGCGAGTAGTTGGTGACCCCCACGACCGGCTGGAGCCCGGTATCCTCGAGCACCTCCGACACGCCGGTCAGCACCTCGGGGAAGACCATGTTGGACAGCGACGGGATGATGACCGCCACGAGGTTCACCCGCTGGCTGGCCAATGCGCCGGCAATGCGGTTGGGCACATATCCCAGCTCGCGCGCGGCGGCGAGCACCCGCTCGCGCGTGGCACCCGATACATCGCCGCGGTTCCGCAGCACCCGGCTGACGGTCATCTCGGACACCCCCGAGGCATCCGAGACATCGCGCAGGGTCAGGGGACGCCGCTGCAGGGCGGAAGCCGGCTCTTTGGCCACGGAAACATCTCTCGCGTAATGATCTTACCTTTTCTTGTTAGCGCCAAAGGGGGGCTTGTCCAAGGGCTCTTCCTGTGGCATGTTAGCGTTAACGGTCAGGAACACTGGCCTTTCTGATCCTGAGCGTCGTGCAAGCTCTCCAAGACGGACGCGATGGACCCATGGGGGAGTGGTGGGCCAAGAGTCACTCCCCCAGCTCTCCCTCCCGACAGTCTTCCCTCGCCTCCCCCTCGTGGCTTGCAACGGGCTGCGAATGGCTCCATTAAGGGCAAGCCCGAGTGGCAGCCGGCCCCGTAGCTCAACGGATAGAGCGATCCCCTCCTAAGGGATAGGTTGCAGGTTCAAGTCCTGCCGGGGTCACCAAGCAATTAGCCTCTTGGATGGCAATCAAGGGACCGCGCATAGGTTCGCGGACCTTGTGCAGCCTGCCGAAGTCCACCGCAGCCGCCGTGTCGGGTCTCATGCTCCGCCCTGAACCGGTGCTGCAAGGGCGGCCTGACAGGGCCGAGGCGATCCCTGAGGGGGATCGTGCGCGCCGGTCGTCGTGCGCGCTCCGTCGCGGATTCCTCTGGTATTTTGCGAACCGCCCGGCGCCGCGCCCGCGCCGGTTCTCTCTTTTGGTCCGCAACGACTGTCGAGGATCCGCCGGGCGGTGGCACGAGGGGTTGTGGCCGCCTGAGTCCACACCTTCGTCCCGCTTGCCCGGTCTTGCCTCGTCCCTCGGCCGAGACGCTCGCTGCGTGGATCGGCTCAAAGCTGAACCAGGCGTGCGGCCGCTGATGCTGCCGATTGTCAACTCATGCCTGGTACATCTGCTGCCCGCAGCGGCCTTCCGGCTGCGCCGCTGAGGGCTGGCCAGGTTCGTGACCAGCAAGGAAGGATGGGCTGCCCTTGTCGCCCGGGTGGCCCGCATCACCGAGATGGCGCGACGCGCCCCATGGAGATCCCAATGTCCGATCCGTTCAAGCACCACTCGTCCGGCCTTGACAGCCCCGCGCTCGGCGCGCTCGCGGTGACGCCGTCCGACGGCATCGACCTCGCGACCGCCATCCGGGCCGTGACCATCGGCGGTGGCGGAACGCTCGCCTTCGTCGGCGCGGATGGGGCAATCCATACGACCGGCGATCTGCCCGCCGGCACCTACGCCCTGCGCGCTTCCCGCATCCGCGCCACCGGGACGAGCGCCACCGACATCACGGGGTGGATCTGACATGCATCCCGGCCTTGGCCTCGGGCTGACCGCGCAGCGTGGGCGCGCGGCATCCCCCTTCATCACAGCCACATCGGCGCCCGTGCTCGCCCCGCTCTCATCCGGGATGACCATTTCCAGCGCGTGGGCGGCAGGAACCTACGCCTCGACCGCCGGCACGATCTCCTCCGTGGTGGAGACTTACGCTTGCAATGCCGAGGCGGTGGCGGCTTCGACCAATGTCGCGGAAGGTGACGTGATCTCTGTCTCGGTTCTGGTGACAGACAGTGCGGGCAACCAGCGGACCTTCTCGTCCGGGCCGCAGGCGGTGCCCTTCGAGGCACCGACGATCAGCGGTCTGCAGGATCTGAGCGCACGCCATGGCGCGAGCATCAGCATCGACGCCGCGCTCAAGGCGAGCGGCTCGAGCCTCGGCTATGCCCTGACCGGGCCGGCGTGGCTCTCGATCAACCCCTCCACCGGCATGATCACCGGCACCGCGCCGGAGGCCGATGTGACCAGCACGGCCACCGTGACGGTCACCAATCCCGGCGGCAGCGCGAGCGACACGTTCGCGGTGGAGGTGGTGGCGGCCCCGATGGTCACTCCGGCCGCCAACAGGATCCTCGTCGTCAACGGCGACAGCCGCACGGCCTCGGGCATGACCACACTGCGGGCCCATGGATCGACGGCCGAGACCAACCCGCTCGAAAATGCCGGGGTCTCGTTCGCGGCGGGCTGGCAGGCCCACGCACTGGCCGCGCTGTCGCATCGTGTCCTCGTTCCGAAGGGCGGCAACTTCGCCATCGGGGCCGAGACGACCACCCAGATGGCGGCGCGGGCGGAGCGGGATGCGGCTCAGGCGGCGGCGCTCGGCGCCAAGGTCTGCGTCTTTCTGGGCGGGGTCAACGACACGACCCTGACGAGCGCCCAGAGCATCGCCAACTACATCACGATCTTCAACGCATGGACAGCGCAGGGCGTTCGCCTCGTGGTCTGCAACGAGGCGCCCCGTGACAACCTGGCCGGGGCAAATCTCACTGCGCATCAGGAGCGCCGGGCCTGGCTCGAGGATCCGCAGCGGGCTGCGGACTGGCCGGGATATGTCAGCGTCAACAGCTGGGACGCGCTGGCCGATCCGGCGGATCCGACCAAGTGGGCGCCGGGCCTGTCCTACGACGGGCTGCATCCGACCTACGCAGGGTCCAGGATCCTGGGTCAGACCATCGCGGCGGCGCTGGCCCCGCTCTATCCGGGTGCCACCTTCCCGAGCCTGCTGGACCTGCCGATCTTGGCTGAGGGATGTCTCAACACAGCGCCCATGATGACCGGAGCGACCGGGACCATTCAGGCCACTCCGGCTGCTGTCATCACCGGGGACGTGGCGACGGGATGGATCCTGTCGGCCGAGCGGGTGCAGGACGGGCTGTCGATCGCGGCCGGCAAAGGCACCGACCCGGACGGCTATGATGAGCAGATCATCACCCTGAGCGGGGCGACCAGCGTCTCGGCCGCCTGCGGCGCGCGCTTCGCCAATGCGATGACGGCCGCCGTCAGCGCCCTGTCGCCAGGCGACGTGATCCGCCTGCATGGGCGGCTGCGCATCGACGTGGGCCACAAGGGCCTGCTGGGCGTGAGGATGGGCGGCTTCATCCAGGGCACCGGCCTCGACACCCCGGCCGACGCCTTCAAGCTGCGCTACTTCGGGGCCTTCGCCGGGCTCTGGAACGCTGCCGGGACCAACGTCATGGATGGGTCGGCGGTGGATCTGGAGATCATGTCTCAGGATCTCGTGATCCCGGCGAACTGGGCAGCGGCCACCGGCCGTCAGGGCTTCGCGCAGGTCAACATCCTCTGCATGGGCAGCAACGTGCCCGTCAGCGCGACCGTGCGCCTGTCCCGGCTGGGGATCCGCCGGGTGCCGTAGCAGGCACCCGAACCAGCCACAGGAGCACCCACCGCACGGCGCAGCCGGCTCCGGTCGATCGCCGAGAGCGGCGCGGCCCTTCCCCTGCTGATGACACCGCCCGGCGGCACCTGATGGCCGCCGTGGCGGTTGTCGTTGCTTGCGATGATGCGTCTCGCTCCCACCTTCCGTCCGGCGCAGACTGGTTCCCGCGCGTTCCCTGGGAACAGGCGCTGGTGTCTACGATCCAGGAGGCGTGGATCCGTGGCGTCTCGATCTGTGACGCTCACCGCCCGCGGTTCACTGTCTCCGGCGGTCCAGCGATTCCGGTTCGACTGCGAGCGGCCCGGTCCGCCTGCGCCTCGGGGTGCCCAGACGCCGCGAATCAGGCCGCGGCACGGGCTCGTCGTCGGGCAGAGGCAGCGCGCGGTGTGGTTTACGAATATCAATCTCCAGCGGCGATCACCTTGCGAAGGGCCCCTGCGGCGCCTGTCATCAGAGGAAACGCCATGGCAATAGATCCCGACATCACACCCTTCCTCGACGCGCTCTCGTCCCGGATCGCGGGGCTCGAGGCACAGCTGGCCGCTCAGGTCCAGAACGCGCAGACCGAAGCCGACGGGCTCGCCGCGCAACTCGCTGCGGTCCGGGCCGATCTCCTCGCGCTCGGCTCGCATGCCTCGGACGAGGCCGCCGACCTTCTCGCGCGCCTCGGGGCTCTCGAGACCGCCCTTCCGGGGCTCGCCGACAGCAGCAGCTGCGGCGACAACGCACTGTCCGACCGGCTGAACACTCTCAGCCTGACGACCGATGCCGGCGACGCCGCGCTCGCCGACCGCCTGGTGCGGGTGCAGGATGCGCTCGACCAACTGGAGAGCCATCTCACCGGGGCGCTGGACCGCATCAGCCAGCTCGAAGGCACCACCACACCGGATGCCGGCCTGGCCGACCTGTTCGAGGATGGCACGGGCCAGTCCCCGGACGGCTGGCGGCAGGTGTGGCACGCGCTCTCCTGGGTCGAGGCGCAGGGTTGCGTGCGGGCCGAGCCGACAAGCACCGCCCGTTCGCTCCTGGCCTGCGACGCGGCGGACGGAGCCGTCGATATCGAGACACTCGCGCTCTTCACCTTCGCCGATGCGAGCGGATTTGCCGGCCTTGCGGTGCGGGCCGCCGGCG
Source organism: Cereibacter sediminicola (assembly GCF_007668225.1). Lineage (NCBI taxonomy): Bacteria > Pseudomonadati > Pseudomonadota > Alphaproteobacteria > Rhodobacterales > Paracoccaceae > Cereibacter > Cereibacter sediminicola. The sequence goes on along the minus strand of NZ_VDEK01000004.1, from coordinate 85,010 downwards.
CGGCCGCGAGTGAAACCGGCTACCGGGTGATGTTCAACAACAACGGCTCGGGCCCGTCGCTGCAGGTCGTGCGGTTCAACGGGGGCGCGGCCACGATCCTGTCGAACCTCGCCTTCGCGCGGGCGGCCGCGGGCGATTACTGGCTGCGCGTTCGCATGGTGGGTGCGACACTGTCCTGGAAGGCCTGGGCCGCCACCGCGAACGAGCCCGCCGCCTGGACGGGAACCCTGACGGACACGAGCCCGATCACCACCGGCGGCTGGGCGGGCCTCTGCGCCGGAGGCGGGAACGGGCTGGCGACCGTCCGTTGCCAGCGATTCTCGTGGGCCTTCGACGGGGCGTCGGCCGCCCCGGTCGAGGTTGCCGCCCCCGCCGACAGCGGCGGCACCGTTCCGGCTCCTGTCGAGGCAAACCCGTGGGAGCTGCTGGGCACCCTGCCCCTGCCCGTGATCGCCTATGACGATCCGGCCACCCGAACGATCCATGTTCCGCCGGGCCAACGCTATGCCTACATCAAGGTGACGGCGGATCAGCCCGTGCGGATGACCGCGATCCTGCGACCCTTCGTCCAGAACACGACCGGGGGCGGCATCAATGTCGGCGCCGACCAATCGCTCTGGGTCGGAAACTACTGGCATGTCTGGCGGCCGGATGACGATGCCGAGATGTGGATCACCATCGACATGCGGACCACGACCCGGACCGCGGGCCAGAGGTTCCTCCTCTATCTCCACACGGACATGGGCGGCTGGCGCACGGCGTCTCCGGTCACGGCCTATGTCGAGATCAAGGACGGCGCGGTGAACGAGCCACCGGCCGTCCTGCCCCGCCATCGCCCGCCGATGCGGCTGAACATCACCGGCACGCCGACGGCGCAGCTCGATGCCGCCAGCGCGCGCTGGTCGGATACGGGCTATCTCGACAACAGCGCGTCCGGCACGCCCTGCTGGCGCTCGCGCCTTTCACATGGCTACACGCAGGACGGCAACGCCGAGGTCGGCCTCTACATGAACGAGGATATCTGGCCCACGCAGTCGGCATCCCCGCATGCGAGGGTGAGCGACGGGCAGGGCCGCGCCGCGATCCGCCTGCGCTCCTGCCGTCTGCCCGCTCCGGTGACCTACAACTCGACCCGCATCTTCTACCATCAGGCCTCGGTCCTGATCGGCCAGCGCATGCCGGAATGGCGGGGCAAGACCGGCATCTGGAGGGCGCGCTGCGTCACGTCCAGCCGCAAGTATTCTTGGCCGGCGTTCTGGCTGATCGCCGAAGGATGGCCGCCCGAGATCGACGTCTTCGAGCATTTCAACAGCATCTACGGATCCTGGCCCGATGGCGGCTGGAGCACCTGCAACGTCCACTCGGGCGAGTATGGCTCGCTGTCGGTCAGGACGCGCGCGCCGCTCAAGTTCGATCTTCGCAAGCTGGGTTTCGACGGCTTTGACGCCTACTCGGAGATCCACGACTACGCCGTCCTTGTGACCCGAGAGCGGGTCTACTGCTTCATCGACGGCATCGAGGTCTATTGCGGGCCGAACGGGGCCAAGCACCAGAACTGGGACGCGAACTGGTCGCTCTATCCGATGTTCGACGTGGCGGCCAAGTTCTCGAGCCCGGACAGCTACGCCTACAGCGACGGAAGCGGCGACATGCACATCTACTCGGCCGCGCGCTACGAGACCTCGGCCGCCTCGCTCGTGCCGGTTACCGAAGCGCGCCCGTGGCCGAACGGCAAGCAGCTTCCCGATCCGACCTACTGACCTACTGACCCGCTGTCCTTTGCAGCTGTCAGCCGGGCGCGGCGCCGCGAGACGGCGCCGCGCCCTCTTCCTGTTTCCCGGCACCCCGACTAGGGTGCGCCCGCGGGAAAGATGCGGGACGAACAGATGGACGCTCTGGTGATCGGCGGCGGGCCGGCGGGGCTGATGGCGGCCGAAGAACTTGCGAGGGCCGGTCGCCGGACCGTGATCTGCGAGGCGAAACCCAGCGTCGCGCGCAAGCTGCTGATGGCCGGCAAATCGGGCCTCAACATCACCAAGGACGAGCCGGCCGCCCCTTTCCTTGCCCGATATGAGGAGGCCGCGGACTGGCTGGCGCCCATGCTCGCCGACTTCGGGCCGACCGAGGTGCAGGACTGGTGCCGCGCGCTCGGGCAGCCGGTCTTCACCGGCTCGTCCGGGCGGGTGTTCCCGCAGGCCATGAAGGCCTCGCCGCTGCTGCGGGCGTGGCTGGCGCGGCTGGCGTCGCTCGGGGTCGAGATCCGCACCCGCTGGCGCTGGGAAGGGTTTGGCAAAGGTCTCCGCTTCCGCACGCCCGAAGGCATGGTCGACCTCGCGCCGCGCGTGACTGTGCTCGCCCTCGGCGGGGCGAGCTGGTCGCGGCTGGGCTCGGACGGCGCGTGGGCCCCGTGGCTTGACGCGCGCGGCATCGGGATCGCGCCCTTCCGCCCCGCCAACATGGGCTTCCGCGTGGCCTGGTCGGCGCACATGGCCCGGCATTTCGGTTCGCCCGTCAAGGGTGTGGCCCTGCTGGCGGGCAATCGTCGGGAGAGGGGGGAGTTCGTGATCTCGGCCCGCGGCCTCGAGGGCGGCGGCATCTACGCCATCGCCCGCCTGCTGCGCGAGGGCGCTCCGCTTGCGCTCGATCTGTTGCCGGATCTGACACTGGATGAGGTGCGCGCCCGGCTGGCCCGCGGCCGGGCCGGAGAGAGCCTCGCCAACCGCCTCCGCAAGCTGGGCCTTGCGCCCGCAGCCGTGGCGCTGGTGCAGGAGTTCGCGCGCCCCCTCCCCCCGGTCGAGGCTCTGGCGGCCCGGCTCAAGGAGCTGCCGGTGCCGCTGGACGGGCCACGTCCGCTCGACGAGGCAATCTCGACCGCGGGAGGCATCATCCGTGAGAGCCTGACCAGCGGGCTCGAACTGCGCGCGCTTCCCGGCGTCTTTGCCTGCGGGGAAATGCTGGACTGGGAGGCACCGACGGGAGGCTATCTCCTCACCGCCTGCCTCGCGACCGGACGCCATGCCGGCCGCGCGGCAGCCTTTTTCAACGGCCCCGGCCTCAGAGCCCCGGAGCCACCGCCGTCAGGGTCCGCCGGCTGAACATCGTGCCGCGTCCGAAGTCGAAGCGGGCACCGAGACCGATGTAGGGCTCGGACCCGTCAAGCCCGAGATCGTCCGCATTCACCGTCCCCAGCTCGGCCGTCAGCGCCAGCCCGTTCGGCAGCGTGTAGTCGCCGGTCAGCCCGACGCGCGTGGTATCAAGCCCCTCGACGTCAAGGTGGTTCACCTTGGCGCCGACCCCGAAGCCGCTGGCCAGCGACACGCGACCTTCCAGCCCCATCATCGAGCCCGTCAGGCCGGAGTTGTCCGCGCGCCCGACATAGGCCTCGACATCGAAAAGGTCGCTCTTCTGGCCGACCTCGAACCCGTAGAAGTTCACGCCGTCGCCCGCCAGCTCCTCGATCCCGTAAAAGGCCCCGAGCGCGGTCTCGGGCGTGACATAGAGCAGGCCGTGAACGGCCACCGAGGTCGCATCATCCTCGATCCCGTGCAGCCGCGCGTAGCCGAGATCGCCCTGCACGCCAAAGTTGGTCCCGATCGACATCTCGGCGCTGCCGCCAAGGCTGGTCTTGGACACGTCGCCATCCTCGGTGAAGAAGGAATGGCTGAAATCGAGGGTCGCACCCGTCATCTGGGCGGCCGCCGGAGATGCCGCCAGCGCCGCCCCGAGGGCGAGCAGGGATAGCCTGTTCATGGTCTGCTCCAAGTTTCTTGTTCTGCCTGCCACAGGATCTAGCATGTTCCGCACGAGGATTCACCCCCGGTAGAGGCATCATCGTGCCCCGCCTGCGAGAATCGGCCGTCACCTGACCGTGCAGAGCCGGATCAGCGCGCGCTCCATCACGGCCATCGCGGGGGCGCGACTGGCCGAGCGGAGCGTGAGGTCGGTCTCGACCAGCAGCGTGAGCGCCTCTTCCAGCCGGCTCGCGCCCCACTGGCGGGCCTGCCGCTGCATCCGCTCCTGCCGGGGGTTGAAGCCTCCCCGCCCCGGCTCCGCCCCGGCGGCGATCCGGTGCAGGCTGCGGAAATGGCGCATGGCGCCGATACAGAGGGCGACGGCCGTGACCCCCTGCGCCTCGAGCCGGCGCACCAGCGGCGAGACTTCGGCGCGCCGCCCCTCGGCGACGGCGTGGATCACCTCGTCAACGCCCGCCTCGATCGACGCAGGCGCCATCTCGGCCACATCCGCCGACGAGAGCGGTGCGGAATCGCCGAGCTTGTAGAGCGCGAGCTTTTCCACCGTCTGCCGGAAGTCGCCCGGATCGAGGTCGCGGGCCAGCGCAGCGAGACCCGCCATCGCCGCAGGGTCGATGCGCCCGAGGCCGGCCTGCCGGAGCATCGTGTCGATCTCCTCCCGCGTGGGCGGATCGTCGTAGAGGCCGATGCAGACCGCGTTCGGATGGGCCTCGAAAAGTTTTTTCAGCGACGACCGGCCGGTGAGTCCCCCCGCCGTCACCACCACCTGCGCATCCCCCGGGCGCCACTCCCTGAGCACCTTCCCGACCAGATCCGCCAAACCGTCCGTGGCCTCTTCCAGCAGCACCGCACGAGGGCCGTCGAAAAAACCTTTCGCCGTCATGGCGTCCATCAGCGCCGCCGGATCGCGGCGCAGGTCCGAGGCGGGAATCCGGGTCAGCCGCATCTCGGCCGCGCCCTCCGCCCCGATCAGCCCAAGGATCGCCTCCTGCCGTTTCAGCGCGACCCGCATCGCATCCTGCCCGAAGACAAGCAGCCCCGCGCGCGCCGGATCGGGCTTTGCAAGGTAGCGCACGGCCTCGGCGCCGCGCAGGATCATGCCAGCCAGCGCCCCGACGTCGCGATCAGTTGCGTCACGATCTGGTCGGCCAGGATGCGCATCAGGCGGTATTTCGCATCTTCTTCGGCCACCAGCGCCGCAACGGTCGAGCCGGTCGCCGACCAGGAGGTGAAGTTGGAGACCGTCCCGCTCTGGACGACCTCGCCGCTCGCCCGCTCCACAAGCGTGAACTCGATCCGGCCGGTCAGGTTGTAGCGGGTGATGGAGTCCGAAGGCGTGATGCCCACGCTGTCGATGCCGGTCGAGATCCGGTAGCGCAGGTCGAAGCGCGGGGCCTCGGGGCGGCCGATCCGCTCTTCCAGCCGCTCCACGAGGTCGAACCCGTTCTTGTCGGTCGGATCCTCCACGCGGATCGAGCCCTGCAGCTGCTCGGCCGGGCCGCCCGGCCCATAGGCCGGACGGAAGCCGCAGCCGGCCAGTGCCAGCGCGGCGAGCAGGAAGGAGCGGCGGTCAGATGACGACATTGACGATGCGGCCCGGCACGACGATCAGCTTCTTCGGAGCGCCTCCCGACAGCGCCCGCTGCACAGCTTCGTCCGCCAGCACCAGCTTTTCAACCTCGGAAGCGGCCATGTCCTTCGGCACCGTGACTTCGGCCCGGCGCTTGCCGTTGATCTGGATCGGCAGGGTCACCATGTCATCGACCAGAAGCGCAGGGTCCGCCTTGGGCCAGGGCGCCTGCGCGACCAGCCCCTCGCCGCCGAGCATCGACCAGACCTCTTCCGCAAGGTGCGGCACCATCGGCGACATGAGCTGCGCCATGGTCCGCATCGCGCGCCGCTTCGCCTCGGCCCCCGCGGCCGAGCGCGACAGCGTGTTGGTGAATTCGTAGAGCTTGGCGATGGCCTTGTTGAAGGCAAAGCCCTCGATGCCTTGCGTCACCTCGGCGATGGCCTTGGCGGTGGCACGATCGAGCGCCACATCCTCGGCATTGGCGGCAGCGTCGGCGCGGCTGATCTCGTCGGCGAGCCGCCAGACGCGGCCCAGATGCTTGAACGCCGCCTCGGCGCCCGAGGCCGTCCATTCCACGTCGCGCTCGGGCGGGCTGTCCGACATCACGAACCAGCGCGCCGTATCGGCACCGAACTGGCTTATGATGTTCATCGGATCGACGACGTTCTTCTTCGACTTCGACATCTTTGCCGAGGGAATAATTTTAACTTTGGAGCCATCCGCCTTCAGGAAGGCATTCCCTTGTTCATCCTTCTTCACTTCCTCAGGAAGGAAATAGACGAGCCTGACATTGATAACCCCATTGGGCGATGTGCCTGCACATTGGCTCTGGCAGTAGATCTCGTGCGTCACCATCCCTTGCGTGAAGAGCGCGTTGAACGGCTCGATCGCCTTGGCGGGCAGGTGGCCGGTCTTCTGCATCGCCCGCGCGAAGAAGCGGGAATAGAGCAGGTGCAGGATCGCGTGCTCGATGCCGCCGATATACTGGTCGACGTTCATCCAGTAGTCGGCTTCCTCGGGGTCGGTGGGCGTCGCGGCGCGCGGCGCGGTGAAGCGCGCGTAATACCAGCTCGAATCGACAAAGGTGTCCATCGTGTCGGTCTCGCGCCGGGCCTTGGCGCCGCATTTCGGGCAGGTGCAGTCGCGCCATGTCGGATGGCGGTCGAGCGGGTTGCCCGGCACGTCGAAGGTCACGTCATCGGGCAGGCGGACCGGCAGGTTTTCCTTCGCCTCAGGCACCACGCCGCAGGTCTCGCAGTGGATCACCGGGATCGGGCAGCCCCAGTAGCGTTGCCGGCTGATGCCCCAGTCGCGCAGGCGGTAGTTGGTGACGCCGCGGCCGACACCCTTCGATTCGCAGAACTCGATGGCGGCGGCGACAGCTTCCTCGCCGGTCTGCACCAGCGAGCCGGCAAAGCCGCGGACATAGGCCACGCGCTCGGATTTCATTGGCACGAAGGCTTCGGTCAGCGGCGCCTCCTCGGTGCCTTCGGCGACGAAGACCGGCGGGATCGGCAGGCCGTATTTCGAGGCGAACTCGAAATCGCGCTGGTCATGCGCCGGGCAGCCGAAAATTGCCCCCGTGCCGTAATCCATCAGGATGAAATTGGCGATATAGACCGGCAGTTCCCACGCCGTGTCAAAGGGATGCCGCACCCGGATACCGGTGTCGAAACCCTTTTTCTCCGCCTTCTCCAGCGCCTCTTCCGAGGTGCCGACGCGGCGGCATTCGGCGACGAACCCGGCCACCTCGGGCGAGTGCCGCTCGAGATGCCTGGCCAGCGGATGATCCGGCGAGATCGCGGCGAAGGACGCCCCCATCAGCGTGTCCGGGCGCGTCGTGTAGACCTCGAGCCGGTCGAAGCCCTCGGGCGCGCCCACGGTCGAGAAGGCGAACTGCAGCCCGCGCGACTTGCCGATCCAGTTGGCCTGCATCAGCCGCACCTTCTCGGGCCAGTCCTTCAGCCTGTCGAGTGCCTCCAGCAGTTCACCCGCATAGTCCGAGATCCGGAAGAACCACTGCGTCAGCTCGCGCCGCTCGACCGGCGCGTTCGAGCGCCAGCCCTTGCCGTCGATCACCTGCTCGTTCGCGAGCACCGTCATGTCGACCGGGTCCCAGTTCACCACGGCGTTCTTGCGGTAGATCAGGCCCGCCTCAAGCATGTCGATGAACATCGCCTGCTGCTGGCCGTAATACTCCGGGTCGCAGGTCGCGAACTCGCGGCTCCAGTCGATCGACAGGCCCAAAGGCTTCATCTGCGCGCGCATGTCGGCGATGTTGCCGTAGGTCCAGTCCTTGGGATGGCCGCCGCGCTCCATCGCGGCGTTCTCGGCCGGCATCCCGAAGGCGTCCCAGCCCATCGGATGCAGCACCGAATAGCCGGCGGCGGCCTTCTGCCGCGCCACCACATCGCCCATCGTGTAGTTGCGGACATGCCCCATGTGGATGCGCCCCGACGGATAGGGGAACATCTCGAGCACATAATATTTCGGCCGCGAGGGGTCGTGCCGCGCCGTGAAGACGCCCGCCTCATCCCAGGCGGCCTGCCAACGGCTTTCGGTTGCTGCGGGGTCGTAACGCGACATGGCGGCCTCTTCGGAACAGGGATCGCCCGCAGTTACACCGAGGCAGCGGCCGAGGTCCAGAGCCGCCCCGGCCCCCGCCCCGTCAGAGACGCGAGTCGCGCAGCCTCAGCTGCCGTGCCCGGGTCAGGATCGCATCCTCGACCGCACGCTGGGTCTCGGCCGAGACCGGACCGCCGCCCTGCCCCTGCAACGCCACCTTGAGCGAGCGCGCATCGAGCGCCGCATCCTGCACATAGACGGTCGCGCGATAGGCCCGCCCGCCGCCCGGCGGCACGCCATAGCCGGTCGAGATCACCCCGGTGAAGGGATCGACCGACTGCACCGGCAGGAAGTTCAGCACCTCGAGCGCGGCGTTCCAGATATACTTGTTCACGCCGACGGTGGTGTTGGGGTTGTCCTTGGTCCCGAACAGGTCCCACACGCTCGAGCGCCCACCACTGTTGGCCCCCGCCACCGTGGCGCCGCGGTTGCGCTCGGCGAACTCCGCCTGCCGCTGGGCCGCCGCCGCTTCCACCTGCCGCTCGGCCCCGCCGCCCGTGAAGCCGCTGTTTCCCCCGCCCGTCATGCCGCCGCAGGCCGAGAGCGAAAGCGCAAGCCCGACCGGAAGGGCGGCGCGCGCGAGGCGATGGAAGCTCATGAAGTCCCCCGTGTGTGACGTCCCGTGCTGTCTATCCGAGGCTCCGGACCGTGCCAAGGTTTTTCCGGCGCCGCGGTCCGGGCGGCGGGAAAGCGACTGTTTTACCGACCCTTGGACGGTTCCGCGGGCACCCTCGCGGACTGTGGCAAGACTGCACCATCATCAACGTCTTTCCCCGCAACAGGCCCGTTCCGTTTGCAATCGAGGCCATCCGGAGGGAAACAGAGGCAGGCCCACTCGGATTCCCCTGAGCTGGGGCGCAGACGAGACAAACGAGGGAAACTATGAAACAGATTCTTCTTGCGACCACGGCTCTGGTCATGACCGCGGGCGTGGCTGCGGCCGAAATCAGCTTCTCGGGCTACGCCGAGATGGGCGTCGTCGGCGGCGGTGACGACAACATCAACTTCGCTTCCAACGGCGAAACCCAGTTCCACAACGACTTCGACCTCAAGGTCACCGCGACCAGCGAGACCGACACCGGCCTCGCGTTCGGTGTGAGCGTCGAAATCTCGAAGGACGAAGGCCGCTCGAACGGCAACTTCTCGGCCGACAACGAAGCGGCCTTCATCTCGGGCGCCTTCGGCACCCTGACCATGGGCGAGATCGACGGCGCCGTTGACTGGGCGATCACCGAAAACGTCGGCAACCCGGGCTCGATCGGCGACGACGAAACCATGCACGCCGGCTACATGGGCGCGTTCGGTGACGGCAACTACGACAACCAGATCGCCCGCTACGACTACAGCTTCGGCGACTTCGGCGTGGCCATCTCGGCCGAGCTGGACGACAGCGGCGAGAACGACGACGGCTACGCCGTCGGTATGAAGTACCGTGGCGACTTCGCCGGCTTCGGCCTCGGCCTCGGCCTCGGCTACCAGAGCATGACCACCTCGGGCAACTGGGCCCCGGGCAACCTCGGCGACTTCCTCGGCGCTCTGCCGGGCGGTGTTGACATGGACATCTACTCGGTGTCGCTCACCGGTGACTTCAACAACGGCTTCGTGGCTGGCGTTGCTTACACCAAGTTCAACAACGACATCGAAGACTTCGAGCACCTCGGTGTGTCGGCTGGCTACACCATCGGCGCCTTCCAGGTCGGCGCGAACTACGGCGAGTTCGACCTCGACGGCGACAAGGCCAAGGGCTACGGCATCGCGGCGGCCTACGACCTCGGCGGCGGCCTGAAGCTGCACGGCGGCTACGGCGACTCGGACATCGACGGCGTGGACGGCGACTTCGAGACCTACTCGGTCGGCGTGTCGATGTCGTTCTGATCGGATCTCCGATCCTGAATGGAAAGAGCGGGCCTTGTGCCCGCTCTTTTCATTTCCACCGCTTGCATCCTGACCCTCTTGCCGCACCAGAAAGACCCGCACCGGCGCTCGCAACGCAGTCCGGGAACGGGCGGCGAGCCGACAGTTCCGGCACAGAGGCGCCTCCCGCCAAATCGACAGAGGCGCCCCGCCGTGGTAATCGCGCGGCAGACCCTGCGGATGGATCCCATGCTGCCCCTGAACCCTGCCCACCTCCCCCGGCTTCTGACCGAGGCGCTGCGCCTGCACGAGGCCGGCCGCCTGCCCGAGGCCGAGGAGCGTTACCGCTCGATGCTGGCCATCGCGCCCGACGATGCGCCGGCGAACTTCCACCTCGGCCGCCTGCTCGCCACCCGCCGCGCGCCCGAGGCGCTGGACCGTCTCGGCCGCGCCGCGCGGAGCCGCCCGCAGGAGGCCGCCGCCTGGCAGACCTGGAGCGCCGCCGCGGCCACCTTTGGCGACAGCGCCGCCCGCCAGACCGTGATCGAGGCCGCGCGCGAGGCTCGCCTGCCCCCTCCGCTCCTGCAGCAGATCGAGGGCCGGCTGTCGGCCGGGCAGCCGAAGCCCGTGGCGCAGCCCCGCATCGGGCGCGCGGCACCCGCCGAGGTGAAGGCGCTTCTGGCCGACTATCAGGCAGGGCGGATGCCGACCGCCGAGCGCCGCGCCCTCGCGATCCTCAAGGCCGCTCCCGACTGCGCACTCGCCGCGGATGTGCTGGGCAATGCGCGGATGGCGCTCGGCCAGCCCGCAACCGCCCTCGCCGCCTTCCAGCGCGCCACGGCGCTCGAACCGGGCTGGCCGGATGGGCATCTCCATCTGGCGCAGGCGCTTCTCGCACTCGGACGCCCGGCCGAAGCGCTCGATCCGCTGGGTCGCGCCGCGAGCCTGTCCCGCAAGCCCGCCCGCGCGCTCATCCTGCTTGCGGTGACGCTGGCCCGGCTGGGCCGACCCGCGCAGGCGCTGGCGGCTCTCAAGCGCGCGGTGGCCGCCGAACCGGACCATGCCGAGGCGCACCTCCAGCTCGGGATCCTGCAGACCGACCTGCGCAACCTGGCCGAGGCCGAAGCCGCCTTCCGCGCCGCCGAGGCGGCCGGCAACCGCTCGGCCGATCTGCAGCTGCGGCTCGGACAGGTGTTGCTGTTGCGGGGCGACGAGGCGGGGGCGGAGGCCGCCTACGACAGGGGCCTCGCGCGCGAGCCCGACCATGCGATGCTGCTCTCGCGCAAGGGGCTGCTGCTGCAGGGCCGCGGCGCCTTTGCCGAGGCCGAGGCGCTGCTGCGCCGGGCGATCACCCTCGCGCCGGATCGGGGAGAGTTCTACCGCATCCTGTCGGCGAGCCTGAAGATGACGCCCGACGACCCGCTTCTGGCCGACATGCAGCGCCGCTTCGACGACCCCGCCACGCCCGAGGCCGACCGGATGCATCTCGGCTTTGCGCTGGCCAAGGCGATGGACGACCTCAAGCGCCCCGACAGCCTCTTTGCCTATCTGCACCCGGCCAACCGGCTGATGCGCAAGGCCCACCCCTATGACATCGCCACCCGCCGGGCGGAGCTTGACGGGATCTTCAGGACCTTCGCCGATTTCACCCCCGCGCCCGCGCCCGGTGCCACGGACTACGCCCCCGTCTTCGTCACCGGCATGCCGCGCTCGGGCACAACGCTTGTCGAGCAGATCATCGCCAGCCACAGCCGCATGACCGGCGCGGGTGAGGCCGGGGTTGCCGCGCGCGAGGTGCAGAAGGTCGTGCTCGACGCCGAGGGTCGCCACCGCCGCTGGGGCGACATCCCGCCCGAAGAGGTCGCCGCCATGGGCCGCCGCTACGAGGCCGAGATGCGCCGCCGCTTTCCCGACGCGCTTCAGGTCACCGACAAGTCGATCCAGACCCACGCCTGGATGGGCTTCATCGCCTCGGCCCTGCCCAGGGCGAAGTTCGTGGTCGTGCGCCGCGACCCGCGCGATACCGCGCTCTCGATCTATCGGAATGTCTTTGCCGAGAACACGCATCTCTACGCCTATGACCTGCGCGACCTCGGCCTCTACTTCCGCATGTTCGAGGAGCTGATCGACTTCTGGCGCGAAAAGCTGCCGGGGGGCTTCCACGAGATCCGGTATGAGGATCTGGTGGCCCATCCCGAAGAGGAGTCGCGCCGCCTGATCGCCGCCTGCGGCCTGCCGTGGGAGGATGCCTGCCTCAATTTCCACGAGAACACGCGCCGCGTGCAGACGCTGAGCCTCTATCAGGTGCGCCAGCCGATCTACCGCAGCTCGACCCGGGCGTGGGAGCGCCATGCCGCGGACCTCAAGGAGTTCATCGACGCGCTGGAGGGCAAGAATGCTTGAGACGATCCTAAAACGCATCGCCGAGGCCGAGAAGGCCGCGGGCCGCGCGCCCGGCTCGGTCGAGCTGATCGCGGTCTCGAAGGTGCAGCCGCTTGACCGCGTGGTGGCGGTGCTCGAGGCGGGCCACCGGATCTTCGGCGAGAACTACGTTCAGGAGGCGCAGGGCAAGTGGCCCGACCTGAGGGCGCGGTTCGGGCGCCTCTCGATCCACATGATCGGGCCGTTGCAGACCAACAAGGCCAAGGCCGCCGTCGGGCTTTTCGACGCGATCCACACGCTCGACCGGCCGTCGCTCGCCGACAAGCTGGCCCGCCTCGCGCAGGAGCGCGGCGCCTCGCCCGAGCTGTTCGTGCAGGTGAACACGGGCGAAGAGCCGCAGAAGGCCGGCGTCCTGCCCGCCGACGCCGACGGCTTCATCGCCACCTGCCGCAGCATGGATCTGCCGGTCCGCGGCCTCATGTGCATCCCGCCCGAGGGCGAGGACAGCGCGCCCCACTTCGCCCAGCTGGCCGCGATCGCCGATCGGAACGGGCTCGGCGGCCTGTCGATGGGCATGAGCGGCGACTTCGAGGCGGCCATCGCCGCGGGCGCGACCCATGTCCGCGTGGGATCGGCCATCTTCGGCGCGCGCGACTACACGGCCGCCGGCCGGGCCTGAGCGGTCAGCGCACGACCAGCCGGCTCTCGGGCGTCAGGCGGTGCGCGAGCCACAGCAGGTCGGTGCGGGAAAAGGCCACGCAGCCCGCCGTCGGATGGCGCGGCCGCCGCCAAGTGTGCAGGAAGATCGCCGAGCCGCGGCCCGGCACCGCCTCGGGCCAGTTCCAGTCGGTGAGCAGGATCACGTCATAGAGCGGATCCGCGCGGCTCAGCCGTTCGTGCCCGTAGCGGTGGGGCGCGCGCACCAGCTGGTTGTAATCCACGTCGCGCGGATCATCCGACCACAGGTCCGACGGGCCGAAGGGCTGGGCCCAGTCGGGCAACTCCGAAGTGGCCACCCGGTCGGGGCGATAGAGCAGCCCGGCGATGCGGTGCGTGCCGCGCGGCGTGGCGCCGTCTCCCTCGCGCTTCTCGTGCGTGATGCCGCCCCTCCCGATCGAGCAGGGCAGGAACCGGCGTCCGAAGCGCGCGCCCTGGTGGGTGACCACAAGATCCGTCATGCGAGATGCCCCGACTTGGCGGCCTTGGTGGCAAGATAGGCCGCGTTGAACTCGTTCCGCCCGACATGCAGCGGCGCACGCTCGGTCACCCGGATGCCGTTCGCCTCCATCATGCGGATCTTCGCCGGATTGTTCGTCATGAGGCGCACCGCCGAAAAGCCCATCTGCCGCAGGATGCCCGCCCCGATGCGGAAATCGCGCTCGTCATCCTCAAAGCCCAGCCGATGGTTGGCTTCGACCGTGTCAAACCCCTGATCCTGAAGCGAATAGGCCCGCATCTTGTTGGCGAGCCCGATCCCCCGCCCCTCCTGGTTGAGGTAAAGCAGCACGCCCGCCCCCTCCTCGCCCATCCGCGCCAGCGCCGACCGGAGTTGCGGGCCGCAGTCGCACTTGAGGCTGCCCAGAACGTCGCCGGTGAAGCAGGCCGAATGGAGCCGGGCAAGCACGGGCTCGGCCCTGTCGGGCTTGCCGATCTCGATGGCGTAATGCTCTTCGCCGCCGTCTTCGGGACGGAAGACATGCACGCGCCCCGCCTGCGAGGCGACCATCGGCACCCGCGCCGAGACCACCGGATGGAGAGGCGACCCGCGGCTGAGTTCCGGCTCGACCTCGGACAGCGGCAGGAGGGTCAGGGAATGCTCGGCGGCGAGCCTAATCGGATCGGGCACCGCAACCAGAACCGCCGCGGGCAACAGATGCGCCGATTTCGCCAGCGCCAGGGCGGCCCGCGCCAGCCCCGCCCCGCCGCCCCGCAGGGCGCGGAGCGGGCCCTTCATCGGCAGCCGCAGGTCGTCGGCCGGATCCGCCACCGCCTTCAGCCAGTCCTCGCCCGCCGCGTCCGGCAGCTCGATCCGGGCAAGATCCCCGTCATAGACGCGCGCCTTGAGCGTCTCGGCCCGGCGCGCGGTGATGGCCAGCACCGGCTGCCCCATGAGACGCAGCTCGGCCAGCCGCGCGGGCTCCAGCGCCTCGACGGCGACGGCAAGCACGCCCTGGCCGTTTTCGGTCAGCACGACAGGCACGCCCATCCGCAGGTCGCCTCGGGCACGGTTCAGGCGTTCGACGATGCTGAGGGAAAGCGGCATGACGGGTCCTTTCCGCTTCTTCCTAGCGAGACCTGAAGGAAATTGAAACATTCCGCCGTCTTGCGACACGAGCGCGTGAGAAATCGGCCGCAAATCTTGCCGTCTGCCGGGCGCACGCACATGTGATCACCACGAACGAAGGAGTGACGGATGGCTTCCCTGAAGAAGATTCTCTTGGTGGACGATGACGACGACCTTCGCGAGGCCCTGAGCGAACAGCTCGTGATGACCGAGGATTTCGACGTCTTCGAGGCCGCCTCGGGCGCGGAAGGCATGGAGAAGGCCAAGGCCGGTCTCTATGACCTCGTGATCCTCGACGTGGGTCTGCCGGACACCGACGGGCGCGAACTCTGCCGCCGGATGCGCAAGGCCGGGGTCAAGTGCCCGGTGATGATGCTGACGGGACATGATTCGGACAGCGACACCATTCTGGGGCTCGATGCGGGCGCAAACGACTATGTGACCAAGCCCTTCAAGTTCCCGGTGTTGCTTGCGCGCATCAGGGCGCAACTCCGTGCGCACGAACAATCAGAGGATGCAATCTTCCAGCTGGGTCCCTACAGCTTCCGCCCGGCGCAGAAGATGCTGGTGGACGAAAAGGACCGCAAGATCCGCCTGACCGAGAAGGAAACCAACATCTTGAAGTTCCTTTACAGGGCCTCACAAGGTGTTGTGGCGCGAGAGGTGCTTCTCCACGAGGTTTGGGGCTATAACGCCGGCGTCACAACCCACACGTTAGAGACGCACATCTACAGGTTGCGCCAGAAGATCGAGCCCGATCCGTCCAATGCCCGTCTTCTCGTCACCGAGTCCGGCGGTTACAGGCTGGTTGCGTGAGATCAATTTAACGATCACACTCTTCTGTATAGACTGCATGAGAAGCGGCGGGCTCGCCCGTTGCGAGAGTTCCCTCCCGTGTCGGGGTTAGAGACACGGACCCTCCCTGTTGGATCTGGCCGGGCCTCGTGCCCGGCCTTTTTTCATGCTTCGTGAATGACCGCGCTGCGGCGGGGCGATGGACCCGCCCGGCCGCGCGGGCTAGGAAGAAGGGCCCTGAGACCGGAGCCTGCCATGACCTTCACCCTCGCCACCTGGAACATCAACTCGGTCCGCCTGCGCGAGGCGCTGGTCTCGCGCCTGCTGACGGAAGAGATGCCCGACATCCTCTGCCTGCAGGAATGCAAGAGCCCGGTCGAGAAGATGCCGCTCGAGGCGTTCCGGGCGCTCGGCTACAACTGGTGCGTGGCCCGCGGGCAGAAGAGCTACAACGGCGTGGCGATCCTGTCGAAGCTGCCGCTGGTCGATGCGGGCGACCATGACTTCGCTGATCTGGGCCATGCGCGCCATGTCTCGGCGACGCTCGGGAACGGAGTCACGATCCACAACTGCTATGTGCCAGCGGGCGGCGACATCCCCGACCGCGAGCAGAACGTGAAGTTCGGGCAGAAGCTCGACTACCTGACCCGGATGCGCGACTGGTGCCGCGCCGACACGCCGCGCAAGGCGATCCTCGTGGGCGACCTCAACATCGCGCCGCGCGAGGATGATGTCTGGAACCACAAGGCGCTCCTCAAGATCGTGAGCCATACGCCGATCGAGGTGGACCATCTGAACGCGCTGATGGAGGCCGGCGCCTGGATCGACGTGACCCGCAAGGACCTGCCCGAGGGGCGGCTCTATTCCTGGTGGTCCTACCGGTCGCCGGACTGGGAGGCGGCCGACAAGGGCCGGCGGCTCGACCACATCTGGGCCACGCCCGACATTGCGAACGCAGCCCACGGCAGCCGGATTCTCCGCGCAGCCCGAGGCTGGCTGCAACCCTCCGACCACGCGCCGGTGTTCGCGACCTTCGATCTCTGAGGGCAGCGCCGGGACCCTGGTGCGTAGCGGAGCAATGTGAAACCGGCCGCGCGCATTCAGCCGCTGGGCGCGTAGCGGGCGAGGAACATCTCGACCGCTCCGGCCACCACCCGGCGCCGCTCCCCGGCACTCACCGCCGCGCCCACGCCAAAGACGATGCGGTTGAAGAGGTCGGCCTTGCACAACTCGGCGAACTGGTCGGCGGCAAGCTCGAGATCCTCGATGATGAGCTCATGCCGCGCCACGGCCTGCCGCAGGTATTCCACGATCCTCTGGCGGACGAGGGCCGGTCCGCTTGCGTAGAACTCGTGCCCGAGTTCCGGGAACCTGTCGGCCTCGGCCACGCAGATCCGGTAGGTTCGGATCCCGAAGTCGGACAGCACGAAATCGACGATGCGCGCGGCCGCCATCGTCAGCACCTCGCGCGGGCCGAGGTCGGAGGTGATCAGCGCCACGGCCTCTTCGGCCTGCCGCAGGCACTCGGCCTTGGCGACCTCCAGAAACAGAAGCCGCTTGTCGGGGAAATAGCTGTAGAGCGTCGCCTTTGACACGCCCGCCTCGCGCGCGATGTCATCGACGCTCGCCCCTTCGAACCCGTTGCGCAAAAAGACCTTCCGGGCGCCCTCGAGCACCTGTGGCATCTTGCGGCCCTTGCGAAGCGGGATCGTGTCGGCTGGCATCGGGCTCCTCCTGCCGCGACCTTACGCGCGCCGCAGGAGGAGCCGCAAGAACCCGCCGCTCAACCGCCGCAGGCCGTGCAGGCCTTGGGCCAGGTGAGGTGGGGAATGTCCAGCGGCAGCGCAAAGGACGGAGCCGCCAGACCCAGCACCAGCGTCAGGGTCGCCATTGTCAGGGTCAGACGTTTCATCTCGATCTCCTTATGAACCGAACGGTTCAGTTTGAAGATGGAGCGAGTTGGCGGGAGAGGCAAGCGGAAAACGAACCGAACGGTTCACCTCGGGCATCTTGTCGCCCTGCGGCAGATCCCGCCATCAGGGTTGGGATCCCCACCGGACGTGCGGGCGAGACGGGGAGCGAAGAGGGGGGCTGTCTGCCCCCGTCTCCGGCAGAGCCGGAGACTCCCCCGAGGATATTTGGGCAGAGTGAACGCGAAGGCGGGCGTCGGAGACGAGGCGGCATCTGCGGAGGCGGCGCCCGATCGTGCACAAGAGGCGGCGCCTGTCGCGGATGCGGCGACGGGAGCCTTGCGCGGCGGCGCGGCACGGGGATCAGACGATTGGCCGAGCTTGCATCCAGCGGGGTGGCGTGAAACCTTGGCGCCAACCCGAGCCGAAAGCCTGAGATGCTGCCCGTCCTTCTCAAGACCTTGCCCTTCTTCGCTCTGATCGGGATGGGCTATCTCGCCGGGCGGGCGCGGTTCTTCACACCGGAGGCGACCTCGTGGCTGACGAAGTTCGTGTTCTACTTCGCCCTGTCGGCCATGCTCTTCCGCTTTGCGGCGAACCTGTCGCTGGCCGAGATCTGGTCGCTGCCCTTCGTGATGGCCTATCTCACGGGCTGCACCCTCGTCTATCTGCTGGCCGTGGCGGTGGCGCGGCTGCGGCGGGTGAGCACCGAGGAGGCCGCGATCGAGGGGCAGTGCGCTGTGATCGGCAACACGGGGTTTCTCGGGGTGCCGATGCTGGTCCTGCTGCTGGGGCCCGAGGCCGCGGGGCCGGTGCTGATGGTGCTGGCGATCGACCTCATCGTCTTCTCCTCGCTCATCACCCTCATCATCACCGGCGTGCGCGAGGGGCACATGAGCCTGCGCATCATCAGGGTGCTGGGCGTGGGGCTGCTGAAGAACCCGATGATCGTCTCGATGGTGGCGGGGCTCGGCTGGTCGGCCACGGGCGCACCCGTTCCGGGGCCGGTCAACGAGTTCCTCGCGCTTCTGGGGGGCGCGGCCACGCCCGGCGCGCTCTTTGCCATCGGCGCCTCGCTTGCCACCCGCTCGGCCGAGCGGATCGAGGTCGCGGCCTGGCTCTCGTTCTGCAAGCTCGTGCTGCATCCGCTGGCCGTGGCGGCCTCGGCGCTCCTGGTCTTTCCGGTCGAGCGGCAGGCGGCGGGCGTGATGATCGCCGCGGCCGCCCTGCCGGTGGCGGGCAATGTCTATATCCTTGCGCAGCACTATGGGGTCGCGCCGCAGCGCGTCTCGGCCTCGATCCTGATATCCACCGCGGTCAGCATCCTGACCATCACCGGCGTGATCGCCTGGGTCACGACCTTCTGAGGAGAGGAGACCACCATGAAGACCATCTCTGAGAGCCGTTGCTTTGGCGGAACGCAGGGCGTCTACAGCCACACGTCGCAGATCACGGGCTGCGACATGACTTTCGGGCTGTTCCTGCCGCCCGAGGCCGAGAACGAGGCGGTGCCGCTGGTCTGGTATCTCTCGGGCCTCACCTGCACCCACGAGAACGCGATGGTGAAGGCGGGCGCGCAGAAATGGGCGGCGCAGGAGGGGCTGGCGCTGGTCTTTCCCGACACATCGCCGCGGGGCGAGGGCGTGCCGGATGACGAGAATTACGCACTGGGCCAGGGCGCCGGCTTCTACGTCAACGCCACCGAGGCGCCCTGGTCCACGAACTTCCGCATGTGGGACTACATCACCGAGGATCTGCCCCGCGTCCTGTTCTCGGCCTTTCCGCTCGACGAGAGCCGGCAGTCGATCATGGGGCATTCGATGGGGGGCCACGGCGCGCTGACCATCGCCATGAGCTTTCCGGGGCGGTTCCGCTCGGTCTCGGCCTTCGCTCCGATCACCAATCCGACGGCGTCGGACTGGGGGCGCAAGCAGCTCACGGCCTATCTCGGGGCGGACGAGAGCAAGTGGGCGCCGCACGATTCGGTCCTGCTGATGAAGAAGCGTGGCTTCGACGGGCCGATCCTGATCGACCAGGGCGCCTCGGACCAGTTCCTCGAGTCGCTCAAGCCCGAGGCGCTGGCCGAGGCGATGATGGCGCGGCGCCAGCAGGGCATCTTCCGCATGCAGCCGGGCTACGACCACAGCTACTTCTTCGTTTCGACCTTCATGGAGGACCATATCCAGTTCCACGCCGAAGCCCTGTATGACTGAGCTCTACATCGACGCCGACGCCTGCCCGGTGAAGGCCGAGGCAGAGCGGGTCGCCGTGCGGCACGGGGTGCGGATGTTTCTCGTGTCGAACGGCGGCATCCGGCCTCCGGCCCATCCGCTTGTCGAGAGCGTCTTCGTGCCCGAGGGGCCGGATGCCGCCGACAAGTGGATCGCCGAGCGGGCGGGCACGGGCGATGTCGTGGTGACCTCGGACATCCCGCTTGCCGCGAAGGCCGTGGCGGCGGGGGCCCTGGTCGTCAAGCCCACTGGCGAGACGCTGACCACGGCCAACATCGGCAACGCACTGGCCACGCGCGACCTGATGGCCGACCTGCGGTCGGCCGATCCGTTCCGGCAGGGCGGCGGGCGGCCCTTCTCCAGGGCCGACCGGTCGCGCTTTCTCGACGCGCTGGAACGTGCGATGCGCAAGGCAGCGGAAGCGGCGCGCGGCGCAGGACAGGATGAGGCAGGAACATGAGCATCGAGATCATCGGCCCCGAGGCCGAGGCGCATCTGAACTGGCACGGGCTGACCACGGCGCTCGCACAGGGCCACAAGCTGCCGCGGGCCGAGGTAGCGGACATCTTCCTCTACCGCGGCAAGGACACGCTGCTCTCGCGGGCGGCCTGGATTGACGGGCTGGGCCAGCTCGTGAAGACGGCGACCATCTTTCCGGGCAACGGGGCCGCGGGCAAGCCCACGGTCAACGGCGCGGTGACCCTCTATTCCGACCGGGACGGCACGCTTGAGGCGCTGGTCGATTTCCATCTCGTGACCAAATGGAAGACGGCGGGCGACAGCCTCCTGGCGGCGAAGACCCTTGCCCGGCGCGACAGCCGCGAGATCCTGCTGGTGGGCGCGGGCAATGTGGCGCGATCCATGATCGAAGCCTATTCGAGCCATTTCCCTCACGCGCGCTTCACGGTCTGGAACCGCTCGCCCGAGAAGGCGCGCGCGATGGAGGGGCCGCGGGTGCGCGCGACCGAGGATCTCGAGGGCGCGGTCCGGGCGGCCGACATCATCTGCACCGCCACCATGAGCCACGATCCGGTGGTGAAGGGCGCATGGCTGAAACCCGGCACGCACCTCGACCTGATCGGCGCCTACCGGCCCGACATGCGCGAGGTCGATGACGAGGCGATCCGGCGCGCCACCCTCTTCGTCGACTCGCGAAAGACCACGATCGGGCATATCGGCGAGATCCAGGATCCGCTCGACCGCGGCATCATCACCGAGGCCGACATCCGCGCGGACTACTACGATCTCGCCTCGGGCCTCTACGCGCGCCGGTCCGACGAGGAGATCACGCTGGCCAAGAACGGAGGCGGGGCGCATCTCGACCTGATGACGGCGGCTTACATTGCCGCCATGTGGCGCCTGCGCTGATCCTCAGCCGGCCCGCGTGAGGCGCCGCGTGAAGAGGGCGGCGCCGCCGAGGTAGGGAACCAGCCCCGCCACCGCCATCATCGCGCCTCCGAGGCGCTGGTTTCCCAGCGGGTCGAGCCCGAAGGCCGTGCCGCAGATCTCGGGCGCATAGAGCAGCCGCGGCGCCAGCGTCAGAAGCACGCCCAGCATCGTCATGTGCATGAGCGAGAAGAGCATGGCGAGAAGGCCCGCCGCGGCCGCGGCCTTGCCCGGTGCAAGCCCGGGCAGCCAGACGAGGACGCCCGCCACCAGAAAGCTTGCTTGCTGCACGAGAAACAGCAGGGGATCGAGCGCGGCCGCCTCATGCAGGCGCGGCGCGTGCCAGCCCCAGACCACGGCCAGCTCGACCAGGGAGGCCGCGACGGCAAGAGCGATCGGCCACTGCGCGCGCAGCGGCGCGATCTGCGAGAGCCCGATCGCGACCAGCGGCGCTGCCCCGAGGATCACGCCCAGATGCAGGATCATGTGCCACGCGAAGGAGATCCGGGCGAGTTCAGGCAGCGGGCCGCCCCACAGCGCCAGAAGCGCGGCCAGACCTGCACCGAGCGGCACCACCCCGCCCCGCCATGTCGCTCCGCCCGCCGTGCCGTCCATCAACCCACCATCCTGTGCCCCCTCAAACCTAGTGCGCCACGGGAAAGGGGAAGGCTGCGGATGGTCCGGCCCTTCGGATCAGAGGCACGGCCGCCTCATGTCACGCGCGGCCACGGGATGAGGATCAACGGCGGCAACGGCCGGCTCGGCCCGTCGCGGATGCGTGCAGGCACAGCCCGTAGCAATGGATCACCAGTGTCACGGCCCTGCCCCTGGAGCGGCACCGAAAGCTCCCGGTTCGGGAGAAGGGGCGCCGCGGCAAGAACCGCAAGGACCGTCAGGAGAAACGCGAGAACAAGCTGGATCATGCGCGCAGTGAGCCACAGGATCCTTAAGGACGGGTTCAAGCCCGCCCCGCGTCGGGAACGTCGGGGCGCCGCCGCGCGTTCGAAGGCGAGCAACCACGGAGTTTCACCATGAAGAAGTCTTTCCTTCTCCTGCCGCTTCTCGCCGTCATGGGTCTGGCCGCCTGCCAAACCGTCGAAGGTGCGGGGCAGGATCTCTCGGCTGCCGGCAGCGCGATCAGCCAGGAGTCGCGCGAGGCTCAGGCCGGCATGTAAGCGCCCGAAGCGGCGCCGGAAGGCGCCGCTTCCAGCATCTCAGCTGTCCATCTTCAGCGCGTTGATGAAGGCCTGCTGCGGAATCTCGACCTTGCCGAACTGGCGCATCTTCTTCTTGCCGGCCTTCTGCTTGTCCAGCAGCTTGCGCTTCCGCGTCGCGTCGCCGCCGTAGCACTTGGCCGTCACGTCCTTGCGCATGGCCGAGATCGTCTCGCGCGCGATGACCCGGCCGCCGATCGCCGCCTGGATCGGGATCTTGAACATGTGCCGCGGGATCAGCTCCTTCAGCTTCTCGACCATCGCCCGGCCGCGCAGATCGGCGCGGTCGCGGTGCACCATCATCGACAGCGCATCCACCGGCTCGTCGTTCACGAGGATCGACATCTTCACGAGGAAATCCTCGCGGTAGCCGGTGATCTGGTAATCGAAGCTCGCGTAGCCCTTCGTCACCGACTTCAGCCGGTCGTAGAAGTCGAACACCACCTCGTTCAGCGGCAGGTCATAGACCACCATCGCACGCGACCCGGCATAGCTCAGGTCGAGCTGGATGCCGCGCCGGTCCTGACACAGCTTCAGCACATCGCCGAGATACTCGTCGGGCACCATGATCGTGGCGCGGATGCGCGGCTCCTCGATATGGTCCACCAGCGTCAGGTCGGGCATGTCGGTGGGGTTGTGCAACTCCTGCACCGTGCCGTCGCGCATGTAGATCTGATAGACCACCGAGGGCGCCGTGGTGATCAGATCGAGGTCATATTCGCGTTCCAGACGGTCGCGCACGACCTCCAGATGCAGCAGGCCGAGGAAGCCGCAGCGGAAGCCGAAGCCGAGCGCCGCCGAGGTCTCCATCTCGTAGGTGAAAGAGGCGTCGTTCAGCGCGAGCTTCTCGATCGCTTCACGCAAGCCCTCGAAATCGTTGGCATCGACCGGGAAGAGACCGCAGAACACCACCGGCTGCGCGGGCTTGAAGCCCGGCAGCGGCGCCTCGCAGCCCTTCTTCTCGTGGGTGATCGTGTCGCCCACCCGCGTGTCGCGCACCTGCTTGATCGAGGCGGTCAGCACGCCGATCTCGCCCGGCCCCAGTTCCGCGATGTCCACCATCTGCGGCTTGAGCACGGCCAGCCGGTCGATGCCATAGACCGCGCCGGTCTGCATCATCTTCACCCGGTCGCCCTTGCGGATGACGCCGTCCATCACGCGGATCATCACGACCACGCCGAGATAGGCGTCGTACCAGCTGTCCACCAGCATCGCCTTGAGCGGCGCCTCGCGGTTGCCCTTGGGCGGCGGCAGGCGCGTGACGATCGCCTCGAGCACGTCGGGGATCCCGAGGCCCGACTTGGCCGAGATCAGCACCGCGTCCGAGGCGTCGAGGCCGATCACATCCTCGATCTGCGACTTCACCCGCTCGGGTTCGGCCGCCGGCAGGTCGATCTTGTTCAGGACGGGGACGATCTCGTGCCCCGCATCCAGCGCCTGATAGACGTTGGCCAGCGTCTGCGCCTCGACCCCTTGCGACGCATCCACCACCAGGAGCGAGCCCTCGACCGCGCGCATCGAGCGGCTGACCTCGTAGGCGAAGTCCACGTGGCCGGGCGTGTCGATCAGGTTCAGGACGTAGGTCTTGCCGTCCCTGGCCGGATATTCGATCCGCACCGTGTTGGCCTTGATGGTGATGCCGCGCTCGCGCTCGATCTCCATCGAGTCGAGGATCTGGGCCTTCATGTCCCGCTCGGCCACCGTCCCCGTCAACTGGATCAGCCGGTCGGCGAGGGTGGATTTGCCGTGGTCGATGTGGGCCACGATGGAAAAGTTGCGGATGAGGTCGAGCTGGGTCATGCGCGGCGTATATCCTGTCCCGGGCCCGCCGGGAAGAGGCCAGCAAGGCCAGAAACCACGCCGCGCGCCGCGCCGGTTCACGGCTCAAAGGATCCACCGGAGCAGGCTCTTCGCGCCGAGGATCGCCGGGGGAAGCGGGGGAACGATCCGGGCCGTCAGGGCCGCGCGATTCTCGCCCGCGGGGGCCCCTCAGCCCCCGAACGCTACGCGCGCGACCGGCGTCGGCGGCCCCTCGCGGGAGCGTGATCCGTGAGGAACGTCCGCCAACCATCGAATCGCTTTGAAGAAAAGCCGCTTTTGCGGCATAGTCTTCGGACATCGAAAACGGCGGGACCAACCTGCCGGAGCAGTGAACGAGGCAGAACATGAAGAAACCGGCCCTTGCGGCGGCGCTTGCCGTGCTTGTCCTTCCGTCCCTTGCCGCTGCCGGCGGCCCGATCGAGCGGGCCTGCCTGCGCTCTGACCGGCAGGCGGCCAATGCGTCCACATGCAACTGCATCCAGCAGGTGGCCGACATGACCCTGCCTTCGGCCGACCAGCGCCGGGCGGCGAAGTTCTTTGCCAACCCGGACGAGGCGCAGGAAGTGCGCTTCTCGGGGCGCAGCTCGGATTCGGCCTTCTGGCGGCGCTACAAATCCTTCGGAGAGGCGGCTCAGGCCTACTGCGGCTGAGCCTATAAGGGCGCGCGCTCCGGCGCGCCCTGCCCCCGCGCCCGGTCAGTGCGCGTGATCCATGCCCTGCATCTGGTGGGCCGCCGCATCCTCTCGGGTGGGGTCCACGGGCACGCTGAGATCCACCCGCGCGCCGCTCTCGAAGGTGAGCGTAAGCGCCACCTCGTCGCCCTCCTGCAGCGGCCGCGTGAGGCCCATCAGCATGACATGGTCGCCGCCGCGGGCGAGCGCATGGCTGTCGTGGGCGGGAACCTCGAACCCCTCGGCCACCTCGACCATCCGCACGATCCCGTCCTCACCCGCGAGATGGGTGTGAAGCTCGACCCTGGCGGCGGCCTCGGAAGCGGCCGACACCAGCCGGTCGGCGGTGGTGCCGAGATTCTCGATCACCATGAAGATGGCCCCGGATTTCGCGGCGGGGCTTGAGACGCGGGCATAGGCGTCCCGGACGGCAATGTTGCTGTCGGCGAAGGCCGGCAGGGCGAAGGTGACGGCGGCGGCCGCGAGCAGCGTCTTGAACGGTGTCATGGGTCTCTCCTGTGAAACGGGCTGGGGATGCGTCAGGCGGCAGGCGCCGGCGGATCGCGGGCACAGGGAGCAGGAGAGGGAAGGCTTGCGGCCACAACGGGCGCAGAGCGCGGGAGTCCCTCGCCGCGCAAGAGCGGCGCGCGGGGCATAGGACCGAAAGGTGGGGCAACCGCCGTGCCCAGCCCCGCCAGACAGTCCGGGCAGGGGTGAACCGGTCCGACCGGCCTGCCCTCGCGGTCGAGCGCGATGGTGGCGACACCATGGCCGGTGCAGATCACTACCTGCCGTGCCGCCGCCGGACCATGCGCGGCCGAGACCGTCAGAGAGGCGGCCGCAAGAACGAGGGAGAGAAGGCAGGCCAGCACGGGGCGCATCATGCACCGGATCATAGGGGCCCAAGCGCCCGCAACAAGCCGGCATCGGCGGCGAGCTTGCGCTGGCTCAACAGCTGGCGGTGCAAGCCCTGGACAAGAGCCGCCGCTGACCGGCGGCGCGGCGGCAGGGGAAACCCGACCGAGTCCACCGCGGCCGCGCTTTCCGCCGCCATGCCAAAGGCCCAAAAGCAAAGACCCCGCCGACTGGCGGGGCCGAGGCCGATGAGCGCCGAGCCGGATCAGGCGGCGGTGGCGCGGACCTTCTCGATCTCTTTCTTGATGGCGAGGGCCTTGAGCGACAGCTCTTCGTCCCGGGCCTTCGCGAGGAAGGCGTCGAGCCCGCCACGGTGGTCCACGGTGCGCAGGGCCGCGGCCGAGATGCGCAGCTTGAAGGACTGGCCCAGAACGTCCGAGATCAGGGTGACGTCGTTCAGGTTCGGCAGGAAGCGCCGACGGCTCTTGTTGTTGGCGTGGCTGACCGTGTTGCCGGTCATCGGAGCCTTACCGCTAAGTTCGCAGACGCGCGACATGGTCGTGATCCTCGTGGTTGTGCATCGACTGCACGGTTGTGCATGAAGGGCACCGCCAGAGGCAGCGCGCCGAATTCCATCGGGGCCGTTTAGGGGCAAAGCGGAGCGGCGTCAAGCGATTCAGGGCGGTTCGGAGCGAGCGGCCGATGGGGCCGAGAATGGCCACCCGCGGCGGGGGCTTCGCGCCCCCGCACCCCCGCGGGATATTTGAGCGAGAATGAAGGGATCAAATAGAGGCGAGCATCCGGGCGGCGGCCGCCTCGGGGGTGAGATCGCCGCGGGTGACGGCCTCGCCCAGCCGGCTCATGGCCTCGCGCGCGGGGCCCGGGCGGCTCAGGACGGAGAGGAGGCCCTGGCGGACCTCTTCCTCGAACCAGTGGCGGGACTGCTCGGACCGGCGGCGGGCGAAATGTCCGGTGTCGCGGCGCCAGCCGACGAGCGCCTGCATCTCGGCCCAGGCATCGGAGAGGCCCTGCTCTTCGATGGCCGAGACCGGCATCGCCTTGGGAAAGCCCTCGGGATCCTGCGGCCGGCGGCGCAGGAGGCTCAGCGCGCCGGCGTAGTCCGCCACGGTTCGCATGGCGGCGGGCCTGAGGTCGCCGTCGGCCTTGTTGACGAGGATGATGTCGGCCATCTCCATGATGCCGCGCTTGACGCCCTGCAGCTCGTCGCCGCCCGCGGGGGCGAGGAGCAGAAGGAAGAGGTCGCAGAGCTGGGCCACCACGGTCTCGGACTGGCCGACGCCCACCGTCTCGATCAGGATCACGTCGAAGCCCGCCGCCTCGCAGAGCGCCACAGCCTCGCGGGTGCGGCGCGCGACGCCGCCCAGGTGGCTCTGGGACGGCGACGGGCGGATGAAGGCCATCGGATCGCGCGAGAGCCGCTCCATCCGGGTCTTGTCGCCGAGGATCGAGCCGCCCGAGCGGGAGGAGGAGGGATCGACGGCGAGAACCGCCACCCTGAGCCCCTGGCCGGTCAGCATCAGCCCGAAGCTCTCGATGAAGGTGGATTTGCCGACGCCCGGCGCGCCCGACAGACCGATCCTCAGCGCCTCGCGGCCGGTCTCCGCCAGCTGGCCGAGAAGCGCCAGGGCCTGTTCGCGGTGATCGGTGCGCTGGCTTTCGACGAGCGTGATGGCGCGGGCGAGGGCGCGACGGTCGCCGCTGGCGATACGGGAGGCGAGGTCGGCTGTGTCCATCGGGTGCTCCGGCAAGATCGGGCGCAGCCTCTCCGGCCGCTGACGCGATTGTCAGGGCGGAACCGGACTGCGGGGCTGTTGTGCCCTCTCTTCCCGCGATATGCCAGAGGCGAGAATGCGGCAGATGGAGGTTCCATGCGCACGGCTCTCGGGATGGCGGCGCTGGCGCTGCTGCTGGCGGTGCCCGCCGCCGCACGGACGGACGAGGCCGCGTTCGATCTCGTGCTTCGCGGTGTGCGGGCTGGAACCTTCTCGTTCAGTGGCGCCGAGGAGGCGGGACGCTACAGCGTCAACGGGCGGCTGCAGAGCGGGGGTCTGCTCGGGCTGGTCCGCAGGATGCGCTACGATGCGCAGGCCAGTGGGCGGATGGAGCAGGGCCGCCCCGAGGCGCTTCGCTACAGCGAGAAGGCCGACACCGGACGGCGGCAGTCCGAGGTGGTCCTGACCTGGGACCGGGGCGGGCCGAGGGTCGAACGCTACGCGCCCGCGCGCACCCCCCGCCCCTACGACGTGGATCCGGCGGCGCAGCGCGGCACGGTGGACCCGATGACGGCCCTCTACGCCGCGCTCCGGGATGTCGAGCCGGGGCAGGAATGCCGGCTGTCGCTGGACATCTTCGACGGGCGGCGGCGGACGCAGGTGGTGCTGGGCACGCCGAAGGCGACCGAGGGCGGCGTCAGCTGCGCGGGCGAGTTCCGGCGCGTGGCGGGCTACTCGCCCGAGGACATGGCCGAGAAGCCGCGCTTTCCCTTCACGCTCTACTACCAGCCGACAGCCGACGGGCGGATGCGCGTGATGCAGGTGGCGACGGACACGATCTACGGCAAGGCCACGCTGCGGCGGCG
This sequence comes from Cereibacter sediminicola, assembly GCF_007668225.1. NCBI lineage: Bacteria > Pseudomonadati > Pseudomonadota > Alphaproteobacteria > Rhodobacterales > Paracoccaceae > Cereibacter > Cereibacter sediminicola. The sequence continues at coordinate 57,058 of NZ_VDEK01000004.1, read as the reverse complement.
CTAGCGCGCCTCTGGCGCGGGGCGCGAGGTCCGGCCATAAGGGCGCATGACCGAAACGCTGCCGATCGACTCTGCGCTGCCTGCCCTGGTGGAGGCGCTCGTGACCCGCCGGATGGGGGTGCTCCAGGCACCGCCCGGGGCAGGCAAGACCACGCGCGTGCCGCTTGCAATCCTGGGCGCCGGGCTGACCGGAGAACGGATCGTGATGCTCGAGCCGCGGCGTCTGGCGGCGCGGGCGGCCGCCGAGCGGATGGCGGCCACGCTCGGCGAGCCGGTGGGCCAGACCGTCGGCTACCGTATCCGGGGCGAGGCGCGCGTCTCGCCGGCCAGCCGCATCGAGGTGGTGACCGAGGGCATCCTCACCCGGATGATCCAGGACGATCCCGCGCTCGAGGGGATCGGCGCGCTGATCTTCGACGAGTTCCACGAGCGCAGCCTGAACGCCGATCTGGGGCTTGCGCTGGCGCTCGAGGTGCGGGGCGCGCTGCGCGAGGATCTGCTGCTTGTCGCCATGTCCGCGACGCTCGACGCGGGGCCGGTGGCCGATCTGATGGGCGGGGCGCCTGTCGTGACCTCGGAGGGACGCGCCTTCCCGGTCGAGACGCGGTGGCTGGCGCGCCCGCTCGCCCCCGGCGCGCGGCTGGAGCCCGAGGTGGCGGCCCTCGTGCGGCAGGCGGCGGCCGAGACCCAAGGCGACATCCTCGTCTTCCTGCCGGGTGAGGGCGAGATCCGGCGCGTGCAGGGCATGCTCGACCTGCCGGGGGTGCGCGTGGCGCCGCTCTTCGGCGCGCTCGACTTCGCGGCCCAGCGCGCGGCGCTCGAGCCAGGCCCGGAGCGTCGGATCGTGCTGGCCACCTCGATCGCCGAGACTTCACTGACCATTCCGGGCGTGCGGGTGGTGGTCGATGCCGGCCGCGCGCGGCGGGCGCGGTTCGATCCGAGTTCCGGCATGTCGCGGCTGGTGACCGAGCGGGTGACGCGGGCGGAGGCCGACCAGCGGCGGGGCCGCGCGGGCCGTGTGGCCGCGGGCATCTGCTACCGGATGTGGACGCGGGGCGAGGAAGGGGCTCTGGCGGCCTTTCCGCCGGCCGAGATCGAGGCGGCGGATCTGACCGGGCTTGCGCTCGAGCTGGCGGTCTGGGGCAGCGCCGACCTGCCGTTCCTGACGCCGCCCCATCCCGGCGTGCTGGCCGAGGCGCGTGGGCTGCTCGAGCGGCTGGGCGCGCTGGAGGATGGCCGGATCACCGCCCATGGCAAGCGGCTGGCGCGTCTGCCGCTCCATCCCCGGCTGGGCCACATGCTGACGGTGGCGGGGCCCTCCGCCGCGCCGCTTGCCGCGCTGATGGCCAACCGTGACCCGGTGAAGGGGCCGCCCGATCTTGCGCTGCGTCTGGCGGCGCTGGCCGATCCGAAGCGCTTCTCGGACGAGCATCCGCACGAGGTGAACCGCACGGCCCTCGCCCGCATCCGGGACGAGGCCCGCCGGCTCTCCCGCGCGGTGGCGACGCCCGACGCGGGTCTGTCGGTGGGGCAGATGGCGGCGCTGGCCTATCCCGACCGGGTCGGCCTGAGGCGCAAGGGCGAGGCGCCGCGCTGGGTGCTCTCGGGCGGCAAGGGCGCGGCGATGGAACCGGGCCTGCCGCTCTCGGGCGCGCGGCTGATCGTGGCGACCGATCTCGACGGCGACGCGCGCGAGGCGAAGGTGCGGCAGGCGGCGCCGATCCCGGAATCCGAACTGCGCCAGCTGTTTGCGCCACAGATCCGCTGGCGCACGGTCTGCGACTGGTCGCGCCGCGAAGGCCGCGTCGTGGCGCGGCGGCAGGAAACCTGTGGCGCGCTGGTGCTCGACGACCGGACCTGGCCCGAGGTGCCCCCCGAGGCGCTGGCCCGCGCGGCCTTCGAGGGGCTGCGCCAGATCGGCCTGCCGTGGAGCGAGGCGGCCCGCAGGCTGCGCGCCCGCATCGCCCTGTTGCGCGCCGAGGGGGCCGAGATGCCCGACACGTCGGACGCGGCGCTGCTGGCCGATCCCGAATGGCTGCTGCCCTACCTCGGCACCCGCCGGACCGAGGCGGATCTGCGCGCCCTCGACCTGACCGAGCCGCTGCGCGCCCTCCTCGGCTGGGAGGGGGTGCAGCTTCTCGACCGGCTGGCGCCCGCGCATTTCGAGACGCCGCTCGGGCGCAAGGTGCCGATCGATTACGAGGGAGAGGCGCCGGGAATCGAGATCCGGCTGCAGGAGATGTTCGGCGTGACGGTGCACCCGACGGTGGGGCCCAAAAGGCTGCCCTTGCGGATCACCCTGCTGTCACCGGGCCAGCGGCCGGTGCAGGTGACGATGGATCTTCCGGGCTTCTGGGCAAGTTCCTATGCCGACGTCCGCCGCGACATGCGCGGGCGCTACCCCCGCCATCCCTGGCCCGAGGATCCGACGGTGGCGGAGCCGACGCTGCGGGCCAAGCCGCGCGGCACCTGAGGTGCGCCGGGCGGGCATGGTCCATGCCCACGACGTCTCAGACCGGGGAGGCAGACGCCAGCGCATCGCGGTCAGGGGCCGGGCACGACCCGGCCGCTGCGCCCGAGGAACCGAGCCGCCGGATCAGGCGGCGTCCGGTCCCTTGATGACCAGAACCCAGAAGGCATAGATCCCGAGGAGGAGGAAGATCACGGCCCAGACGGGGCTTCCCAGCGCGAACAGCTCGACGGCCGACCAGGCGATCGGGAAGATCCCGGTGACCCAGCGACGCCAGGCGGGGCGGAAGAACGGGTGGTTTGGATCGATGAGTTGCATGGGGAAACCCTAACCTGCCCCCTCGCCCGGAGGTAGGGAGAAGATGCCGCAGGCCCCTGCATCGGAGGTGTCCGCGGCCCCTCCCCTTCCCGCGGGAAGGGAGCGGCTCCTCTGGCAGCGGCCGGAAGAGCCGGACCTGTCAGGCGACGATGGTGGCCTCCGTCGCCGCGCGGATCTCATCTTCCGTCACGCCGTCGGCGCATTCCACGATCTTCAGCCCCCCCGGCACCACGTCGAGCACGCCGAGGTTGGTCACGATGCGGTTCACGACCCCCTTGCCGGTCAAGGGCAGGGTGCATTGCTTCAGCACCTTCGACTCGCCGTGCTTGGAGGTGTGGTCCATCACCACCACCACGCGCTGCACGCCCGCCACAAGGTCCATCGCGCCCCCCATGCCCTTCACGAGCTTGCCGGGGATCATCCAGTTCGCAAGGTCTCCGTTCTCGGCCACCTCCATCGCGCCAAGGATCGCCATGGCGATCTTGCCGCCGCGGATCATGGCGAAGCTTTGTGCGCTGTCGAAGTAGGCGGTCTTGGGCAGTTCGGTGATCGTCTGCTTTCCGGCGTTGATCAGGTCGGCATCCTCCTCGCCCTCGAACGGGAAGGGGCCCATGCCGAGCATCCCGTTCTCGGATTGCAGCGTCACCTCGATCCCCTCGGGGATGTAGTTGGCCACCAGCGTCGGGATGCCGATCCCGAGGTTGACATACCAGCCGTCCTGAAGCTCCTGCGCGGCGCGTGCCGCCATCTGGTTGCGGTCCCAGCCCATGATTTCTCTCCCCCTCAGGCGCGCTTGCGGACGGTGCGCTGTTCGATGCGTTTCTCGTGCTGGCCCTGGATCAGGCGGTGCACATAGATCCCCGGCAGATGGATCGAGTCCGGCTCGAGGCTGCCCAGCGGCACGATCTCCTCGACCTCGACCACGCAGACCTTGCCGCAGGTGGCCGCCGGCGGGTTGAAGTTGCGCGCCGTCTTGCGGAAGACGAGGTTGCCCGACGGGTCCGCCTTCCAGGCCTTGACGATCGAGAGATCCGCCACGATGCCGCGCTCGAGGATGTAGGTCTCGCCGTCGAACTCCTTGTGCTCCTTGCCCTCGGCGATCACGGTGCCCACGCCGGTCTTGGTGTAGAAGCCCGGAATGCCCGCGCCGCCGGCCCGCATCCGCTCGGCGAGCGTTCCCTGCGGGTTGAACTCCAGCTCCAGCTCGCCCGAGAGATACTGGCGCATGAACTCGGCATTCTCGCCGACGTAGGAGGAGATCATCTTCTTCACCTGCCGCGTCTCGAGCAGCACGCCCAGACCGAAGCCGTCCACGCCCGCATTGTTCGACGCGATGGTCAGATCCCGGGTGCCCGCGTCGCGGATCGCCTGGATCAGCAGCTCGGGAATGCCGCACAGACCGAAGCCACCGGCCGCGATCAGCATCCCGTCGAACAGCAGCCCGTCCAGCGCGGCGGACGCGCTGTCATAGACCTTCTTCATGGAGACCTCCCCGAAAATTCTCGCAGGAATTTGTGGCGGACCCTCCGGGGCGTGTCAATCGCCGCGCTGCGGCGGACCGCGCCGTCCGCCCAACCTGCCAAAGCCCCTGCGCCTGCCCGAGCCGAAAGCGCCTCGCCCACCATCCGAGTGGCGCGGGCGCGGCTCCGGCAGATTTCACGGCACGAAAGAATGTGGCAACCTTGCAGGATTTTGCACGTTGTTCGCTCGAAGTCCGTCTTGCAGTCTCGCAAAGCACTGCTCTTGAGCGGTTCGAAGGGGTTCATGCGGTATCAGCAGTGTTCAGGGAGGAACCTGCCACCTGTGAAGAGGTCAACATGATCGAACTTGCCTTCGTGGCCTGCCTCAGTGCCGCCCCCGAGGCCTGCGAGAAGCGCAGCCTCTATTATAGCGACGATCTCAGCCCGCAAGCCTGCCTGCTCCGCGCGCCGCCCGAGCTTGCGAAGTGGGTGATGGACCACCCGAAATACCGCGTCTCGAGCTGGAGGTGTCGCGTCCGGCCCGCCACGGAACGGGACGCCTGAGAGGCACGCCCACGCCCGCCCACGCGAGGGACCGTCCGTCCGGCGATCTGCCGGGGCCCGGTTTCGGGCAAGGCCCGGCCGTGGCCGGGCCCGGGCAGCCCATCAGGTTCCGAGGCACCAGCGCATGATGGCCTTCTGCGCATGGAGCCGGTTCTCGGCCTCGTCGAAGATCACCGAATGGGGGCCATCCATCACCGCGCTGGTGGCCTCGTCGTCGCGATGCGCAGGCAGGCAGTGCATGAAGAGCGCATCGGGCCGCGCCTTCGCCATCAGCGCCTCGTTCACCTGATAGGGCCGAAGCTGGTTGTGCCGCCGCTCGCGCGCGGATTGCGGATCGTGCATCGACACCCAGGTGTCCGTCACCACGAGATCGGCTCCGTCCACCGCCCGTGCCGGGTCGCGCTCGATCGAGACGCGCTGGCCCTTCTCGCGGGCATAGCCCACGAACTCGGCCTCGGGGTCGAGCGTGGGCGGGCCGGTGAAGGTGAAGTCGAAGCCGAACTGGCCCGCCGCATGCAGGAACGAGGCGCAGACATTGTTGCCGTCGCCCGCCCAGACCACCTTGCGCCCCGAGATCGGGCCCCGATGCTCCTCGTAGGTCATCACGTCGGCCATGATCTGGCAGGGATGGGTGCGGTTCGTGAGCCCGTTGATCACCGGCACCGTGGCGTGCTCGGCCATCTCGAGCAGCGTCGCCTCCTCGAAGGTGCGGATCATGATGAGATCGACGTAGCGCGAGAGCACGCGCGCCGTGTCGGCGATGGTCTCGCCGTGGCCGAGCTGCATCTCCTTGCCCGAGAGCACCATGGTCTGCCCGCCCATCTGCCGCACGCCCACGTCGAACGAGACGCGGGTGCGGGTCGAGGGCTTCTCGAAGATCAGCGCCACCATGCGGCCCGCGAGCGGCTGGTCATCGTCGAGCTGGCCCTTGGGCCGGCCCTGACGCGCCGCCTTCATCGCGTGGGCGCTGTCCATCATCTGCCGGAGGGCGTCGGTGTCGGTCTTGTGGATGTCGAGGAAGTGGTTCACGGAAAAGGGCCTTCTGTCTCGGGTGCGGGCCTCGGGCACCGCCTCCCGCCGGATGTTCATGCGCGACCGGAGAGGAAGCCGGCTCGCGGGCGCGGATCGGCCCCGAGGCAGGGATCAGGCCGCATCGGCTTCCAGTGCCCCAGCGGCCCGGTCGAGACGCGCCACCGCTTCGGCGATGTCCTCGTCGGGGATGTTCAGCGCGGGCAGCAGCCGCACCACATTGTCGGCCGCGGGCACGGTCAGCAGATGCTCGCCATAGGCCGCCTGCACCAGATCCGTGTTCGGCGCCCGGCACTTCAGGCCGAGCATCAGGCCCGCGCCCCGCACCTCTTCGAAGACCTGCGGATGGGCCGCCACCAGCCCCTCGAGCTTCTGGCGGAAGAGCGCGCCCTTGCGGTTCACCTCGGCGAGGAAGGCCGGGTCGGCGATGATCTCCATCACCTTCGCCCCCACCGCGCAGCCGAGCGGGTTGCCCCCATAGGTCGAACCGTGGGTGCCCGCGGTCATGGGCGCGGCGGCTTCTTCCCTGGCCAGCAAGGCCCCCAGCGGAAAGCCACCGCCGATGCCCTTGGCCACCATCATGATGTCGGGCTCGATCCCTGCCCATTCGTGGGCAAAGAGCTTGCCGGTGCGCCCCATGCCGCACTGAACCTCGTCGAACACCAGAAGCGCGCCCACGGAATCGCAGGCGTCACGCAGGCCTTTCAGGCAGACGTCGGGCAGGACGCGGATGCCGCCCTCGCCCTGCACCGGCTCGATCATCACGGCCGCCGTCCTGTCCGAGATCGCGGCCCGCAGCGCCTCATGGTCGCCGAAGGGCAGTTGCCGGAAGCCCGGCATCAGCGGCCCGTAGCCCTTGGTCATCTTCTCCGAGCCCGCCGCCGCGATGGCGCCGGTCGAGCGGCCGTGGAAGGCGCCCTCGAAGCAGAGGATCTCGATCCGGTCAGGCTGGCCCTTCGCTGACCAGTATTTGCGCACCATCTTGATGGCGAGTTCCGCGGCCTCGGTGCCCGAGTTGGTGAAGAAGACCGTGTCGGCGAAGGTGGCCTCCACCAGCTTCTCGGCCAGCCGCTCCTGTTCGGGGATGCGGTAGAGGTTCGAGACATGCCAGAGCCTGCCGGCCTGCGCCGCGATCGTCTCGACCAGCGCGGGGTGGGCGTGGCCCAGCGCGTTCACCGCAATCCCTGCGCCGAGGTCGAGGTATCGGCTGCCGTCCTCGGCGGTGAGCCACGAGCCCTCGCCCGTCACGAATGCGAGGGGCGCACGGTTGTAGGTCGGCAGGACGGCGGAGATCATCGGCAAGGGTCCCTTGGAAAGCCACAGGGGTGCCAGAGGAGGCGCCCCAAGTCAACGTGATGTGTCAGGAAGGAAGGCAGGACGGGCAAAGGCTGCGCGCAGGCGCGATCGGACGCTGGAAAGCGTCAACGTCGGGCGGCGGTGGTGCAGGTCCGGCTTGTCATGGCCCGGCTCCTATCGCGATCCGTGCCGGCTGTCCATCCGTTTCGCAGCCGCTTGCGCAAGCCTCCGGGATGGGCGCGCCCGCCCGCCCCTGCCCGCCGCGGCGCCGGAGCGGCTTGAAACACGGCCGGGGCGGGTGTAAATCTCGCCCTTCCTCCCCACAGGCGGGGAGCGGCGGAAGCCCGGCGCCCGGCGTCGGGTCCACCCTCAAGCGGAGTTGCGGCATGTCCTGGACCGACGAGCGCGTCGAGACCCTGAAGCGAATGTGGGCCGAGGGCCAGAGCGCCAGCCAGATCGCCAAGGAGCTCGGGGGCGTCACGCGCAACGCGGTGATCGGCAAGGTGCACCGGCTGGGCCTGTCGAACCGTGTGGGCGGCAACGGCAGCCGCGACGAGATCGAGGAGGAGGTCGCGCCCGCCACCGGCACGACCGCCGCGAGCCCGGCCCCGGCGGCCCCGCGCCCCGAACCGGCACGTCCGGCCGATCCGCCCCGCAGCGCCGACCCGCGCCCGGCGCCGGAACGCCCCGCCCCGGCTCCGGTTGCGCCGGTGGCCCCGGTGCCGCTGCGCAAGCCCCTGGTGACCGCGGGCCAGCCCCTGCCGCCGCAGCCCTCGGCCAACGAGATCAGCCCCGAGGCGTTGGCTTCAGTCCGCGAGGTGGAAAAGCGCGCCCGCCGGCTCACGCTGATGGAGCTGACCGAGCGGACCTGCAAATGGCCGATCGGCGACCCGGCCACCGAGGACTTCTGGTTCTGCGGCCTGCCCTCCTCGCCCGGCAAGCCCTATTGCGAAGCCCATGTCGGCGTAGCCTTCCAACCCATGAGCGCCCGCCGGGACCGTCGGCGCTGAGACGCAGCCTTTGCCCGTGTGCGGCCTGTCCGCCCACGGCACCGGACACCGGCCTCAGTTCCCGCCGAGCAACCTGTTCAGCGCCCGCCCGGCCTCGTTCTGAAGCGCCTCGCGGGCGCGGCGCTTGGCGGCCTCCTCGAGGCTCTCGCCCTCCTGAGGAACGACGCCGAGACGCTCGGCCGCCTCCTCGGACATCCGCTCCTTCACCTGCTGCCCGACCGGCTGGCGCACCAGCGCATCGAGGTCGAGCCGCGTGCGCGGGCCCGCCCAGGGCCCGGCGATGATCACCGGAACGCTCACCCCGCCCGTCCCGTCCTCGCGCGGCAAGAGCGTCGGAAGCAGCCGGTAATCAAGCGTCCGGTCGCCGAACCCGACCGATCCCGCGCCCGTTGCCCCCATCAGCGGCGCCTCGAGGGCCAGATCCTCGTTGCGCAGCACGCCCTTCTCCACGGTGAAGCTCGCGCCGAGCTTGTCGAAGATCGTGCGCGTCCCCTCGCCCACCGAGCCCGCATCCAGCGTGCGCACCATCCGCGCCACATCAAGCCCGCGGAACTCACCCTTGCCAAAGCGGATCGAGCCGGTGCCCGACAGGCTCTGCATCAGGGCCTCCTGATGCGGGCCCGAGGCGAGCAGCTTCAGCCGCACGTCCCCTTGCGTCGCAAGCCGGTCGAACTCCGCCAGATCGGCCAGAAGGGGCTCGGTCTGCAGCCCCGACAGCGTCAGGTCCGCCGCAAGCGAAAGGCCCTGCCGCCCGTTCACCACCAGCTCGCCCGTGAGACTGCCGCCGTAGGCGGCCACCTCGCGCAGGTCCGCCACCAGCCGCGCCCGGTCGAGCGTCAGGATCGCCTTGGTCGCCCCCAGCCTGAGCCGTCCGAGGTCGATGCTGCCCGCAGAGAGGGCAAGACCGAGATCCACCGCCGAAAGGGCGCTGACGTCGATGGGGGTGCGTGACCAGCCTTGCCGGTCGCCGCCGGGCTGGCCTGCGGCTGCGGCCGGTGTCGAGACGCCTGCAAGATCAAGCGCCTCGGCCCGCACATTCGCATCAAGCCTTGGGCGATCCCCGCCGGGGGTCATGTCGGCTTCGACGGCCAGCCGGTTGCCATCCGCGGTCACCCGCCCCTCGCGCAGATGCAGGGTGCCTCCCTCGGCCAGCGTGAGCCGGCCCGCGATCTCGAGCTGACGGCGCCCCAGCCCTTCGGGCAGCTCCGGCCGGGAGCGGCCAAGAAGCGCCGCCAGATCGCCGAGATCGCCCAGAGCGGCGTCGATCCGCCCGTCGGCCATCGGCGGCGCGCTGCCGGCCTCGCCCTCGAAGGTGATGCGGGCGCTGCCCGTGGCGAGCGACAGGCGCAACGGCGCGACCCGGCCGGCCAGTGCGCTGCCCGCTTCGTCAAGCCGGCCCTCGACAGCAAAGCCCCGGCCATTCGCCTGACCCGAGAGGGTGAGATCGGCCGGCCCGCCCGGCTCCGGCAGGGTCACCCGCGCCTGAACGGCGGAAATGTCGCCCCGGCGCCCGGTGCCGTGATCGATCCAGAGAACCCGCCCGCCCTTCACGATGCCCTCGTCGAGGGTGAAGGGCGACACGGCCGATCCCGCGGCAGCGGCGGGCGCGGGATCGGCCCCGGGCGCAGGATCGGACAACGGGCGCGACAGGTCCCAGTTCGCCCGCCCCTCCGCGTCGCGCTCGAGGCGGATCACCGGCTCGTCCAGCGCGACCCGGCTGATCCGCCAGCTGCCTCCCATCAGGGCGAGCGTATCGAGCCCGATCTCGAGCGCGCGCGCCTCGAGCAACGGCTCGCCCGCGGCCCAGGGGGCATTTGCGATCGTCACCGGGCCCGTGCGCACCCCGAGCCTGGGCCAGACCGAGGGGCGCACCTCGCCGGAAAGGGTCATGGGGCGGCCGGTCGCGGCCTCGAACTGGCGGGCGGCCAGCTCGGCCAGCCGGTCGCGCGGCACGAGCACCAGCGCCACGAGAAACAGGGCCACGAGCCCGAAGAGCACAGCCACCAGACGGATCAGCCAGCGCATCGACACCTCCGATCTTTCCCGCGAAAGCCTAGCCGCCGCCATGGGCCGCAGCAAGCATCGCCCCGGCGCGGAGCTGGCCGGGAGGTCAGGATTGCGTGAAGCGCGTCGCGCGGGCCCGCGTCATGCGGCCCTCTGCACCTTGCCCCGGCGCCGCCCAGGCCCTAGACAGTCGCAACCGCCCAAACCGGAAGAATGCCATGTCGAGACTGACGTCGATCGAGCACCACAAGCCGAAGAAGAAGGGCACGCAGATCGTGTTCTGGGGCCTTGTCGCCCTGATGGCCGTGGGCCTCGGCGGCTTTGGCGTGACCAATTTCGGCGGCGGGCTCAGCACCGTCGGCAGCGTCGGCGACCGTGACATCACCACCGCCGACTATGCCCGCGCGCTTCAGCAGGAGATGCGGGCGCTCGGGGCGCAGATCAACCAGCCGGTCACGATGGAGATGGCGACGGCCTTCGGGCTCGACCAGCAGGTGCGCCGCCGTCTCGTGACGCAGGCCGCGCTCGCCAACGAGGCGGACCGTGTCGGCCTGTCCGTTGGCGACGCGCGGGTGGCCGAGGAGATTACCGGCTCGGATTCCTTCCACGGTCCCTCGGGGCAGTTCGACCGCGAGACCTACCGGCTGGTGCTGCGCCAGAACAACCTTTCCGAACCCGAGTTCGAGAACGGTCTGCGCGAGGATATCTCGCGCTCGCTGCTGCAGGGCGCGGCGGGGGGCGGCTTCGTGGCGCCCGCGGCGCTGGTGGACACGCTTCACGCCTACATCGCCGAGCGGCGCAGCTTCAGCCTCCTTCGGGTGCAGGAGGCCAACCTCGGCGCGCCCCTGCCCGAACCCACCGAGGACGAGCTTCAGGCCTGGTATGAGGCGCATCCGGCCGATTTCACCGCCCCGGAGCGCAAGCGCATCACCTACGCCGCCCTGCTGCCGCAGGAGGTGGCCCCAACCCTTCCGGTCGATGAAGAGGCGCTGCGCCGGCTCTATGACCAGCGTCTGGGCGAATTCGTGCAGCCCGAGCGCCGGCTGGTCGAACGGTTGGTCTTTTCCACGCCCGAGGCCGCGGCCGAGGCCCGGGCCCGGATCGACGAGGGAACGCCGTTCGAGACGCTCGTTTCCGAACGGGGACTCGAATTGAGCGACATCGACATGGGCGATGCCACCCGCGACGAGTTGGGCGGGGCGGCGGATGCGGTCTTCGCGCTGACCGAGCCGGGCATCGCGGGCCCGGTCGAGACCGGGCTGGGCCCTGCCCTCTTCCGGGTGAACGGCGTGATCGCGGCGCAGGAGACCCCGTTCGAGGCGGTGCGCGACGACCTGCTCACGGAATATCAGCAGGACGCCGCCGCACGCGCCATCTCGGGCCGCCGCGACCAGATCGACGACCTGCTCGCGGCCGGTGCCACGCTGGAAGAGCTGGGGACCGATGCCGGGATGAAGATCGCCACCGTCGACTATGCGCCGGGGCTCGATTCGGACATCGCGGGCTATGAGGCGTTCCGCAGCGCCGCCGATGCGCTGCAGCCGGACGACTTCCCCGAGACGGTCCAGCTCAACGACGGCGGGCTTCTGGCCATGCGCCTCGACGAGGTGGTGCCACCGCAGCTGAAGCCCTTCGAGGAGGTGCGCGACGAGGTGGCCGAGGCCGTGCGCGCCGACGCACTTGGCAAGGCGCTGGCCGCCCGTGCCGCCGAGATCGCCACGGCGGCCGAGGAAGGCACGGATCTCGGCAGCTTCGGCCCGGTCGAGGATCTGGGCCCGATGACCCGCGACGGCTTTGTCGAGAACGTGCCCGATACGCTCGTCACCACCGCCTTCGGGATGGACGAGGGCGCGCTGCGCGCCATCGAGGGGCCGGGCTTTGCCGGCGTCCTCCGGCTCGACACGGTCGTGCCCGCCGCTGGCGACGACGAGGCGGCCCGGGCGCTCAAGGCCTCGCTGTCGGCCCAGATCGAACAGGCGCTCTCGCAGGATGCGCTTGCACTCTTTTCCAACAGCCTGATGCAGGAGGCCGGCATCACGCTGAATGACGCCGCGATCTCGGCGGTTCAGGCCCAGTTCCAGTAAGGTGCCCTCGTGCCGCTCGTGACCTCCTTCGAAACCTTCGAGCGCGGCTGGAACGCCGGGCAGAACCAGCTTGTCCATGCGCGGCTGACGGCGGATCTCGACACGCCGGTGTCGCTGATGCTGAAGCTGGCCGAGGCGCGGACCGACACCTTCATGCTGGAATCGGTGACCGGCGGCGAGATCCGGGGCCGCTATTCGGTGGTCGGCATGAAGCCCGACCTGATCTGGCAGTGCCACGGGCAGCACAGCCGCATCAACCGCGAGGCGCGCTTTGACCGGCAGGCGTTCCAGTCGCTTGAGGGCCATCCGCTCGACACGCTGCGGGCGCTGATCGCGGAAAGCCGGATCGACATGCCGGCCGACCTGCCGCCGATCGCCGCCGGCCTCTTCGGCTATCTCGGCTATGACATGATCCGGCTGGTCGAACATCTGCCGGGGGTGAACCCCGATCCGCTCGGCCTGCCCGATGCGGTGCTGATGCGGCCCTCGGTCGTCGCGGTGCTCGATGGGGTGAAGGGCGAGGTGACGGTCGTGGCGCCGGCCTGGGTCTCGTCGGGCCTTTCGGCGCGGGCGGCCTATGCGCAGGCCGCCGAGCGGGTGATGGACGCGCTGCGCGACCTCGACCGTGCGCCGCCCGCGCAACGCGACTTCGGCGAGGTGGCGCAGGTCGGCGAGATGCGCTCGAACTTCACCCACGAAGGCTACAAGGCCGCGGTCGAGACCGCCAAGGACTACATCCGCGCCGGCGACATCTTCCAGGTCGTGCCCTCGCAACGCTGGGCGCAGGAGTTCAAGCTGCCGCCCTTCGCGCTCTACCGCAGCCTGCGGCGCACCAACCCCTCGCCCTTCCTGTTCTTCTTCAACTTCGGCGGCTTCCAGGTGATCGGGGCCAGCCCCGAGATCCTCGTGCGGCTGCGCGACGGCGAGGTGACGATCCGCCCGATCGCCGGCACCCGCAAGCGCGGCGCCACGCCGGAAGAGGACCGTGCGCTCGAGGCCGACCTGCTCGCCGACCAGAAGGAGCTGGCCGAGCATCTGATGCTGCTGGACCTTGGCCGCAACGACGTGGGCCGGGTGGCGAAGGTGGGCACGGTGCGGCCGACCGAGAAGTTCATCATTGAGCGCTACAGCCACGTCATGCACATCGTCTCGAACGTGGTGGGCGAGATCGCCGAGGGGCAGGACGCGCTGTCGGCGCTGCTGGCAGGCCTGCCGGCGGGCACCGTGTCAGGTGCGCCCAAGGTCCGCGCGATGGAGATCATCGACGAGCTGGAGCCGGAAAAGCGCGGCGTCTATGGCGGCGGCGTGGGCTATTTCGCGGCCAATGGCGAGATGGATTTCTGCATCGCGCTCCGCACCGCCGTGCTGAAGGACGAGACGCTCTACATCCAGTCCGGCGGCGGCGTGGTCTATGACAGCGACCCCGAGGCCGAATATCAGGAGACGGTGAACAAGGCCATGGCGCTGCGCCGTGCGGCCGAGGATGCGGGCCTCTTCGCCCGCCGCCACGGCAACGGCTGAGACCCTTGAGGGGCGGCCTTCCCGGCCGTCCCCTTATCTCACGACCGAATCGCATCGCGCGGCCCGCGACCGCGCCGCGCGCGATTACCGCATCAGGGCCGTCACCGGCGCCAGCGCCACCGCATCCGCCCGCCCCTCGACCGTCCATTCCAGCAGGCCCTGCAGCGTCTCGGGCCGCGTGTCGCCATAGACCGCCACCCGGCCGTCCTGCGCCGCCTTGAAGGCGGCCCGGTCGAGCACGCGGCGGATCTCGGCCGCGTTCGCCCCCTCCGCATCAAGGCTGCGGAACACGACCGCTGCCGGGAGGCTCTGGCGCCGCGCCACCTGATCAGCGGCGTTGAGGCCGCGGTCATGGGTCACGAGCCCCCGGCCCTGCGATTCCAGGATGCCGACGACCTGCGTCGCCAGCGTCCGGGCCTCCTGAAAGCCACCCGACGGCAGATCGATCATCCCGACCGCCTCCGGCACCGCAAGCGCGGCGGATTCGAGCATCACCTCGGCATCCGCGGCCGTCGCGCCCTCGGGCAGGCCGGTGGCGAGCATCAGCACCTCATGCCCCGCCGCGCGATACATGGCGGCCGCGGTGGCCGCGCCGGGCTCCTGCGGGTCGATGACGAAGGTCACGGGGAACGGCAGGCCGGCCAGCGCCTCGCGGTCAAGGCCCGGCCCGCCCGTGTCGCGCAGGAGAACTGCAAACAGCGGCTTCTGCATCGGGTTCTCGAAGGGCCGCGCGTAGCGCCGGATCGGCGGCGGGTCGGTCTCGGGCTCGGCCGTCGCTGAGGTGGCAGGGTCCGGGTCGCCGATGCGCGGCAGGCGCGAACCGTCGGCGGGCGTGCGCGGCGGGTCGGCCTCGATCATCCGCGGGCGTGCGGGATCGGTGATCCCTGCGGCGTCCGCCAGCATCGCCTCCTCCTCCGGCGTCAGGGGCGGTGGCGGCGGCAGCTCGGCCGCGGCGGGATCGGCCTCGGCCGAGGGCACCCCCGGCTGCGCCGTCCCCTCGAGACGGACCGGCGCGGCAAGGCTGGAGGCTGGACGCGCGGGCGCTGCGGCCTCGTCCGCCGGTGCGACCGGAACCGCGGGTTCAAGCGGCACCGATTGCGGCCGGGAGGCGGTCCGGGTGTCGGGCGACGAGCTATCGGGCACGTCCGGGACGGCCACGGGCAGCACCTCGCTGCGCGGCGGCGCCCGGTCGGCCGTCGGCAGGACCGGCGGTGCGTCGGGCAGCGGGCGGGCGAATTCGGATCCGGCGGGCGGCACGAGATCGGTGGCGGGGCCCGCAGGCACAGGCTCGGCCGTCGGGGCCTTGGGCACGAGAGCCGGATCGGTCTTTCGGACGGCGTCCGCCCCGGCGGCGCGATCCGAGGAGGAGACCTCCGCGGCCACCCTTGCGGGCTCGGCCTCGGCGGCTGGCCAGGTCGTGCCCGGAGGCCGCGCCATCTGCGAGGCGACGGCGAGGCCCACGCTGCCCACGATGCCGCCCATCAACACGCCCGAAAGGAAACCCCGGCTCATCTGGCCACTCCTGCCCACTGCCCCGCCGCGCCGGCCAATCCCGGCCCTCGTGGGGCATTTCGCGCGTTGTCCGCGCTGTTCATCCCCTTGACGCCCCTGCGCCGCTCGGCCCATGTATAACGCGACCGTCGCAAGGGTTCACCCCCTATCCTCCACATCGCCTCGGGGTGCCGCAAGATGCTGCTTCTCATCGACAACTACGACAGCTTTACCTACAACCTCGTGCATTATCTGGGGGAACTCGGGGCCGAGGTCGATGTGCGGCGCAACGATGCGCTCGACGTGCAGGCGGTGATGGCGCTCCGGCCCGAGGCCATCGTGCTCTCGCCCGGCCCGTGCGATCCCGAGGCCGCGGGGATCTGCCTGCCGCTGACCGCCGCCGCGGCCGAGGCGAAGATCCCGCTCCTGGGTGTCTGCCTCGGACACCAGACGATCGGCCAGGCCTTCGGCGGCAAGGTGGTGCGCTGCCACGAGATCGTGCACGGCAAGATGGGCGCCATGCACCACGAGGGCAAAGGCGTCTTCGCGGGCCTGCCCTCGCCCTTCCTCGCCACGCGCTACCACAGCCTGATCGTCGAGCGCGACAGCCTGCCCGACTGCCTCGAGGTCACCGCATGGCTCGAGGATGGCACGATCATGGGGCTGCGCCACAGGACCCTGCCGATCGAGGGCGTGCAGTTCCACCCCGAGAGCATCGCATCCGAGCATGGCCACCAGATGCTGCGCACCTTCCTCGATAGCGCCAAGGTGGCGGCATGAGCGACCGGCTGAAGCCGCTGATCGGGACCGCGGCCACCCGCGCCCTCACCCGCGAGGAGGCCGAGTTCGCCTTTGAATGTCTGTTCGAGGGCGAGGCCACGCCCGCGCAGATGGGGGGCCTTCTGATGGCGCTGCGCACCCGCGGCGAGACGGTGGACGAATATGCCGCCGCTGCCAGCGTCATGCGGGCCAGGTGCCACAAGGTCCGCGCGCCCCACGGCGCCATCGACATCGTGGGCACCGGGGGCGACGGCAAGGGCACGCTGAACATCTCGACCGCGACGGCCTTCGTGGTGGCGGGCGCGGGCGTGCCGGTGGCCAAGCACGGCAACCGCAACCTTTCATCCAGGTCGGGCGCCGCGGATGCGCTGACCGAGATGGGTCTCAATGTCATGGTCGGCCCCGAGCGGGTCGAAGAATGCCTGATGGAGGCCGGGATCGGCTTCATGATGGCGCCGATGCACCATCCGGCGATGCGCCATGTGGGGCCGGTGCGGACCGAGTTGGGCACGCGGACGATCTTCAACATCCTCGGGCCGCTGACCAATCCGGCGGGCGTGAAGCGGCAGCTGACCGGCGCCTTCTCGGCCGACCTGATCCGGCCGATGGCCGAGGTTCTGGCCGCGCTCGGCTCCGAGAAGGCGTGGCTCGTGCATGGCGGCGACGGCACGGACGAGCTGGCGATCTCGGCCGCCTCGAAGGTGGCCGCGCTCGAGGGCGGGCAGATCCGCGAGTTCGAGTTGCACCCCGAGGAGGCGGGCCTTCCCGTTCACCCGTTCGAGGAGATCGTGGGCGGCACGCCGGCCGAGAATGCGCAGGCCTTCCGCGCGCTGCTCGAGGGCGCGCCCGGCGCCTACCGCGACGCGGTGCTGCTGAACGCGGCGGCGGCGCTCGTGGTGGCCGATCGGGCGCCGGGCCTCCGCGAAGGGGTGGAGATCGCCACCGAAAGCATCCTGTCCGGTGCCGCCAAGGCGAAGGTCGCCCTGCTGGCCCGGCTGACGAACGCCGCCTGACGGCCAAGAGACAAAGGGGGACCGGCCGGCGATGAGCACCATTCTCGACCGCATCAAGGCTTACAAACTGGAAGAGATCGAAGCCCGCAAGGCCGAAAGGCCGCTGGTGGCGGTCGAGGATGCGGCCCGCGCCGCGCCTGCGCCCCGAGGCTTCGCCCGCGCGCTCTCGACGGCCGCCGCGACCGGCTACGGGCTGATCGCCGAGATCAAGAAGGCCAGCCCGTCGAAGGGCCTCATCCGCGAGGATTTCGACGTGCCCGCGCTGGCCCGCGCCTATGAGGCGGGTGGCGCCACCTGCCTCTCGGTGCTGACCGACGGCCCGTCGTTCCAGGGCGCCGACGAGTTCCTGCGCCAGGCCCATGACGCGGTCAAGCTGCCCTGCCTGCGCAAGGACTTCCTCTACGACACCTATCAGGTGGCCGAAGCCCGCGCGCTCGGGGCCGACTGCATCCTGATCATCATGGCCAGCGTCAGCGACAGCCAGGCGCTCGAACTCGAGGCGGCGGCAAACCAGTGGGGCATGGATGTGCTGGTCGAGGTCCATTCGCGCGAGGAACTCGCGCGGGCGGAGCATCTGAAATCGCGGCTCATCGGCATCAACAACCGCAACCTCGACACGTTCGAGGTCTCGCTCGACGTGACGCGCGACCTGGCGCGCCGCGTGCCCGAGGACCGGCTGATCGTCTCCGAGAGCGGGCTTTATACGCCCGACGATCTGGCCGACCTCGCCCGCTACGGCGCCCGCTGCTACCTGATCGGGGAAAGCCTGATGCGGCAACAGGATGTCGAGGCGGCCACCCGCGCCATCCTCGCGGCGCCGCTCACGTCGCAAGGCGGCATCTGATGGCCGGGCTGAGCCACTTCGACGAGGCCGGCCGCGCGCATATGGTGGATGTGTCCGACAAGCCGGTGACGGCCCGCGTGGCCGTGGCCCGCGGCGAAGTGCGGATGGGTGCCGCGACGCTCGCCCTCGTGACCGAGGGCCGGGCGGACAAGGGCGATGTGCTGGGTGTCGCGCGGCTTGCCGGGATCATGGCGGCCAAGCGCACCGCCGATCTGATCCCGCTCTGCCACCCGCTGCCGATCACCAAGGTCGCGCTGGAGCTGACGCCCGACCCGGGCCTGCCGGGCATCGTGGTCGAGGCCACCGTCCGGACCGGCGGCCAGACCGGCGTCGAGATGGAGGCCCTGACCGCCGTCTCGGTCGCCTGCCTCACGATCTACGACATGGTGAAGGCGGTCGAGAAGGGCATGGAGATCACCGGCATCCGCCTGCTTCTCAAGGATGGCGGCAAGTCGGGCCGGTTCGAGGCCAGGCCATGATCCGGGTCGAGGAGGCGCTCGAGCGGGCGCTGGCGCTCGCCTCCCCGTTGTCGGTCGAGAAGGTGCCGCTGGCCTCGGCCTCGGGGCGGGTGATGGCGCGCCCGGCGGTGGCGACGCGCGATCAGCCGCCCTTCGACGCCTCCGCCATGGATGGATATGCGGTGATCGGCAATCCTGACGCGGGGGCGACCTTCGCCGTGGTGGGCGAGGCCGCGGCGGGCCACGGTTGGCAGGGCGTCCTGGAACCCGGACAGGCGGTGCGGATCTTCACAGGCGCGCCCGTTCCCCCCGAGGCGACCCGCGTGGTTTTGCAGGAGGATGTGACGGTCGAGGCGGGCGTGATCCGTCTGGCCTCGGCGGCCACGGGGGGCGCGCATATCCGGCCGAAGGGGCAGGATTTCCGCGCCGGCGACAGCCTGTCGCCCCGGCGCCTGCGGCCGAACGACCTGGCGCTTCTCGCCGCGATGAACATTCCCGAGGTCACGGTGACGCGCCGCCCGGTGGTGGCCCTGATCGCCACCGGGGACGAGCTGGTGATGCCCGGCGAGGTGCCGCGCCCCGATCAGATCATCGCCTCGAACAGCTTCGCGCTGAAGGCCCTGGTCGAAGCCGAGGGCGCCGAGGGGCGGCTTCTGCCCATCGCGCGCGACACCGAGGACGAACTGCGCACCGTGCTGGGCCTCGCCTCGGACGCCGACCTGATCGTGACGATCGGCGGCGCCTCGGTGGGCGACCACGATCTCGTTGGGAAGGTGGCGGCCGAAATGGGGCTGGAGCGCGCCTTCTACAAGATCGCCATGCGCCCCGGAAAGCCGCTGATGGCGGGCCGCCTGCGGGATGTGCCGATGCTGGGGCTGCCGGGGAATCCGGTCTCGTCCATCGTCTGCGCGCATCTCTTCCTGCTGCCGATGCTGCGCGCGATGCTGGGTCTGCCGGCCGGCCCCGCACCCGTGCACAGGGCCGAGCTTGCGGTGGCCCTGCCGCCGAACCCCGCCCGCGCGCACTACATGCGCGCGCGCCTGACCCCGCGCGAGGGGCTGCCGCTGATCGAGCCCCTGGGCTCGCAGGACAGTGCGCTGCTGCGGCTGCTGGCACAGGCGGATGCGCTGCTCGTGCGGCCGGTGGATGACCGGGCGCGCGAGCCGGGCGAGGCGGTGGATTACATCTCGCTGAACGCTTGACACAAAGCGGGAACGCGGGGCAGAACATGCGGTGAACCCTTCGACGGAGGTTGCCGCCGTGCTGACACGCAAGCAGATGGAACTGCTGGATTTCATCAAGACGCGGATGGACCGCGACGGCGTGCCGCCTTCGTTCGACGAGATGAAGGATGCGCTCGACCTGCGGTCGAAGTCGGGCATCCATCGGCTGATCACCGCGCTGGAAGAGCGTGGCTTCATCCGCCGCCTGGCCCACCGCGCCCGCGCGATCGAGATCGTGAAGCTGCCCGAGGCGATGGAGCGGGCGGGCTTCGCCCCCCGTGTAATCGAGGGCGACCGGCCGGAGCCTCCTCGGGGCGCGCGCCCGGTGGAAACGGCGAACGCGCTCGATCTGCCCCTGATGGGCCGGATCGCGGCGGGCCTGCCGATCGAGGCCATCACGGACGGGGCGCAGTCGGTCACGGTGCCGAGCATGATGCTGTCGGGCCGCGGGCAGCACTACGCGCTGGAAGTCCGCGGCGACTCGATGATCGAGGCCGGGATCAACGACGGCGACATCGTCGTGATCCGCGAGCAGCAGACGGCGGACAATGGCGACATCGTGGTGGCGCTGGTCGCGGATCATGAGGCAACGCTGAAGCGCTTCCGTCGCCGCGGCGGCATGATCGCGCTCGAGCCCGCCAACGCCTCCTACGAGACGCAGGTCTATCCCGATCACATGGTCAAGGTTCAGGGCAGGCTGGTGGGACTGATCCGCAGCTACTGACGGCGCGCTCCGGCTCAGGGGCGGCCGCTCCAGAGCCTCCGGTCGGCGCGCGCGGGCACCATGCGCAGCCCCTTGGCCCCCGGCCAGATGGCCAGCGCGCCGGTTCGGGCCAGCACGGACTGGTCGATCAGCTGGCAGCCCGAAGGAACCGGCCCCTCGTGCCGCGCGGCGAGAATCACCAGATGCGCCGTGGCGCAGGCCTCGGGGACGCGATCGGCCGCTCCCTTCCCCTTGAGGGCCACCCCCTCGATCCCGTCCATCGAGAAGCGCCGCGCGCCGCGTGGCCCGTCAAAGCCCGGTCGCGCGGCGGCGGCCGGCTGGTCCGCCAGATCGCCGTCGTTCTCAAGCCAGCTTCGCGCGGCAAAGCCGCCCCCCCGTGCCGACGACAGCGCCCTGCCCTCGGGGCCCAGAAGGCCGACCAGCGCCCCATCCGACGAGACGAGGAGCGGCGGCCGGTCCGCCTGCGCCCAGAGCAGGAAGGCCCCCGCCATGCCGACCAGCCCTGCATGGCGCGCCCTCCCCCGCCAGAGCATGAGCCAGAGCCCTCCGAGCGTCAGGATCGGCAGCACCCACGGCCCCGGTGAGGCCACTGCCCCGACCGAGCCGGGCAGCGCCGCCACCCAATGCGCGACCCAGAGGATCCAGCGCGCGCCAAGCTCCATCGCCCAGAGCGCCGGGAACGACGCGCCGAAGGGGGCAAGCAGCGCGGCAACCCCGGCCGCGGGCATCACCAGCAGCTCCATCATCGGCACGGCGATCAGGTTGCCCATCAGCCCGTAGGTCGCGATCCGGTTGAAGTGGGCCGCCGCGTAGGGGCCGGTCGTGACACCGCCGATCACCGACGAGACGAACAGCAGGAACACCGGTGCCACGAAGCGCGACATCGTGCGGGGATGGACCCGTTCGCGCAGCGCGTTGAAGCCCCAGATCAGGCCCGCCGTGGCGGCGAAGGACATCTGGAAGCCGGCCTCGAGCAGGGCCTCGGGCTGCCAGAGCAGGATCACGCTCGCCGCCAAGGCAAAACTGCGCATCGACAGCGCCCGGCGGTCGGCGAGGATCGCGGCCAGCATGACGGCGATCATCACGAAGGCGCGGAGCGTGGGCACGTTCCCTCCCGACATCAGCAGGTAAAAGCCGGTGGCGAGGAAGGCCACGCACGCCGCGATCTTCTTCGTCGGCAGGCGCAGGGCGAGCGGCGGGACAAGCGCCAGCCCGTGCCGCACGAGCCCGAAGACAAAGCCCGCGAGAAGGCTCATGTTCAGGCCCGAGATGGCGAGGATATGGGCCAGCCCCGACAGCCGCAGATCCTCCATCGTGGCGGCGCTGATGCCGGCGTAGTCGCCGGTCAGCACCGCGGCGGCAAAGGCGCCGGCCTCGCCCGGAAAGCGATCCTGCACGCCGATGCGGACCGCCACGCGCAGCCGGTTCACGAGGCTGTCGCCGCTCGCCGCCGGCTCGAGCATCACGACGGGCGTCCGCGTGTAGCCCACCGCGCCCAGACGGTCGAAGAAGGCCATGCGGCGGAAGTCGAAGCCGCCGGGCTCGGCCGGGGGCAGCGGCGCGTCGAGATGGCCGGTCATCATCACGACCATGCCGGGCGTGGGCTCGAACGGCTGCAGGCCGTGAACGGTCACCCTCACCCGGTCGGGCGTGCGTTCGGGCGGGGTCCGCTCCAGCACCAGACGGTCGAGCGTCAGGCGCATGGCGTCGGTCTGCGAACGGTCGATGGACAGCAGCCGCCCCTCGATCGCGCCGTAATAGTGAAAGCCGAGGATCGGCGCGGCCAGCACCGCGGCCCTGAGTCCCGCGGCGAGGAATCCCGCCGCGATACAGGCCAACGCCACGATCGGCGGATGGAAAAGTTCGGGTGCCTTCCAGCGGCCGAGGAGGCCAAGAAGGGCTCCGGCCAGCGCCAGAGCATAGGCGGGCCATCCCGGCTCGGCCGCGGGTGCGAACCAGATCCCGATCCCGATCCCGAGGAACACCGGCACGAAGGGGAACAGGAAGCCCCGCGCTTCGGCCAGAGCCACGAGCGGAAGCGCCAATGCCCGCACCTTGTTTCCCGATCCGTGATTGCCTAGACAGGCCCCGATCCTGAGCGCCTGATGGTTTCAGAAAGGTTAATCCACCCATGTCCGCCGCGTCCGAAAAGCCTGTCGTCACCCGTTTCGCCCCGTCGCCGACCGGCTATCTGCACATCGGCGGCGCCCGGACGGCGCTGTTCAACTGGCTCTTCGCCCGCGGCCGCAAGGGCACCTTCCTGCTGCGCATCGAGGACACCGACCGCGAACGCTCGACCCCCGAGGCGACGGACGCGATCCTGCGCGGGCTCAGCTGGCTGGGCCTCGACTGGGACGGCGAGGTGGTCAGCCAGTTCGCCCGCAAGGACCGCCACGCCGAGGTGGCGCGCGAGATGCTGGCGCGGGGCGCGGC
Source organism: Cereibacter sediminicola (assembly GCF_007668225.1). Classification (NCBI taxonomy): domain Bacteria; kingdom Pseudomonadati; phylum Pseudomonadota; class Alphaproteobacteria; order Rhodobacterales; family Paracoccaceae; genus Cereibacter; species Cereibacter sediminicola. The sequence goes on along the minus strand of NZ_VDEK01000004.1, from coordinate 34,336 downwards.
CTACAAGTGCTTCTCGACCCAGGACGAGATCGAGGCCTTCCGCGAGGCCGCCCGGGCCGAAGGCCGCTCGACCCTGTTCCGCAGCCCCTGGCGCGAGGCGGACCCTTCGACCCATCCCGATGCACCCTATGTGATCCGCATGAAGGCGCCGCGGACCGGCGAGACGGTCATCGCGGACCGGGTGCAGGGCACCGTGCGCTTCCAGAACGAGACGCTCGACGACATGGTGGTGCTGCGCTCGGACGGGACGCCCACCTACATGCTCGCCGTGGTGGTGGACGATCACGACATGGGCGTGACCCATGTGATCCGGGGCGACGACCACCTGAACAACGCCGCCCGGCAGACGATGGTCTACGAGGCGATGGGCTGGGAGGTGCCGATCTGGGCCCATATCCCGCTGATCCACGGGCCGGACGGCAAGAAGCTGTCAAAGCGGCACGGGGCGCTTGGCGTCGAGGAATATCAGGCGATGGGCTATCCGGCGGCCGGGATGCGCAACTACCTGACCCGTCTGGGCTGGGCGCATGGAGACGACGAGTTCTTCACCTCGGAGCAGGCGATGGAGTGGTTCGACCTGGAGGGAATCGGCCGCTCGCCCGCCCGACTCGACTTCAAGAAGCTCGAGAATGTCTGCGGCCAGCACATCGCCGTCATGGATGATGCGGCTGCGATGCATGAAATAGAGGCATATCTTGCTGCGGCGCGGAAACCCGCCTTGACCGACCTGCAGGCAGGGCGGCTTTCGGCGGCTCTTTACGCGCTGAAGGACCGGGCCAAGACCTTCCCGGAACTGCTTGAAAAAGCCCGATTCGCGCTCGAGTCGCGGCCGATCGCGGCGGATGACGCTGCGGCGAAGGCACTCGATGCGGTATCCCGTGGTATACTGCGCGAATTGACGCCGATCCTGCAAACTGCTAGCTGGTCGAAGCAGGAGCTGGAGGCCGCCCTGACCGCCTTCGCGGGCGAGAAGGGAATGGGCTTCGGCAAACTGGCCGCCCCCTTGCGCGCCGCCCTTGCCGGGCGCACGGTGACGCCCAGCGTCTTCGACATGATGCTGGTCATCGGTCGGGACGAGACGATTGCGCGGCTGGAGGATGCCGCGGCGGCCTGACGGGCCGCCCTCCCCTCTTTGCCGCATCCCGGTCCTCAACGGAACCGGAACCTATCGGCCTCGCGCCATCCCGCGCGACGCCGGCCCGAACGAGAGAGGGAGAAGCATGACGAAATCCGCAAAGCTCACGATCGGAGAGAAGGTCATCGACCTGCCGATCCACTCGCCCACCCTTGGGCCGGACGTTCTCGACATCCGCAAGCTCTACGCGGAAGCTGACGTCTTCACCTACGATCCGGGCTTCACCTCGACGGCCGCCTGCGAAAGCACGATCACCTACATCGACGGCGACAAGGGCGAGCTTCTCTATCGGGGCTACCCGATCGAGCAGCTGGCCGAGCGGTCGCACTATCTGGAAGTCTGCTACCTCCTTCTCTACGGAGAGCTGCCGAACGCAGCACAGGCGGCCGATTTCGAATACCGGATCACGCGGCACACGATGCTGCACGAGCAGATCCACTACTTCTTCCGCGGCTTCCGTCGTGACAGCCACCCGATGGCGACCATGGTGGGCGTGGTGGGCGCGATGTCGGCCTTCTACCACGACTCGCTCGACATCAACGATCCGTGGCAGCGTGAGGTCGCGGCGATCCGCATGATCGCCAAGCTGCCGACGATCGCGGCGATGGCCTACAAATATTCGATCGGCCAGCCCTTCAACTACCCGCAGAACCACCTCGATTACGCCGGCAACTTCCTGCACATGTGCTTTGCGGTGCCGGCCGAGTCCTACACGGTGAACCCTGTCCTCGCCAAGGCGATGGACCGGATCATGATGCTGCACGCCGATCACGAGCAGAACGCCTCGACCTCGACGGTGCGTCTGGCGGGCTCGTCGGGTGCGAACCCCTTCGCCTGCATCGCGGCCGGTATCGCCTGCCTCTGGGGCCCGGCGCATGGCGGCGCGAACCAGGCCTGTCTGGAAATGCTGCGCGAGATCGGGACGGTGGACCGCATCCCGGAATACATCAAGCGCGCCAAGGACAAGGACGATCCGTTCCGCCTGATGGGCTTCGGCCACCGGGTCTACAAGAACTTCGACCCGCGCGCCAAGGTGATGAAGGAAAGCGCCGACGAGGTGCTGGGCCTGCTCGGCATCGAGAACAACCCGACGCTCCAGGTCGCCAAGGAGCTTGAGCGGATCGCGCTCGAGGACGATTACTTCGTCTCGAAGAAGCTCTATCCGAACGTGGACTTCTACTCGGGGATCATCCTCGACGCGATGGGCTTCCCCACCTCGATGTTCACGCCGATCTTCGCGATCTCGCGGACGGTTGGCTGGATCTCGCAGTGGAAGGAGATGATCGGCGATCCCACGCAGAAGATCGGCCGCCCGCGCCAGCTCTACAAGGGCGAGAAGACCCGCGACTACGTCGATCTGCGCCACCGCTGATCGCCATGCAGATGAACGGCGGCCCCTCGGGGGCCGCCGTCTTGCTTTTCCGGCGCCTATCCTTGCGTGGGTTCTCCCGCCGGGCCCGAGCCCAGCCGAAGCCGCCACTTGCGGGGGGCGGGATCGGGCCGCAGGGCGGTCGGGTGGAGATATTCCGTCGGGCAGCACAGCTGCGACCGGCGCTGCCGCCAGAGAAAGAGCTTGCCCCAACCGGCATAGAGGCTCGTCATCGGGGCGGTGGCATCGCAGGGAAACGCGGCGCGCCAGCCCTCCGGCAGCTGCAAGCCGCAATGCGCGGCGCGTTCAAGCATCCAGACCAGAGGGATGTTGGACAGCAGGCGCGAGCCGTGCTGGCCGCCGTTGAGCTGGCCCCCGATGTCGCCGTGGCCGCCGCGGAACCAGGCCTGCTCGACGATCTGGCCGTGGTAGGGATAATCCCAGAGCACCGGCTCGAAGACCGTGCGGGTCTCGTCCATGGCCAGCGCGTGAAAGCCGTGGCGCACCGTCCGGCCCAGCCTGTGGCTGTGAAAGGCGTGCCGGTCCTCGGTCAACCGCCACAGCAGCGGCAGCCGCAACCCGAGGGCCTTCACGGTGTCGAAGATGCCCACCACCTCGATCTCGACCCGCGGATGGCAGTAGCGGCGCGAAAAGGCGCGGGCATGGGGCCGGATGCTGCCCTGCTCGTAATGGCGCCAGGCCAGCTGGACATTGCGCTCGGTCGCCTCTTCGCGGCGCAGCAGCCCGACGCGGTCGATCACGCCCGCCAGCGAGCGCACCGCATAGGCCCCGCGCGAATAGCCGAAGAGGAAGATCCGGTCGCCCGGCTGATAGTGCGAGGCGAGATAGCCATAGGCGCGCCGGATCTGGCGGTTGAGGCCCCTGCCCTGCACGAGGTCGCCGACCCTGAGCCAGCCGCCCCATTGCAGCCCCGGCTCGTAATAGATCGTGCGATGGACCGAGCGCCGTCCCTGGCGCAGCAGCTTGAAGATCAGCCCGACGTTGGTCTCGTTGCCCGGCTCGAGCGAGGAACAGGTGCCGTCGAGCAGGATCACGTGATCCACCGGCCCCCGGCGGGCGCCGCGCGCGGGCGGCGTGGCCGGTTCGGTCTCCACGGTGGGATGGGGCCGCAGCCAGTGACGGAGGCTCTTGATCAGCGACATGCCGCAACCTCCGGTTCGACCGCGGTTCCGCCCTCGCACTGAGTCAACTGGTCGAGCGCCGACATGTAGCCCATCCACTGTTACATGGAGGATGAAGAAAAAGCCCGGGCGGAAGGTTCCGACCGGGCCTTAAAATATCACCGGGAGGTGAATGATTTACAACTTGAGCGAAAGGACGGTCGCCATACTCAGTTCGCCGAAGCCGTTGAACCGGGTGTTGGTGGCCGTGGAATAGGCGCCCATGCCCTGGAACACCAGAAAGTCGCCTTCCGCGACATCGACCGACAGCGGCAGTTCGCCCGGCAGACGGTCCACCGAGTCGCAGGTCGGCCCGAAGATGATGCGGTCGCGCGTCTCACCCTCGCGGCGGCGGCCCTCGGGGGTCAGCACCGACACACGGTCGATCACGCCGATCAGCGGCAGTTCCGTCAGCGAGCCATAGACCCCGTCATTGAGGAAGATGTGGGCATCGTCCCGCACCGCCTTGATGCGCGTGGCGAGGGTGAAGGCATCGGCGCAGATGCCCCGGCCCGGCTCGCACACGAGGAGCGGACGGTCGGCGCCGAAGGCCTCGTCGGCCACGCGGTCGATCAGGTGGAAGATCGCCTCAAGCTCGGGCTCGACCCCGTTCAGCCGGTGCGAGGGGAAGCCGCCACCCACGTTCAGCCGGGCAATGGTGACGCCGGCCTCACGCGCGATCTCGGCCGCCGTGCGGATGTAGGTCTCCCACGCCGCGGGGTCGGTGCATTGGGTGCCGGGGTGGAAGGTCATCGAGGGGATGAAGCCCGCCTCGGCCACCGTCTTCAGCAGCTCGGTCGCCAGCTCCACCGTGGCGCCGAACTTGGCGCCGAAGTTGTAGGCCGCGCCCGAGACCGGCAGCTTGAAGCGCACCGAGATCTCGCATCCCTCGGCCGGAACCAGCTCGATCAGCTTGGCCAGCTCGGACTTCGAGTCGACCGACCAGCTTTTCACGCCCATCTCGACGGCCACGGCGATTTCCGCGCGCGATCGAACCGGGTTGTTGTAATGCAGCGCCGCATCCGGGGCGATCCGGCGGATCATGCGGATCTCGTGCGGCGACGCCACATCATAGCCGCGGATCCCGGCGGCGGCGAGGTTCTCGATCACCACCTCTTCCGGGTTCGACTTGACGGCATAGGTCACCATGCCCGGAAAGCCGTCGATGAAACGCCGCGCCGTCGCCTGCAGGATCGACGGCGAGAAGAACAGCACCGGCGCCTCGGGAGAGATCGCACGGAGATATTCGGCGGGGTTTGTCCAGATCGTCTTCGAGAGTCCCATCGGCGTTCCTTTCGGCCAACAAGACGCAAGCCCTCTGCCCGCGTTACATGGGGGGAGTGGGAGGCACCTGCGCGGTTTCGACAAACCAGGCCAGGTGCGTATGAGCCGCCCTTTTCCTGCAACAAAGGATGCCTCATTTGGGGCACAAATCCACCGATCAAAAGTGTTGATATGCAGCGATATGTCGGCATAGTGACGAAAACTCTGGGCATTTTGCATGGATGAGCTGGACCGCAACATTCTCGGCATTCTGGGGGCCGACGCACGGACCTCGGTGGCGACGCTCGCCCGTCGGTTGAAGGTCGCGCGGTCGACCATTCAGGCGCGGCTGGAGCGGCTCGAGACTTCGGGCGTGATCGCGGGCTACACGCTCAAGCTGGGCGAACAGGCCCGGCAGGGACGGCTGCGGGCCTCGGTCCTGCTCACGATCGAGCCGCGGACACAGGCCGCGATCCTGACCCGACTCAAGGCCATCGCCGAGGTCGAGCGCGTCTTCACCACCTCCGGCCGGTTCGACCTCCTCCTCCAGATCGCGGCCCCCTCGACGCAGGTCCTCGATCAGGTGCTCGACGAGGTGGGGGCGATGACCGGGGTCCGAAGCTCGGAGAGCCTGATCCACCTCTCGACCCGGATCGACCGCGCGGTGTGAGCGCGGGTGCGATGAGGCTTGGCCTCGGGCCGCGGCTTGGATAGACCGGGCGCAACGAATTGCGAGGCCCGACATGCCGATGGACAAGACCTTCAACGCCGCCGAGGCCGAGGCCCGGCTCTACGACAAGTGGGAGAAGGCGGGCGCCTTCCGCGCGGGCGCCAATGCCTCGCGGCCCGAGACCTTCTGCATCATGATCCCGCCGCCGAACGTGACGGGCTCGCTGCACATGGGGCACGCCTTCAACAACACGCTGCAGGACATCCTGACGCGCTGGCACCGGATGCGTGGCTTCGACACGCTCTGGCAGCCGGGGCAGGACCATGCCGGCATCGCCACCCAGATGGTGGTCGAGCGGGAACTCGCGAAGGCCGGCCAGCCGGGCCGCCGCGAGATGGGCCGCGAGGCGTTCCTGTCGAAGGTCTGGGAGTGGAAGGAGCAGTCGGGCGGCACGATCGTCAACCAGCTCAAGCGCCTCGGCGCCTCGTGCGACTGGTCGCGCAACGCCTTCACGATGGATGCGAACTTCCAGCGCGCCGTGCTCAAGGTGTTCGTGGACCTTTACGAAAAGGGCTTCATCTACCGCGGCAAGCGGCTGGTGAACTGGGATCCCCACTTCGAGACGGCGATCTCGGACCTTGAGGTCGAGCAGGTCGAGGTGAACGGCAGCATGTGGCGCCTGCGCTACCCGCTCGCGGACGGCGCGACCTACCGCCACCCGGTCGCCTTCGACGAGGAGGGCCAGCCCGTCGAGTGGGAGGAGCGCGACTACCTGACCGTCGCCACCACCCGTCCCGAGACGATGCTGGGCGACACCGGCATCGCGGTGAATCCCGCCGACGAACGGTACGCCCACCTGATCGGCAGGGAGGTCATCCTGCCGCTGGTCGGCCGCCGCATCCCGATCGTGGCCGACGATTACGCCGATCCCTCCAAGGGCACCGGCGCGGTGAAGATCACGCCCGCGCACGACTTCAACGACTGGGGCGTGGGAAGCCGCACCGGGCTGCGCGCGATCAACGTGATGAGCGGCCGCGCGGCCATGTTCCTCGCCGAGAACGCCGATTTCCTCGAAGGCTGCACGCCGTCCGAGGCGGCGCTGGCGCTGGATGGCCTTGACCGTTACGAGGCGCGCAAGCGCATCGTGGCGCTGGCCGAGGAGCAGGGCTGGCTCGACGGGATCGATCAGGACAAGCACATGGTCCCGCACGGCGACCGCTCGAAGGTCGCGATCGAGCCGATGCTGACCGACCAGTGGTTCGTGGACACGGCCAGGATCGTGCAGCCCGCCATCGACGCGGTGCGCGACGGCCGGACCGAGATCCTGCCCGAGCGCGACGCCAAGACCTACTTCCACTGGCTCGAGAACATCGAGCCCTGGTGCATCTCGCGCCAGCTCTGGTGGGGCCACCAGATCCCGGTCTGGTACGGCCTCGACATCTGGCCCGCCCGCTTCGACGACGACGGCGATGACACGCTCGACGAGGTCGAGATCTTCGAGTTGCTGGAAGACGGCGCCTTCAACCATGCCGAGCCCACGCATCACTGCGCCTTCGACTTCGACGCGGTGTCCGAGAAGTTCCTCGACGATCTCGCCTCGCTGCCGGCGCCGCTGAACCATGCCCGCGTGGTCGAGGTCGCGAGCCGCGCCGAGGCCGTCGACCGGCTGGCGCAGGCGCTCGCCGACTACAACGTGAGCGAGGACCCGACGCATCTTGTCTATCCGGTCTGGCGCGACCCGGACGTGCTCGACACCTGGTTCTCCTCCGGCCTCTGGCCGATCGGCACGCTGGGCTGGCCCGAGGATACGGACGAACTCCGCCGCTATTTCCCGACCAACGTGCTGATCACCGGCTTTGACATCATCTTCTTCTGGGTCGCCCGGATGATGATGATGCAGCTGGCCGTGGTGAACGAGGTTCCCTTCAAGACCGTCTATGTCCACGCGCTCGTGCGGGACGAGAAGGGCAAGAAGATGTCGAAGTCGCTCGGCAACGTGCTTGACCCGCTGGAACTGATCGACGAGTTCGGGGCCGATGCCGTGCGTTTCACCCTGACGGCGATGGCCGCCATGGGCCGCGACCTCAAGCTGTCCACCGCGCGCATCCAGGGCTATCGCAACTTCGGCACCAAGCTCTGGAACGCCTGCCGCTTCGCCGAGATGAACGGCGTGTGGGAGGGGCACGCAACGCAGGCCGCCCCGCCGCAGGCCACCGCCACCGTGAACCGCTGGATACTTGCCGAGACGGCGAAGGCCCTGAGCGACGTTGATGAGGCGCTTGCCGCGTACCGTTTCGACATGGCGGCCGGCACGCTGTATTCCTTCGTCTGGGGCAAGGTGTGCGACTGGTACATCGAATTTTCCAAGCCGCTGTTTGATGGTCCGCAAGCGGACGAAACCCGCAGAACGATGGCATGGGTTCTCGATCAGTGCATGATCATGCTGCATCCGATCATGCCCTTCATCACCGAGGACCTCTGGGAGGCCACCGGGCAACGCGAGAAGATGCTCGTGCACACCGACTGGCCGACCTACGGCCATGAGCTTCACGACGTCCTTGCCGAAGGCGAGATGAGCTGGGTGATCGGCCTGATCGAAGAGATCCGCTCGGCCCGGGCCCAGGTGCGCGTGCCGGCGGGGCTCAAGCTGCCGGTGCTGCAACTGGCGCTGGACGAGGCAGGACGCGCGGCCCTGGCCCGCAACGAGGCCCTCATCCTGCGCCTCGCCCGCCTCGAGGGTTTCACCGAGGCCGCGACGGCACCGAAGGGGGCCCTGACCATTGCCGTGGAGGGCGGCAGCTTCGCCATCCCGCTCGAGGGCGTGATCGACATCGCCGCCGAACGCACGCGCCTCGCCAGGACCCTCGAAAAGCTCGAGAAGGATCTCGGCAGCCTGCGCGGGCGCCTCGGCAATTCCGCCTTCGTCGCCTCCGCGCCGGAAGAGGTGGTGGACGAGGCCCGCACCCGGCTTGAACAGGGCGAGGAAGAGGCCGCGAAGCTCTCCGCGGCCCTCGCCCGCCTGTCCGAAGTCGCCTGACCCGGCGGCGCCCCCGGGCGCCGCCCCGCAAGGCTCGGGACGGCCCGCGCCGCCCCTGCTTTCACTCTTGCAGAAATATCCTCGGGGGGAGGCCGCGGCCTGCCGCGGCCCGGGGGGGCAGACAGCCCCCCGCCGCCGGACCTCAGCTCCGCATCTGGCAGTAGGGCTGTGAGCGCGTCCATGCGGCCATCTCGGCCCGCTTCGAGGCGCTGCGGAACGGCGCCCAGTCGCGCCCGAGGCCCTTGCGGCCGTTGCCCGCCACCATCCCGTCGCGTCCCACCTGCCTGGCCGCGATCCGCACGGCGCAGGACAGGTTCAGCGCCCCGTCCTTCAACTCGCCCGCGCTCTGGGCCCGGCAGCCGTAGGCGCGGGCGGTCTGGGGCGCGATCTGCGTCAGGCCGATCCAGCGCCCGCCCCCGCCCGAGGCCACCGGGTTCCAGGTGCTCTCATGCTTGGCCAGCGCCGAGAGGATCCCGCTCCAGAAGGCGCGGCGCTCCTCGGGCGTGGCGTCGGGATAGCCGGGGCACCAGGTCCCGATGTCCTGCGGCACGATGTCGGTCAGGAAGTCGTCGCGCTGTTCCACGGCAAGGAGCGTCCGCTCGGTCCAGATCTTCGCTTCGGGGCGGTGGTCCCACCGCATGGCGGGCAGGAAGTTCCGCGCTTCCGAAGTGGGTCGCGCTTCGCCGCAGGAAACCGGCAGGGCGAGCAGCAGACCGATCAGGACCATCCGGATCTTCATCCGTCAACCTCAGAGTTGCACCGCCTCACGTCGCGGCTCGCGGGTTGTGCCCGGCGCCAGCGGATTCGGGCAACCCAGCCCAAATGATGTCGGCGAGACTTCGCCACCCCCTCCCTTGCCCTCTGGCAGTTCCCCGCCTAGAAACGCCCAGCGACCGGAGGTGCCCCATGCTCGACCTGACCTATGAGACCCCGAAGCCCAAGGTGATCGCCGGGGCCAAGCACGACTGGGAACTGGTGATCGGCATGGAGATCCACGCCCAGGTCTCGTCGAACGCCAAGCTGTTCTCGGGCGCCTCGACCACGTTCGGCGCCGAGCCGAACTCGAACGTGTCCTTCGTCGATTGCGCGATGCCGGGAATGCTTCCGGTGATCAACGAGTTCTGCGTGGCGCAGGCGGTGCGCACCGGCCTCGGCCTCAAGGCGCAGATCAACCTGGTCTCGGCCTTCGACCGCAAGAACTACTTCTACCCCGACCTGCCGCAGGGCTACCAGATCAGCCAGCTCTATCACCCGATCGTGGGCGAGGGCGAGGTGCTGGTCGAGATGGGTCCGGGCGTCGCGCGCCTCGTGCGGATCGAGCGTATCCATCTGGAACAGGACGCCGGCAAGTCGATCCACGACATGGACCCGAATCTCTCCTTCGTGGACTTCAACCGCACCGGCGTGGCCCTGATGGAGATCGTCAGCCGCCCCGACATCCGCGGCCCCGAAGAGGCGGCGGCCTATGTGGCCAAGCTGCGCCAGATCCTGCGCTACCTCGGCACCTGCGACGGCAACATGCAGAACGGCAACCTGCGCGCCGACGTCAACGTCTCGGTCTGCCGCCCCGGCGATTATGAGCGCTATCAGGCGACGCAGGACTTCTCGCATCTGGGAACCCGCTGCGAAATCAAGAACATGAACTCGATGCGGTTCATCCAGCAGGCCATCGACTACGAGGCGCGGCGCCAGATCGCCATCCTCGAGGATGGCGGAAAGGTGGTGCAGGAGACCCGCCTCTACGATCCCGACAAGGGCGAGACGCGCTCGATGCGGTCGAAGGAAGAGGCGCACGACTACCGCTACTTCCCCGATCCCGACCTTCTGCCGCTCGAGATCGAGCAGCCGTGGGTGGACGAGATCGCGGCCTCGATGCCCGAGCTGCCGGACGCCAAGAAGGCCCGCTTCATGGGCGACTACGGCGTGACCGATTACGACGCCAACGTGCTGACCGCCGAACTGGACGCGGCCGCCTTCTTCGAGGCGGTGGCCAAGGGGCGCGACGGCAAGCAGGCGGCGAACTGGGTCATCAACGAACTGTTCGGCCGGCTGAACAAGCAGGGCCTGACCATCGCCGAGACGCCGGTGAGTGCCGCGCAGCTGGGCGGGGTGCTCGACCTGATCGCCTCGGGCGAGATCTCGGGCAAGATGGCCAAGGACCTGTTCGAGATCATCTGGACCGAGGGCGGCGATCCCGCCGAGGTGGCGGCGGCCCGCGGCATGAAGCAGGTGACCGACACCGGTGCCATCGAACGGGCGGTGGACGAGATCATCGCGGCCAACCCCGCGCAGGTCGAGAAAGCCAAGGCCAATCCCAAGCTTGCCGGCTGGTTCGTCGGCCAGGTCATCAAGGCCAGCGGCGGCAAGGCCAATCCCGCTGCCGTCAATCAGATCGTGGCGCAGAAGCTGGGGCTGTAGGGCTCCGACCGGCGGGGCCTGATCGGCTGTTCACCGCGCGGCGGGGCGGCGCGGCCCGCCTTGCCCCTTGGCACCCGCCCGGTTCGCCCTAGACTCTCGCCCGAGCAAGCGAGATTCCAGACCATGCCCCGATTCGAATACAAGGTCATCCCCGCGCCGCGGAAGGGCGAGAAGGTGAAGGGCGCCAAGACCCCCACCGATCGCTTTGCCCACGCGCTTACCCAGATGATGAACGAGCTTGGCCGTGACGGCTGGGATTATCTGCGCGCCGAGACCCTGCCCTGCGAGGAACGGGTCGGCTTCACAGGCAAGACGACCACCTACCAGAATCTGCTCATCTTCCGCCGGGTGGTCGAAGAAGCCCAGACCACGGACCAGCTTCCGCCGGACCTGCCGGCCTTCTTCCGCCCCGAGGGAACGCCGGGCCCATCCGCGCTTGCCTCGAGCCTCCGGCCCGGCACGGACGAGGGCCAGAGAGGGCTGACCGCGCAGGCCCCCGAGGGACATGCGCCCTCGCTTGGTCCGGCACGCGGGGGGCTGGCGGCCGAGTAGGCGGCCGGTGCGCCGTTATCCTGCCGCGCGAATCGCGTCGGGCAGGGCCTCGGCCAGGGCGGCCAGATCCTCGGGACGGCCGCAGCTGATGCGAATGCAGCGGTCGTGGGGTGCCACGAACGGCATCCGCACGAAAATGTCCCGCTCCACCAAGGCCCTGAGGATGGCACGCGCATGGGCGCCGTCCCGTCCGCAATCGACCGTGACGAAGTTCGTGGCCGAGGGCAGCGGCGCCAGCCCGCAAGAACGGGCGATCCGGCCGATCTCGTCGCGGGAGAGGCCCACCTGCTTTCTCACCTGCACCAGCCAGTCCTGATCGGTGATGGCCGCCAGCGCACCGGCCTGCGCGATCCGGCCAACCCCGAAATGGTTGCGCACCTTGTCGAAGGCGGCGATCAGGCCGCGGGCGCCGATCGCGTAGCCCACCCGCAGGCCCGCAAGCCCGTATCCCTTCGAGAAGGTGCGGAAACGGATGACCCGCGGATCCTCGGGGTCGATGTGCGGGGCTGTCCCGTCGGGCGCAAGCTCCACATAGGCCTCGTCGAGCGCAAGGAGCGTCCCCTCGGGCAGGTTCTCGATCATCGCGCGGATGGTGGCGGCGGGATGGTGCGAGCCCATCGGATTGTCCGGGTTCGCGAGGTAGAGGATCTTCGCCCCGACCTCGCGGGCGCGGGCGACGAGAGCCTCGGTGTCCTCGCGATCACCGCGGTAGGGAACCTTGTGCAGCGTGCCGCCAAACCCCGTGACGTGGAAGGCGAAGGTCGGATAGGCCCCGTCCGAGGTCACCACCGCATCTCCGGGCGCCACGAGCAGCCGGACCAGCAGGCCCAGCAGACCGTCGATCCCCTCGCCCACCATCACCTGATCGGGCGCCACCCCGTGATGCGCCGCGATCGCGCCGCGCAGCTCGTGCATCTCGGGGTCGCCATACATCCAGACCTCGGATGCGGCGCGCGACATCGCCGCGACGGCCCGCGGTGACGGCCCGAAGAGGCTCTCGTTCGCGCCGAGCCGGGCGCGGAAGGGTCGGCCGCGCGCACGCTCCTGCGTTTCGGGGCCAACGAAGGGAACGGTGGAGGGCAGGCTCTCGACGAGCGGGGTATAGCGCGGTGCGGTCATGGCGCCGAGTTGAACGCCATCCCGGGCCGCCGCGCAAGGGGATGCCGCAGCGGTGCCTAGCCCCGTGCGTAGCGAAGGGCACCGCGCAGGCTGGTCATCTGCAGGATGCTGACCGCGGGCGAATGCTGCCCGCCCAGCGCCAGCGTCGCCTCGCGCAGCATCTCGATCCCCTCTTCGGACTTCGTGGGCAGACGCTCAGGCGGGATGGGGCGGCCCATGGTGATGCGGAACGGCTGGCGGTGCTTGTTCAGCACCTCGTGGAACAGGGTGATGTCGCGCAGCGTGGGGTGGATCAGGTCAAAGAGATAGAAAAGCGTCGAGTTGCGGGCCCGGATGTTCACCGGCACCACGGGCAGGTCGAACTTGCGCGCGATCATTGCGGCCGAGGCCATCCACGGCCGCTCCATCAGCTTGAGCCCGGTGCGCTTCGCAAGGCGGCCCGACGGAAAGATCACCCCGAGCCGCCCCGCCTCGATGGCGCGGCGCGTGTAATCCATCGTCTCGCGCGTCTTCTGGTGGCTGCGCTTTTCGGGACGCCATTCGACCGGGCAGATCATGTCCTCCATCTGCGGCAGCACGCGGAGGATATCACGGTTGGCGTAGAAGAAGAGGTCGGGCCGCAGGGGCGCCAGTGCCCGGTGCAGGATGATCCCGTCGGCAATCCCGGTGGGATGGTTGCAGACCACCAGCGCCGGCCCGTTGCGCGGCAGGTTCTCGAGCCCGGACACCTCGACATCGCGGGCGATCATCGCGGCCACGCGGCGCATGATCTCGGGTGCGGGGTCGTCCTTCAACGTCTCACCGATCTGCACCGTGCGGTCGTAGCTCAGGACGCGCGTCAGCAGCCGCCGGCACAGGTCATGGTGCGGCCGGCCGGAAAAGAGCCACGGCGCGCGCTCCTCGATGAGCGGATCGATTCGGGACTGCATCATGAGCGATACCAATGGCCTCCTGCTCTCGCATGACATGAGGCTGAGTCGTTTTGGCCGGCAAGTGCCGGCCTTTGCGCGCCTTCGCACTCGGCAGTCATCCGCCGGTCAGAACGCCTGTTTCGGGCCAAGGTTCCCCTCCTCACCCGCGCCTCATCCGCCCGGCCATCTCGCCCAGATCCCGGCTGAGGCCGGGGGTGGCGAGGATGCGGTCGAGTTCGGCGAGCATCATGGCCTGCCGGTCCGCGTCATAGCGCGCCCGCGTCTCGAAGGCGGTGGACATGCGCGCCGCCGTCTGCGGGTTCAGCGGATCGAGCCGGATCAGCCAGTCCGCAAGCAGCCGGTACCCAGAGCCCGAAGCGTGGTGAAAGCCCGCATGATTGGCCGAAAGCGCCCCGACGACCGAGCGGAAGCGGTTCGGGTTCTTCCATTCGAAGGCGGGATGGGCCGTCAGCCGCTCGACCGTCGCGCCCGTCTGGTCGGGCGAAGCATGGAGGATCTGCAGGGCGAACCACTTGTCCATCACCAGACGGTCCCGGCTCCACCGGGTCTCGAAGAGGCCCAGTTCCTCCTGCCCCCGGCCGATCTCGAGCAGGCAGGCCAGCGCGCCAACCTCTTCGGTCATGTTGTTGGCCGCACGGAAGGCGGCCTCGGCGCGCGCGCCCCCGTCGCACCGGGTCACGAGGCCCAGCGCCGCCAGCCGCAGCGCCCGCCGCCCCGCGGCCCGCGCCTCGGGCGAGAAGGGCCCCGGTTCGGCCAGCGCGTCGATCAGCGCCCCCAGTTGCGGCTCGAGCCGCTCAGCCAGCGCCTCGGCCATCCGCTCGCGCGCGGCATGGATGCGCGCCGGATCGGGCACATGGCCCGCGGAATGGAGCGTCTGCGCCATGTCATCCTCGCCCGGCAGCCGCAGGGCGAGCGCACGGAAGGCGGGGTCGAGCGCATCGTCCACCGCCACCCGCGCCAGCGCATCGAGCCAGTCCGGCCCCGGCTGCGCGCCTTCGGTCACCATGCGTGCCAGCACGTCCTTCGCGAGCGCCCGGCCCGCCTCCCACTTGTTGAACGGGTCGGTGTCATGGGCGAGCAGGAAGGCGCGCTCCTCGGGCGAGGTTTCGCGTTCCAGCACCACGGGCGCCGAGAAGCCGCGCAGGATCGACGGGACGGGGCGGCTCGCCAGCCCGCCGAAGCTGAAGCTCTGGCGCGACTCGGTCATCTCGAGGACGGTCGTCGGCACCACCTCGTCGCCGTTCGGATTCAGAAGGCCCACGGCGATCGGGATGACCTTGGGGCGCTTCACGGGCTGGTCCGGGGTCGGCGGGTTCAGCTGCTCGAACTCCAGCGTGTAGCGGCCCGCCTCGAACCGGTCCGAGACCTTGAGGCGCGGTGTCCCGGCCTCGGAATACCAGAGCTTGAACTGCGAAAGATCGCGGCCCGTGGCATCCTCGAAGACCTTGAGCCAGTCCTCGATGGTCGCCGCCTGCCCGTCGTGGCGCCGGAAATAGAGGTCAAGCGCCTTCGCATAGCCCTCGTCGCCGACGAGACGCTTGAGCATGCCGATCACCTCCGCCCCCTTCTCGTAGACGGTCGCGGTGTAGAAGTTGTTGATCTCGATATATTCCTCGGGGCGGACCGGGTGGGCCAGCGGCCCGTCATCCTCGCGGAACTGCCGCGCGCGCAGCGTCAGCACATCCTCGATCCGCTTCACCGCGGCCGATCGCATGTCGGAACTGAACTGCTGGTCGCGGGAGACCGTCAGCCCTTCCTTCAGGCACAGCTGGAACCAGTCGCGGCAGGTGATCCGGTTGCCGGTCCAGTTGTGGAAATATTCATGCGCAATGATCGCCTCGATCCGGGCGAAATCCTCGTCGGTCGCGGTTTCGGGCAGGGCCAGCACATACTTCGAGTTGAAGATGTTGAGCCCCTTGTTCTCCATTGCGCCCATGTTGAAATCATCGACCGCCACGATGTTGAACACGTCGAGATCGTATTCGCGGCCATAGACCTCTTCGTCCCATCTCATCGACCGGATCAGGCTGTCCATCGCATAGGCGCAGCGCGCCTCGTCGCCCGGCCGCACCCAGATGTTCAGTGCGACGTCGCGGCCCGACATGGTGGTATAGCCCGCGCTGTGGGCCACGAGATCGCCCGCCACCAGCGCGAAAAGATAGGCGGGCTTCGGCCAGGGATCGTGCCACTCCGCCCAGCCCGGCCCCGAGGCGACCTCGTTGCCGTTCGACAGCAGCACCGGCAGGTCGCTCTCGATCCGCACGCGGAACGGCGCCATCACGTCGGGCCGGTCGGGATAGAAGGTGATCTTGCGAAAGCCCTCGGCCTCGCATTGCGTGCAATACATGCCGTTCGACATGTAGAGCCCCTCGAGCGCGGTATTGGCGGCCGGGTCGATCTCGACCTCGGCCGAGAAGGTGAAGGTGCCCTCGGGCAGGCCGGCGGCAGGCAGGGTGAGGCCGGTCGCGTCGGGAGAGGCCGTGACGGGCGCGCCATCGACCGCGGCCGAGATGAGCTTCAGCCCCTCACCATCAAGGCGCAGGTCGTGCCGCCCCGGCAGGGCCGGGTTCGGCCGGAACCGGATCTCGGACAGGACGCGCGTCTGGCCCGGCGTCAGACGGAAGACGAGCGAGACGGTTTCGACAAGATGGCTGGGGGGGCGGTAATCGGCGAGGCGGATCGGCGTGTCAGTCATGATCTTCTCCTGGACCTTCAGCCTAGCCCGCGCCGCGCCGCGCGCAAGGCCCGCCGCGCCGGGTCGCGGGGGTCGCCCCTTCATCGCAAGGCTTGGTTTCAGGGCGATGACGCTGCGGGGGGTGGGTCGTGCCTATCGGCTGCCCTTCGCGCCGCGACGCCCGAGGGGCCACGAGACCCTTGCCCTTCCCGCCCGATCCGCTAAGCCGTGTTCCATGAATGTTCTGGTGTGGTTTCGCAATGACCTGCGGGTGACGGATCACCCGGCGCTGGCGCGTGCGGACGGGCCGGTGCTGCCCCTCGTGATCGTCGATCCGTCGGAATGGGCGGACCCGGCCCGATCGGGGCGGCAATGGGCCTTTCGGGCCGAGTGCCTGCAGGACCTGCGCGAGTCGCTTGCGGCGCTTGGCGCGCCCCTCGCCCTGCGGGTGGGCGATCCCCTGTCCGTGCTCGAGAAGCTCTGCCGTCTGCACCGGATCGGACGCATCCTCTGCATCGAGGATCCCGCCTGCCATGCGCTTGATCGACGGGTTCAGGCCTGGGCGGCGGCCGCGGGGGTGGAGTTCACGGCCCTCGCGCCGGGGCCCGGTGCGCCTGCGACGCTCACTCCGCTGCCGGGGGTCGAGCCGGGGCCGATCCCCCCGGCCCGCGCCCTCAGGATCGCCGAGGACCGTTGCCCGCACCGCCAGCCGGGCGGGCGGATGCAGGGACGGCTGTTGTTGCAGAGCTTCCTGGAACGGCGGGGCGAGCATTATCGGGACGAGCGCGACCGGCCACTGCGGGCCGAGCGGATTTGCTCGCGCCTGTCGCCGCACCTGACGAACGGCACGCTGTCGAGAGACGAAGTGCGCGAGGCCGTGACGGCGCGGATGGAGGGGGCGGGGGGGGATTGGGTACGCAGTCTCGGCACATTTCGGGCGGCGCTTGCGAAGGCCGATGTCGCGCGGGGGGCTGTCTGCCCCCCGGCCGCCCCGGAAGGGGCGGCTCCCCCCGAGGATATTTTCGCGAGAATGAAGGATGGTATCGCCTCGGGAGCGGCGCGGCAGGAGGCGCTTCGACTGGGCGAGACCGGTCTGCCGTTTGTGGATGCGGCCGCCCGGTCGCTGGCGGCGACAGGCTGGCTGCCGGCGCGGCTGCGCGGCCTGCTGGTTTCGGTCGCGATGCACCATCTGCGTCTGTGCGAGCGGACGTCGGGTGCGGTCCTCGCAGCGGGCCTGACGGACCATGCCCCCGCCGTCCATCGGGCGCGGGTGCGGCGGGCGGCGCTGGCCCGGCCCGTGGATCCCTTGGGACTGGCCGCGGCGCTCGATCCGGCAGGCGCCTTCACCCGCCGCTGGCTGCCGGAGCTGGCCGACGTGCCCGACATGTTCCTGCAGGCGCCCTGGCGCTGGGAGGGCGCGCGGCAGCTTCTCGGGCGGCGCTACCCCGAGCCGCTTGTCGATCCGGCGACGGCCATCCGCGAGGGTCGCCGCCGTCTTGTCCTGCCCACGCCGGATCTGCTGGAACCGTCGGACATGCGGGCGGTTCGGGGGACACGCGGACGGCGCGGGGCCGACCCGGGGCAGCTTTGCCTGGATCTTTGAGGTGCGCCGGCAAGATTGGTCATCTTTCATGACCAGATGGTTGAATGCCGGCAGCTTTGTCCGTAATGCTGCGACAGATTGTCAACAGCGGGAGTAGGGCCTTGACCGACCGGATCGAGAAGCACGGGTTGCAGGTGGACGCGCGCCTTGCCGAGTTCGTGGCGCGTGAGGCCCTGCCGGGCACGAGTGTCGGCGAGGACGCCTTCTGGGGCGGGCTTGCCCGGATGGTGCGCGAACTGGGGCCGCGCAACCGCGCGCTTCTTGACCGTCGCGCCGATCTGCAGGCGCGGATCGATGCCTGGCATCGGGAACGGCGCGGCCAGCGCACGAGCATCGAGGACTACACCGACTTCCTGCGCGGGATTGGCTATCTGCTGCCGGAGGGCCCGGATTTCACGATCGAGACCGGCAACACCGATCCCGAGATCGCCGAGGTGGCAGGTCCGCAACTGGTCGTGCCGGTGATGAACGCCCGCTACGCGCTGAATGCGGCGAACGCGCGCTGGGGCTCGCTCTATGATGCGCTCTACGGTACGGACGCGCTTGGGGATGCGCCGCCTGCCGGTGACTTCGATGCCGAGCGCGGGGCGCGCGTGATCGCCTGGGGGCGGCAGTTCCTGGACGAGGTGGCGCCGCTCGCCGAGGGCAGTCATGCCGACGTCGAGAGCTACCGGATCGAGAACGGCGCTCTCGTTCCCGCGCTGAAGGAGCCTGCGCAATTGGCCGGCTACGCGGGGCCGGCGGGGTCACCGAGCGCGATCCTCCTCGGGAACAACGGGCTGCATCTGATTCTCGACATCGACCGGAGGCACCGGATCGGGGCGACGGACCGCGCGGGTGTGGCCGACATCCGGATGGAGTCCGCGCTGTCGGCCATCATGGATTGCGAGGATTCCGTTGCGGCCGTCGATGGCGAGGACAAGGCGCTGGCCTATGGCAACTGGCTGGGCCTGATGCGCGGCGACCTGCGCGAGGCGATCTCGAAGGCCGGGCGCATGTTCGTGCGGGAACTGGCGCCGGACCTGTCCTTTACGGCGCCCGATGGCGGCACGATCACGCTCAAGGGCCGGGCGCTGATGCTGGTGCGGAACGTGGGCCATCTGATGACCACGCCCGCCGTGCTGGACGAGGCGGGTGAGGAGATCTTCGAGGGGATGCTCGACGCCTTCGCCACGACCCTCTGCGCCATGCATGACCTGCGCAAGACCGAAGGGCCGCGGAACTCGGTGACCGGCTCGGTCTATGTGGTGAAGCCCAAGATGCACGGGCCCGAGGAAGTGGCCTTTGCCGACGAGATCTTCACCCGTGTCGAGGAGGCGCTCGGCCTGCCCCGCTACAGCGTCAAGCTCGGCATCATGGATGAGGAACGCCGCACCTCGGTCAACCTCAAGGAGTGCATCCGGGCGGCGAAGCACCGGGTGGCCTTCATCAACACGGGCTTCCTCGACAGGACCGGGGACGAGATCGTGACCGGCATGGAGGCGGGCCCGATGGTGAAGAAGGGCGACATGAAGGCCTCGCGCTGGATCGCGTCCTACGAGGACCGGAACGTGGACATCGGCCTTGCCTGCGGGCTGCGCGGCCGGGCTCAGATCGGCAAGGGCATGTGGGCCATGCCCGACCGGATGGCCGAGATGCTCGCGACCAAGATCGTGCATCCCCGTGCGGGCGCCAATTGCGCCTGGGTGCCCTCGCCCACGGCGGCGACGCTCCACGCCACCCACTATCACCGCGTGGATGTGAAGGCGCGGCAGGAGGAGATCGCCGCCGGCGGCCCCCGCGGCAGCCTCGCCGACCTGCTCACCCTGCCCGTGGCCGAGGGCGTGAACTGGTCGGACGCGGAACTGCGGCAGGAAATCGAGAACAACGCCCAGGGCATCCTCGGCTATGTCGTCCGCTGGGTCGATCAGGGCGTGGGCTGCTCGAAGGTGCCCGACATCAACGACGTGGGCTTGATGGAGGACCGGGCGACCTGCCGGATCTCGAGCCAGGCGCTGGTAAACTGGCTGCACCACGGGGTTGTCTCGCAAGAGCAGGTGATGGCGGCGCTGAAGAAGATGGCGGCCGTCGTGGATTCGCAGAACGCCGGAGATCCCGCCTACCGCCCCATGGCGCCGGATTTCGACGGCGCGGCCTTCCAGGCGGCCTGCGATCTGGTCTTCAAGGGCCGCGAGCAGCCTTCGGGCTACACCGAGCCCGTGCTGCACGACCGCCGCCTCCAGGTGAAGGCCGAGCGCACGCCCCAGGTGAGCCGCGCCTGACCGGCGGGGCGCGCTCCCTCTCCGGGCGCGCGCGCCCTGCTCCATTCATTCTCGCTCAAATATCCATGCCACGGCGGCCCACGCGGGCCGCCGGACAGGTCTGCGCCGCCCGAGAACGGCTGCGTCAGCCCTCCAGATCGAGCGCCAGCGCGTGGATGCGCCCGACAAGATCCTGCCCGAGCGCCGCATACACCGCCCGGTGCCGTTCAAGCCGGCTCAGCGCCGCCATCGCGCCCGCGCGCATCCTCACGTGAAAGTGTGTCTCGCCGCCCTCACGCCAGCCAGCGTGACCCCGATGCTTCTCGCTTTCGTCCGTCACCTCAAGCTCATGCGGGGCGAAGGCCGCCTCCAGCCGATCACGAATTTCCTCGACGACGCCCATCCCGTGCCTTCCCCTCTTCAATCCGGCGCACAAAGCCCTAAACTCACGCCTCCGAGTCGGAAAGGCAGAAGAAATGACGAACCGCCCCCCCTTCGAATTCGACATCCGGGTCTCCTCGGACAAGAAGCGGCGCAAGACCGGGCGGCGGGGCATGTCGGGTGCCTTCGAGACATCGAACCGGCAGTGCGAATATCCCGGCTGTTCCGAGGCGGGCATCTACCGCGCGCCGAAATCGCCCGACCTGCTCGACGAGTTCTTCTGGTTCTGCAAGGACCACGTCCGCGAGTACAACCTCAAGTGGAACTTCTTCCAGGGTTCGGGCGAGGAAGAGATCAAGCGCATCCTCGAAAAGGACCGGCTCTGGGGGCGCGAGACCCAGCCCTTCGGCAAACGCCCCGACGAGGGTCGCGTCTGGTCGCGCCTCGGCGTGAACGACCCGATGGAGATCCTCGGCGAGAAGGCCACCCAGAACCCCGGCAAGGTCGCCAGCACCGCCACGCGCAAGCTGCCGCCGACCGAGCGCAAGGCGCTCGAGATCCTCGATGCGCGCGACACCTGGACCAAGCTCGAGATCCGCAAGCAATACAAGAGCCTCGTCAAGGACCTGCACCCGGACATGAACGGCGGCAACCGCGCCGACGAGGAGCGGCTGCAGGAAGTCGTCTGGGCGTGGGACCAGATCAAGGACAGCCGCTACTTCCGCGAGTGAATCCGGGGTGCGGGCAGGAGGGCGCAATGCCTGCCCGCTGCCGCACCGGCGGGAAAGGGCCTGGCGCCGCCGCCGGCCGAAGGCCCTCTGCGGCCGGCCCTTCCCCTTGCAGGCCCTCTCGATATGTTTCATCAAAGGCCGGGTGCGCCGCGAGCGGGCGCCCGAAGTGGAAACAAGGCGGACGGAATGCTGGACATGACTGTGAAACCCACTGAGGAAATTTCCGTTCGCGAGACCTTCGGCATCGACACCGACATGAAGGTGAAGGGCTTCGCCGAGCGCGCCGACCGCGTGCCGGATCTGGACCCCACCTACAAGTTCGATCCCGACACCACGCTCGCGATCCTTGCGGGCTTTGCCTACAACCGTCGCGTGATGATCCAGGGCTACCACGGCACCGGAAAATCCACCCACATCGAGCAGGTGGCGAGCCGGCTGAACTGGCCCTGCGTGCGGGTGAACCTCGACAGCCACGTCAGCCGCATCGACCTGATCGGCAAGGACGCGATCAAGCTGGTGGACGGCAAGCAGGTCACCACCTTCCAGGAGGGCATCCTGCCCTGGGCGCTGCGCAACCCCTGCGCCATCGTCTTCGACGAATATGACGCCGGCCGCGCCGACGTGATGTTCGTGATCCAGCGGGTGCTGGAAACCGACGGCAAGCTGACGCTGCTGGACCAGAACGAGGTGATCACCCCCCACCCGTCCTTCCGCCTGTTCGCAACCGCCAACACCGTGGGTCTGGGTGACACGACCGGCCTCTATCACGGCACCCAGCAGATCAACCAGGGCCAGATGGACCGCTGGTCGCTGGTGGCCACGCTGAACTACCTCAGCCACGACGCCGAGGTGGCGATCGTCCTGTCGAAGAACCCCCATTACAACACCGAGAAGGGCCGCCGTCAGATCAGCCAGATGGTGACGGTGGCGGATCTGACCCGCACCGCCTTCATGAACGGCGACCTCTCGACGGTGATGAGCCCGCGGACCGTGATCTCCTGGGCGCAGAACGCCGAGATCTTTCGCAACGTGGGCTACGCCTTCCGGCTGACCTTCCTCAACAAGTGCGATGAGCTCGAGCGGCAGACCGTGGCCGAGTTCTACCAGCGCTGCTTCAACGAGGAACTGCCGGAAAGCGCCGCCTCGATGGCGATGAAATGAGCGTTGCGGCATTGGCCGGTCGCATCGCGGACGGTGAGGCGGCGCGCGCGCGCGCCAGGCGCCAGATCCTGACGCTCGGTCACCTGCTGGCTCTGGCCGGTGCGGGGCTGGGGCTCCTCCTCTTCGGAGGTGTCGGCACTGCGCTTGCGCTGGCTCTTGTCGGCGCCTCCCTTGGATCGGCCAGCGCCGGGATTGCTCTGATCGCGGCGCGCCGGCACCTCAAGCGGCTCGCGGCCGAGCAGCCAGACCTCTACCCGGCGGCGGTCGAGCGGTACCGCATGGTGATGGCGACCGAGCGCGCCTCTCGCTACAAGCTCTTCTGCTGACATGGATCAGGCCGCGATCGCCGCACGCCTGGCCGAGCTTCACGGCCGCCTCGAGACCTTGCGCCGGCAGGCGCGCCTTCTGGCGGCAGGGGCTGGCCTCATGGCCGCGGCCGCCGTGTGGATGGCGGCGGGCTCAGCCCTGATGGCGCTGGCCGCGGGGCTGCTTGCGGCTCTTGTCGTGGGCCTGCTGGCGCGGATGCGGGTCAAGGCCCCGCTGCGCGCACTGGCCCGGCTCGAGCGCGAGCATCCCGAGGCCGTCGCCCTCGCCATGGACCGCTACCGCCTGACGCTTGCGCTCGAACGGGCCGAGCGGTGGAAGCTCTTCCGCTGACTCCCCTTGTCGGCATCCCGCGCGGGTGCTTTATCTGAGGCATGAGCAAGCCCACCGACAATCCCGCCGATCCGTTCAAGAAGGCTCTCGCCGAGGCGACCAAGACGCTCGCCGACGACCCGGACATGACGGTGACCTTCTCGGTCGATCCCGCGGGGATGAACCGCGAGGGGATGCGCCTGCCGCAGGTCAGCCGCCGGATGACGCGCGACGAGGTGATGCTCGCCCGCGGCACGGCCGACGCCTTCGCGCTGCGCCGCCGCTATCACGATGATGCAATTTCGACGCGCTACCTGCCGCAGGGCCAGATGGCGCGCGAGATCTACGAGGCGATGGAGACGGCCCGGTGCGAGGCGGTGGGCGCCCGCACCATGCCGGGCACCGCGGGCAACATCGACGCCCGGATCGGCCACGAGGCCGAGCGCAAGGGCTATGGCCAGATCACGCAGGCCTCGGATGCACCGCTCGCCACGGCGGCGGGCTACCTCGTGCGCCATCTGGCGACGGGGCGCACCCTGCCCGGCGGCGCCGACAATGTGATGGAGCTGTGGCGCGGTTTCATCGAGCAGCAGGCGGGCGGGACGCTTCAGAACCTCGACGAGGTGCTGGCCGATCAGGCGGCCTTTGCGCGACTGGCCCGCCAGGTGATCTCGGATCTGGGCTATGGCGACCAGCTTGGCGACGATCCCGACACGGACGAGCAGGACGACGCGGGCGAGGACGCGGAAACCAACGAGGACGAGTCGCAGAGCCAGGGCGAGGACGAGTCCGACGAGTCGCCCGAGGCGCAGCCCGAGCGCAGCCAGGAGGAACAGCAGGATCACAGTCAGGCCCAGGTCTCGATGGAGGACCAGCCCGACGCCGATCAGGGCGAAGAGGTGGAGATGCCCGAGGGCGAGGCGCCGCTCGAGCCGCCTCCCCCTGCCCCGTATTCCGAGGCCGATCCCGCCTATACGGTCTTCGCCACCGACTTCGACGAGGAGATCCGCGCCGAGGATCTGGCCGAGCCCGCCGAACTCGAGCGGCTGCGCGCCTATCTCGACCAGCAGCTGGAGCCGCTGAAGGGCGCCGTCAGCCGCCTTGCCAACAAGCTCCAGCGCCGGTTGCAGGCTCAGCAGAACCGCAGCTGGGAGTTCGACCGCGAGGAAGGCATCCTCGATGCCGGCCGCCTCGCGCGGGTGGTGGCCAACCCCACCACGCCGCTCTCGTTCAAGGTCGAGAAGGACACCGAGTTCCGCGACACCTGCGTGACGCTGCTGCTGGACAATTCGGGCTCGATGCGCGGCCGGCCGATCTCGATCGCCGCGATCTGCGCCGACGTGCTGGCGCGAACGCTGGAACGTTGCCAGGTCAAGGTCGAGATCCTGGGCTTCACCACCCGCGCCTGGAAGGGCGGGCAGAGCCGCGAGAAGTGGCTCGCCGCCGGGCGGCCGCAGCAGCCCGGCCGGCTCAACGACCTCCGCCACATCATCTACAAGGGCGCCGACGCGCCTTGGAGGCGCGCGCGGGAAAATCTCGGATTGATGATGAAGGAAGGGCTGCTGAAGGAGAACATTGACGGCGAGGCGCTGGAATGGGCGCACCGCCGCCTGAGCTACCGCCCCGAGGCGCGCAAGATCCTGATGGTGATCTCGGACGGGGCGCCGGTGGATGATTCCACCCTGTCGGTGAACCCGGCCAGCTATCTTGAAAAACACCTCCGCGACGTGATCTCGATGGTCGAGCGCAAGCGGCAGGTAGAGCTTATCGCCATCGGCATCGGCCATGACGTGACGCGCTACTATGCCCACGCCGTCACGATCACGGATGTGGAGCAACTGGCGGGCGCCATGACCGAGCAGCTCGCCTCCCTTTTCGACGCCGATCCGAAGAAGCGCATCGGCAAACGGCGGGTGGCCTGATGTTCCAGACGTTCCATGCGACTTCCTCCCCGGCCCAGGGGCCGGCCCGGCTTGCGGCGCTGCGCGCGGCGCTGGCGGCCGACGGGCTGACGGGGTTCATCGTTCCACGCTCGGATGCCCATCAGGGCGAATATGTGGCCGCCCGGGACGAGCGTCTCCAGTGGCTGACGGGCTTTACCGGCTCGGCCGGCTTCTGCATCGTGCTGCCCGACCTCGCGGGCGTCTTCATCGACGGCCGCTACCGGGTTCAGGTGAAGCATCAGGTCGATCTGGGGCATTTCACGCCCGTCCCATGGCCCGAGGTGCAGCCGGGAGAGTGGCTGCGTGAAAATCTTCCCCAAGGCGTGATCGGCTTCGATCCTTGGCTGCACACGGCTGACGAGATCGCGCGGCTCGAGGCGGCGCTGGCGGGCTCCGACATCAGCCTGCGCGCGGTGGAGAACCCGCTCGACCGGCTCTGGGCCGACCAGCCCGAGGCACCGATGGGGCGCGCCTTTGCCCATCCCGACGCGCTTGCGGGCGAGACGGGCGAGGCCAAGCGCCAACGGCTCGCCGCTGCGCTTGGCCGTGCCGGGCGCAAGGCGGCGGTCCTGACGCTGCCGGACTCCATCTGCTGGCTGCTGAACATCCGGGGCGCCGACGTGCCGCGCAATCCGGTGCTGCATGCCTTTGCCGTGCTGCATGACGACGCCCGCGTGACGCTCTTTGCCGACGCCGCGAAGTTCGACGAGGCAACCCTTGCGCATCTGGGCCAAGGCGTGACGCTGCGCCCGCCGCAGGCGTTCGTGCCGGCCCTGCGCACGCTCGGCGGCCCGGTTCAGGTGGATCGCAAGACCGCCCCGCTGGCCGTGACGCTCGAGCTGCAGGATGCCGGGATCGAGGTCGCCGAGGGCGACGATCCCTGCCGCCTGCCAAAGGCCTGCAAGACCCCGGCCGAGATTGCCGGGATGCGCGACGCCCACCTGCGCGACGGCGCGGCGATGGTCGAGTTCCTCTGCTGGCTCGAAGCCGAGGCGCCAAAGGGCGGGCTGACGGAGATCGACGTGGTGACCGCGCTCGAGGGCTTCCGCTGGGCAACCAACGCGCTCCACGACATCAGCTTCGACACGATCTGCGGCGCAGGCCCCAACGGCGCGATCATGCATTACCGCGTGACCGAGGGGTCCAACCGCCCCGTGCAGCGCGACGAGCTGCTGCTCGTCGATTCGGGTGCGCAATATGCCGATGGCACGACCGACATCACCCGCACCATTGCCGTGGGCGACCCCGGCGAGGAGGCGCGCGAGTGCTACACGCGGGTGCTGCAGGGCCTGATCGCCATCAGCCGCGCGCGCTGGCCGAAGGGCCTCGCCGGGCGCGACCTTGACGCGCTGGCGCGCTACCCGCTGTGGCTTGCGGGACAGGACTACGATCATGGCACCGGCCACGGCGTCGGCGCCTTCCTGTCGGTTCATGAGGGGCCGCAGCGGATTGCCCGCATCTCGGAGGTGCCGCTCGAGCCGGGCATGATCCTCTCGAACGAGCCGGGCTACTACCGCGAGGGCGCCTTCGGCATCCGGCTGGAAAACCTGATCGTCGTCGAGGAAGCGCCGGCGCTCGGCGATCATCGCCGGCAGTTGTCGTTCGAGACCCTGACCTTCGTGCCCTTCGACCGGCGGCTGATCCTGCCCCACCGCCTTTCGCTGCCCGAGCGGGAATGGCTGGATGCCTACCATGCGGAAGTTCTCGAAAGGATTGGATCGCGCCTCTCGCCTCCGGCCCGCGCCTGGCTTGGGGCGGCGGCTGCGCCTCTTTGACCTCTTGCCCCGCGGCTGACGCGACGGCATGATTTGCTGCATTGCAGCACAGTGAGGGACTTTCCGATGAACGATCACATTCACCTGCGCAAGGCCGAGGGCAAGTGGGTCATTCGGACGGACTCGGCTGTTCTGGGCGAAACCCTCAACGCGATCGAACTGACCGAGGGCAGCCGCGACCCGGTGATCTATTTCCCGCGCGAGGATGTGGCGATGGTCATGTTCGACAAGAGCGACAAGACCACCGCCTGCCCCTTCAAGGGCGAGGCGAGCTATTACTCGATCGTGGGCGTCAACGGCACGCTGAGGGACGCGGCCTGGTCCTACGAATCGCCCAGGGAAGGGCTCGAGGCGATCGCGGGCTATCTCGCCTTCGCCCCGGACGTCACCAAGGTCGGCCAGTACTGAAAGCGCAGGGCGGCAGGCACCGTCAGGCCGCCGCCGCCTCGGCCGAGACGCGGCGGATCCGCTCGACCATCGCGCGCAGTCCGTTGGACCGCTGCGACGAAAGGTGCTGGTCAAGCCCGAGGCGCGTCAATTCGTGCGCGGCATCGACCTTCCCAACCTCGGCCACCGTGAGACCGGAATAGAGCGCGTGCAGCACGGCGATCAGGCCGCGCACGATCATCGCATCGCTGTCGCCCTGAAAGTCGAAGCGCGCCGCGCCGCCCTCACCCTCGATCACCGGCCGGATCCAGACCTGGCTCGCGCATCCCTCCACCTTGGTCGAGGGCACCTTGAACGCCTCGTCCAGCGGGGGCATCGCCTTCCCAAGCTCGATCACATGGCGGTATCGGTCCTCCCAGTCGTCCAGGAAGTCGAACGTCTCGGCGATGTCTTCGAAGGCTTGCGTGGCCATGGTCTTCTCCGTTCCTGCCGCCAGAGGTAATCACCGAGCCGCGTCAGGTCCAGCCCTGCGCGCCCGTGCTTTTCAAAGCCCGCCGCATAGGCTAGCCAATGGGCAGGAAAAGATGCGAGGGATGAAGGAATGAGACGACCGCTGCTCGTGGGGCTCGCGCTGGTCCTGGCACTCGGGGCCTGCGGCTCGCGGCTCAATCCGCTGAACTGGTTCGGCGGTTCGGAGGCCGCACCCGCGACCCTGGCCCCCGTCGCCTCGTCGGGTCCGGCGCAGGACGCGCGCCCGCTGATGGCGCAGATCGTCTCGCTTGACGTGGAGCCGAACCGGGGCGGCGCCGTGATCCGCGCGGTGGGTCTGCCCCCCACCCAGGGCTACTGGAACGCCGAGCTTGTCGCGCGGCCGGTTCAGGATGGCGTGATCACCTACGAGTTCCGCGCCCTGCCCCCGCCGGGCCCCGCGGCCGTCTCGACCCAGGCCTCGCGAGAGGTCACGGTGGGGGCGTTCCTGTCGGCCTACCAGCTCCGCTCGATCAACCAGATCACGGTTGTTGCGGCAGGCAACGCCCTCACCAGCCGCCGCTGAGGTGCCGCGGCGGCCACCCGGCCGCCGCGCAACCTGTCAGAGCTTGACCACCCGCACATCGTTGCCCTTGGCCGAGAGCGCGATCTCACCCCGGCAGAGCCGCAGCGCATCGGCACCGAAGGCTTCCAGCCGCCAGCCCTTGAGCGTCGGCAGGTCGCGCTCGCCCGCCGCGATGGCGTCGAGATCCGAGGCCGAGGCGATCAGCCGGGCCGCCACACCAAGGCTCTCCGACTTGGCCTTCAGCAGCACCCTCAGCAGGTCGGCCAGGGCCGGGTTCACCTGAAGCTGCTCGCGGGACAGGTCGGGCTTGGGAAGATCCTCGGCCTTCACCTCCATCCCGGCCTTGACGGCAGCGAGGATCCCGTCCGCGATGTCCCCCCGCCGGCCCTCGCGCAGCAAGAGCCGCGAGCGGCCCAGTTCCTCGACATTCGTCGGCCGGGTTGAGGCGATCTCGAGAAGGGCATCGTCCTTGAGCACCCGCGAGCGCGGAACGTTGTTCTTCTGCGCATATTCCTCGCGGAAGCGCGCAAGCTCCTTGACCACCGCAAGGAAGCGGCCCGAGGTGGTGCGCGTCTTGATCCGCAGCCAGGCTTCCTCGGGACGGACGGTGTAGGTCTCGGGATCGGTGAGGATCGCCAGCTCTTCCTCGACCCACCGCTGCCGGCCGTTCTTCTCGATCTGGGCCGAGAGCCACTCGTAGATCACCCGCAGATGCGTCACGTCGGCAATGGCATAGGTCTTCTGCGCGTCGCTCAGCGGCCGGCGCGACCAATCGGTGAAGCGCGAGGTCTTGTCCAGCTGCTCGCGCGCGATCTTCTTGACCAGCGTCTCGTAGCCCACCTGCTCGCCAAAGCCGCAGACCATCGCGGCCACCTGCGTGTCGAACAGCGGCGAGGGAAACACCTTTCCCTCGACGAAGAAGATCTCGATATCCTGCCGGGCGGCGTGGAACACCTTGACCGTCGGCTCGTGCCGGAACAGATCGTAGAGCGGCTCGAGCGACATGTCGGGCGCCTCGACCGGATCGACGAGAACCGCCTCGCCGTTCTTGCCGGGAAGCGCCATCTGGATCAGGCAGAGCTTGGACCAGTAGGTGCGTTCGCGCAGGAACTCCGTGTCGATCGTGACATAGGGGGCGGCCTTGGCGGCCTCGCAGAAGGCGGCCAGCGCCTCGGTGGTGGTGATCGTCTTCATCCAGATCCCGCGTCTCGGGGTTCACACGGGTTCGTCCCGCGCCTTCCGCTATAGGCGCCGTGAGGAGAAAAGGAAAGACCGATGGGCGCTTGGGGTCAGGTCAGCCAGATCGGCGTGCGGTCGCCCGATGCAAAACGACGCAGAACGGCCGGATAAAGCACATGTTCGCGCGCAAGCACCCGCGCGGCCAGGCTGTCGGGCGTATCCCCGGCCAGCACCGGCACCCGCGCCTGTCCGAGGATGGGCCCGTCATCCAGCGCGGCCGTCACCTCATGCACGGTGCAGCCCGCCTCGGTGTCGCCGGCCTCGAGCGCCCGCCGGTGCGTGTGCAATCCCTGATACCTGGGCAGCAAAGAGGGATGGATGTTCAGCATCCGACCCTCGAACCGGGCAACGAAATCGGCCGTCAGCACGCGCATGAAGCCCGCAAGGCACAGGATGTCCGGGTTGGCCGCAAGGATCGGCTCGAGCAGGGCCGCCTCGAAGGCGGCGCGGTCGCCCCGGAACGGCCGGTGATCCACCGCCGCAACCGGCACGCCGAGCGCCGCCGCCTTGGCAAGCCCCGCGGCCCCGGGGTCGTTCGAGGCCACCAGCACCGGCCGCGCCGGATGATCCCCCACCATGCTGCGCACGAGAGCCAGCATGTTCGAGCCTCCGCCCGAGATCAGGACGGCGACACGTTTCACAGCAGGCGGCCGTCGTAGCTCACACCCTGGCCGGGGATCACTTCGCCGATGCGCGTGACGGTCTCGCCCTCGGCCTCGAGCAATGCCGCGATCGCGTCGGCACGGTCGGCCGCAACCACCACGATCATGCCGATGCCGCAGTTGAACGTCTTGAGAAGCTCCGGCTCGGCCATCGAGGCGGTCTCGGCGAGCCAGCGGAACACGGGCGGCAGCTCCCACGCGCCGAGGTTGATGCGCGCACCCAGCCCCTCGGGCAGCACCCGCGGCAGGTTCTCGGTGAGGCCGCCGCCCGTGATGTGGGCCAGCGCATGGACCCCGCCCGCGCGGACGGCCGCCAGCGCCTGCGTCACATAGAGCCGCGTCGGTGCCAGCAGCGCCCGCCCCAGGCTGTCCCCGCCGAACGGCGACGGCGCGTCCCAGGCAAGACCCGACAGTTCGACGACCTTGCGCACGAAGGAATAGCCGTTGGAATGGACACCGTTCGACCCGAGCCCGAGCAGCACGTCGCCCGCCACGAGCCCTCGAGGCAGGTCCGCGCCACGCTCCATCGCGCCCACGGCGAAGCCCGCAAGGTCGAAGTCCCCCTTGTGGTACATGCCCGGCATCTCGGCCGTCTCGCCACCGATGAGGGCGCATCCCGAGGCCGCGCATCCTTCGGCAATGCCTTCGATGATGCGGGCCGCCTGATCCAGCTCGAGCTTGCCCGTCGCGAAATAGTCGAGGAAGAAGAGCGGTTCGGCCCCCTGGCAGACGAGGTCGTTCACGCACATGGCCACGAGGTCGATGCCGATCGTATCCACCTCGCCCGTGTCGATGGCGATGCGCAGCTTGGTTCCCACCCCGTCCGTGGCCGCCACCAGCACCGGGTCACGGTAGCCCGCGGCCTTCAGGTCGAAGAGCGCGCCGAACCCACCCAGGCCCGAGACCGTGCCGGGACGCGCCGTGCGCCGTGCGGCGGGCTTGATCCGCTCGACGAGCGCGTTGCCGGCGTCGATGTCCACGCCTGCGTCCGCGTAGGTCAGACCCTTCTGCTGTTCGGCCATCTTTCATCCCTGCAGCTGCCTGCGGCCGCTCTAGACGATCTCCGCTGGCTTCGCAACGCGAAGCACGCTTGACCCGCCTGCGGCGAGGCCTTAACCGGACTCCATCCGGGCCTGTAGCTCAATGGTCAGAGCAGGGCGCTCATAACGCCTTGGTTGGGGGTTCGAGTCCCTCCGGGCCTACCACCCCTGCGCCGCGATCTTTATTTTTCAACTGGTTACGCGGCATTTTGTCAAACCTCCCCGGCGGGTTTGACAATCTTCGTTCTCATTTCGTCTGCCGCGACCTGCTTCTTCAGCGCCTCCCGCGCGAGTCCCAGACAGTCGGCGGCCTGAATGTAGGTCTGCACTTCCTTGAGGTTCTTGTGGCCCGAAATGGCCATGATCTGCGGCCCGGTGCATCCGGCCTCGGCCAAGCGGCGGCAAGCGGCCTTGCGCAGTCCGTGGGCGGAAAGTCCCTCGGGCAGCCCGGCTTCAGTCACCCTGTCCCGGAACCAATTGCCGAACCCAGCCGTCGCGAACGGCTTCCCATATTCGGTCAGCAAGAAAGTCATGTTCTTGGTGGGCAGAGCCTCCAGCGATGCCTGAAGGACCGGATGCAACGGGATTTCAACCTCAGTCCCGGTCTTAGACTGGCGAAGGGTCAGTATGCCGTCCCGGATGTGCTGACGACCCATCCGCACCACATCGGCGCGGCGTTGCCCGGTGTAGAGCATGAGGTCCAGCGCGAGACGGGCACGGCTGCCTGTTGGGTGTTTCTCGTAGAACTTTTCGATCTCAGCTTCAGTCCACGTCCGATAGCCAGAAGACCCGGTGCGCAGCTTGCGCAGGCCGATTGTCGGGTCATCCGGGCGCATTCCGGTTTCAACCGCGTGGCGCATCAGAATCTTGATAGACTTCAGCCAGTTGTTTGCCACGGCTGGGCGATTGGCCAGCTTGGCGATGATCGCCTTGACGTGTTCACGCTTCACCTTCAGCACAGCCTTATCGCCATGCTGTTCCCGGAAAGGTTCAATGGTGCTGCGATACGTCCGCTGCGTAATCGGCTTCAGGTTCAGATATTCGGACGAGCGGTAGTAGCTGGCGACGAGGGCCGCCACGGTGCCCGGCTGACTCTTCGAGGCTCCTGCCCCGGCGACGTTGGGTTCTCCCTTGTTGGCAGCCTCATAGGCCGCCATGAAGGCAGGACTCCACGGCAGACCGGGCAGCGCCACGCGCTCATAGCCGGGCCGCCGGAAATACCACCGGGGCCGGCCGTGACGGTCAACGAACCCTTGGCAGTATTTCGGCGGCTTCCGCATCATGACAGCACTTCGTCCCATTCGTTGCCTTCGTTGCTGACCTTGGGCAACTCCTCCCGGTCGGGCAAGCAATCAATGGCGGCGTCTAGCGCCTGAACGTCCCAGAGGGTCCGCGAATAGAGCCGGACAGGGCTAGGCATCAGGCCGTCAGACATCAGTTTATCAAACGTGCTTGGCGACACCCCGGCATAGGCAGCTGCCTCCGGGCGCGACAGAAGTCGCGGAGTCGGAGGGGGCAAGGCCCTGTAGTTACGAGGAGAAACAGCAGACATCTCGACCTCCATGGCTGAAGTGAGGGGATGACGCTGCCCGGATCGGGAAAGGAAAAGCGATCCGGGCAGCGGACACGAGGCTTAGCCCGCAGGGTGTGGCGGTGCCCTACGAACGGCCCCGCGTCAGAACGCGCCGTTGAGGCGGACGCGCACCGTCGCAGCGGTGTTGCTGGCGGCCTCAAGCGCAGCGCCGATCTTCGAGTTGCCGGTTGCCGTGGCCGTGGCCAGCTGGGCCGTGGCGTCCCAGTAGACGGCAGCCCCCAGGGCGAACGTGTCGGTGCCGACCTTCGCCAGATCGAAGACGCCCACGGTCTGCACGTCCACGTCCGCCGCCTCGGCCGCATCGCCGCAGGCCACGCCGAAGATCAGGCCGGACTTCACGCCTTGACCGGACAGGACCGCATAGGGCGCCGGAATGGTCACGGTGTTGCCCGGTTGAACGAAGTTCTTCATGTCAGACTCCTTTGCTGGTCTGAAAGCGGATGATGGAAGTGGGGCGGCGCGCGAGGCCCTGAATTTCGGCGTCCAGCGCGGCCAGTGCGCGGGCCATCTCGGTGTCGGTCTTGTATTCGACTTCCTCGCCGTTCTGGTCGCGCAGGCGCCGGACGCCGCCATATCGGGCCGCCCGCAGCCGGTCACGAAACTGGATCAGGTCGGCCAGCATCATGCCCCCGCGTTGCGATAGGCGCCGCGCCAGTCCCACCGCGCCGCACCCGAAGTCGAGCACCACGCGGAATTCGCGGCCCAGCACTTCCCAGCCGTCGCGGCTGGAAAGCTGCGGCCCCGGCGCGCTGGACAGGTAAGCGTATTCGAGAACCGGCGCCGTGGCCGGATCACCGAAGACGAACCAGCCGTTGCCCGTCAGACGAGGTTCCACCAGCAGCGACAGCTTGCCGCCGAACGGGTTCACGTCGGCCGCAGTGGTAGCGTTGATCGCCGCCAGCAGCTTTTCAGCCGCGGTTTCGAGCGCAGGCGCAACCACCAGATACTTCGGCACCACGTTGACCGGGGTCTTGCCGTCGAGTCCCTTCTGCGTCCGCAGTGCCAGCCGGGCCGCCGACAGTGCCGCTTCGGAGAGCGCGGCGCCGGTGGCTGCAAGGTTCCCATGGTCGGCGTGGAACAGGGTCTTGCCGTCATCCATCTTGATGCCCGCGCCGCCGTTCTGCGCCAGCAGCGCCAGAAGCTGCTTGGACTCCGTCTCGGCCGCGGCGCGGCCCATCATCTCGCCCCAGCGGGCGAAGGCGCCCAGATCGTCGTTGGTGATCGCCTTGCGCGACAGCGCGAAGGTGCCGCCGAAGGTTTCGAGGGCATAGCCTTCCTTCGCCTCGCCCGTGGTCATGGCTCTGATTTCGCCATGCTCCGACAGCTTCTGAAGCCCCGAGAATTCGCCCAGCTTCAGAACGGTGAGCGCCCGGAAGTCAGATGCCGTGCGCTGCCGGGCCAGCGCCTTCAGCGGGCTTTGCGCGGCCTGATAGGCGTTGGTCAGCACCCGGTTGCCCGCGCCGGTCAGCAGTTGCGGGAAGTCGCTGTGTTTCGGCGTGCAATTTTGACCCCCCAGGCGGGGTGATCGGCGTCCAATTTT